>CAMAVQ010000013.1 GCA_945861755.1 Gemmatimonas phototrophica
GGGGTCACCAAGAGCCATTCCCGGCCCCACGTCTCCAATGATAACCCGTACTCCGAGGCGCATTTCAAGACCCTCAAGTATCGACCCGATTACCCCGATCGCTTCGGCTCGCTGGCCGAGGTCCGGGCCTGGGCCCAGGCTTTCTTCCAATGGTATAACCAGCAGCACTATCACACCGGCTTGGGACTGCTGACCCCGGCCACCGTCCACTACGGTCAGGCAAAGGAAACTCAGGCGCAGCGGCAACAGGTGTTGCAGGCCGCCTATGAGGCCCATCCCGAACGCTTTGTCCGCGGACGGCCCCGGGTCCAGCAGCTGCCCACGGCGGTCTGGATCAACAAACCCGATCGCGACCGTCCCAGCGCAACAGATGCTACACCAAATGCTACACCCGAGTTGTCTCAAAGTCCTTGACACATACCGTTCCTTGAGAGATCACCTCGACGCGCGCTTCACCTGGGCCATAGCCACCATGGTGGCTCTAGCGGGTGTCATCGTGGCGGTGATCAAGCTCTGAACTGCCGCATATCAGCCGATCTCATTGCAAGAGCAATAGCTTGCGCGATTCTAGCTGTTCTCCAGCCCTCAGCCGGTACAGATACACTCCGCTAGCCAACTCGCGCCCACTGCCATCCCGCCCGTCCCAGCGCACCGTATAGGCCCCAGCTGCCCGCGCTCCTTCCGCCAACCTCACCACCCGCTGCCCGGCGAGATTATACACCGCCAGCTCTACCTCGCCGCTGGCTGGCAGGGCAAAGCGGATCAAGGTCTGGCTGTTGAAGGGGTTGGGGAAGTTCTGCGAGAGAGAGAAGGCTTGGGGTAGGGCCGTGGTGCGGTCCTCTGCCACCACGGTGACTGGTGAGCGTGTGACCGATAGCAAGCTGATATCATCTAGGTAAAAGGTGCCGGCGAAGTTCCCGGAGAAGCTGATCGCCTCAAGCTGATTTTTTATGCCGAACTCTCCCAGGGGAATCTCCACCACCTGCCACTGCTTGCGGCCCATATCCACCCGCGCCAACAGGTCTACGGAGTTGGCAGGACTCAACCGGACCCTGAACTCAGATTGGTCCGAAAGTGCTGCCGCTCCTGGATGAAAAGCAAAGCGCAGGGCAGTATAGCCCACCAAGCCCGCCGGTGCCAGGGGCTTGAAGGTCACCCTCCAGGGTGAACTGGCGGCTTCCCCCGCAAAAGCACCGGCCAGCCGGCCCTGGTGGACCACCGCGGTTTCGCTGAGGTCCATCCTTTTCAACCTGCTATTGCCCTCCGCCTGCCAGCCCTGAGCTATGGCCTCGCCAAAGACCGTCAGGTCTCCTGCCGGCACCACGACCACTTGCCGGGACAGGTGGGTCCAATACGGTCCCAGGGAAGTAGTCTGGTCGATTGTGATGAGGATATCCTTCAACTCATTCTGCGCTCCTACCACTAGCGGGTACTCCAATCGATACGTGCCCGCTCCCGCTTCGGCTAGAGGCATAGCCGCAGGGCCACCTAGGCTGCTCAGATCAGCTGCGACCTGGGTGATCTGGGCGCCTTTCTCGAACAAGGCGGGCCACACCGTGGCCTTGAGGGTCGTGGCTGACCCGGCCACCAGGGTATCCACGGTCGCCCGGATGGGATGGACCATATCATATCCCTCTCGCCCCTCGAAGACTCGGATCTTCTGGCCTGCTGGGATATCGGTGAGCACGTCCACCTGTCCCGAAGGCCAGCGGATCTCCAGTCGGTCCACCTGGGTGCGTTGGCCCAGGCCGAAGTGGGCCACCAACTCGTCCTGGTTGTAGCCGTACCCTCCGAGGACCTCCCGCATCTGATGCAAATCTCCGGCAGTGGCCAACACCCGCGCCCCTATACCGCTGCGGTTGCTCTTCACCCCCACCAATTCCACCCGCAGATAGTGATTGCCATTGCCATTATTGTGATACAACCGCACCCCATCCCACGCGTCTAGGAACCCATCCAGGTCGTAGTCCCCAAAACCAAAGGGAGCTACAACATTAGCTGTTATTATGCCAGATTGAGCGGTCTGGTCCACAAAGGTGCCGTCCCCGTTGTTCAGGTAGAGGAAATGGGGGGAACCGGTGATCAGATCTAGGTCTCCGTCGTTGTCGATATCCCCCAGCGTGCCGATCAGGATGTTCTGGCCAACCATTCCCCCTAGTCCCACCCCCTCAGTGACATCCAGGAATTGTCCCTGCCCCAGGTTGAGCAGTAGCGGAGAGCGATAGGGGAGGTTCAGATCATCGTTGCCGCCGCCGGTCTGAAAGATGTCCAGGTCCCCGTCGTTGTCGATGTCGCCCACTGCCACGCCAAAGGCCTCGCCCGGATCGGCGATCTCTTTGGTAGTGGCATCCCGGAAGTGCCCCTGTCCATCGTTGAGGAACAGGCGGTTGGGAGCGCGGAAGACGGCGAGGTACAGGTCGGGCCAGCCATCGCCGTTGAAATCCCCCGCTGCCATGCCCCCGTTGCTGCCGCCACCGCAGCCGCCTGCCTCTTCAGTGCTCCCCAATTGCAACCTCAGACCTGCCTGCTCGGTCATATCCTCAAAGCTGCCATCCCCCCGGTTGCGGTAGAGCAGATTGGTGACCGACTGTTCCGGCGTACCGCACGGATTTCCCAGATACAGATCCAGGTACCCGTCCCGGTCGTAATCGAACCACAGGGCATTGTCCGTGGGCAGGCTGTCGATCAGGCCGGCCTCCAGGGCCACGTCGTGGAATACCCCCTGGTCATTGCGCAGGAGGATATTCTGACCGGCCTGATCTGACAGGAACGCCCCAACCGGGATGAACAAGTCCAGGTCCCCGTCGTTGTCGTAATCCCCGAAGATGGACCCACCCCCTTTGAACCTTGACGTCATTTCGTCCTGGACTGCCATCGCAGTGTGGTCCGTGAATTGGCCATTGCCCTCGTTGTGATAGAGGGTCACTTGGCCATTGAGGCGCCACGGGCGAAACAGGTCTGGCCAGCCGTCATGGTCGTAATCCCCCAAGAGGGCAGCCCGTGACCCCCTTACAGGCAAGATGCCTGCCTCTACAGTCACCTCGGTGAAAATGGACTGCGCCACGGCTGGGCTGGCCAGAAGCAGGCCCAAGAAAAACACCCTCCTGTTCAACCTTCTCCAGCGCATTTCCTACCTCCTCTTTAGCGAGTAGAAGAAATTACACGACCGCCTCCAGCACATTACACTCACACCACCTCCAAGGCCACGCCTTCTCAGCGGAATACCTGGCATGGGCCTTGCTACCTCGTTTGGCACATCCGGCGCTCTCCGTTATATTCCCTTTATTCAGAGGAAAACCGCCATGTCCGAAGCCCCTACTCCTCCACCCTCCCCACCGCCCGAGCAGCTCCCCTGGGGCATTTCCTATCTGCGCGAGGATATCCAGGACCTGCGCCAGGACCTGCGCGACAACATCCACGGGGTGCGCCGGGAAATTCAGGAAGTTCGCCAGGAAACCCGACAAGAGTTCCAGGAGGTCCGCCAGGAAATGCACCAGGGATTCCACGCGCTCAATGGCCGCATCGATGAAACCAACAAATCCCTAGGCGCGCGCATCGACGAAACCAGCAAATCCCTGGGCACGCGCATCGACGACCGATACGAACTCCTGCTCAAACGGATCGACGGACGCTTCATGTGGACCATCGCCACCATGGTCGCCCTTTCTGGCCTCATTGTGGCAGTGCTCAAGCCCTGAGGCCCTTGTTTATTGCAGCAACAACAGCTTCCGCGTCTCCACCTTTTCTCCCACCCACAACCGATACAGATACACCCCACTGGCCAGTTCGCTCCCCCGTGCATCCCGCCCATCCCAGCGCACCGTATAGGCCCCAGCTTCCCGCGCTCCTTCCGCCAACCTCACCACCCGCTGCCCGGCAAGGTTGTACACCGCCAGCTCCATTTCTCCGCTCTCTGGCAGAGCAAAGCGGATCACCGTCTCGCTGTTGAAGGGGTTGGGGAAGTTCTGGGAGAGAGAGAAAGATTGGGGCAGGGCCGTGGTGCGGTCCTCTGCCACCACGGTGACGGATGAGGGGGTAGCGGCCACCAGGCGGATATCGTCCAGGTAGAAGGTGCCGGCAAAATTACCGGAAAAGATGATCGACTCGATCGGACTTTCTCGTTCAAAGGCCTCCATCGGGATCTCCACCACCTGCCACTCCTTGCGGTATAGGTTCACCCGCGCACTGTCCAACAGATTCACCCCCTTGCCGGGGAGCAGGCTCACCGTGAATCGCGCATTACCAGGCAAGGTCATCTCTCCCGGACGGATGGCAAAGCGCAGCGTATACCCGAAGGGTTCCACCGGCACAGCCGCTCGAAAGGTGATGTTCCAGCCCGAAAAACTGCCCCTGGCCTGAAACATCCCAGCCACCCTACCCGCGTGGACTTCCCCGCTCTGAGCCAGGTCGGCGATCTCCACGGTGCGATGGTGCTCCTCTTGCCAACCTGGAGACAGGGCCTCGTCAAAGACTACCAGATCTCCGGCTGGCACCACGGTCACCTGCCGCGACAACCGGGTCCAGTACGACCCCAAGGAGGTGGTCTGGTCGATCAGCATATGGAGGGTGTGGACGCCATTGGGGGCGGTGATGGGGAAATCACGCAGGTGGTAGGTGCCATCGCCTTCCGCTGCCAAGGCGATTTCGGCGTCTCCGCCCAAGGAACTCAGATCCACCGTGACGCGGGTGATCCGTGCCTCTGGCTCGAAGAGCACAGGCTGGACTGCCAGGTCCAAATGGAAGACGATGCCTGCCACCAGGGTCTCAGGGGGGGCCTGCTGCCAGCGCGTGGGTTCGACGTGGTGGTACTGGGTGCTGCCTTCGAACACCCGAACCTCCTGGTCTGCGGGAATGTCCGTGAGCACATCCACCTGCCCGGAGGGCCAGCGCACCTCCAATCGGTCCACCAAGGTACGCTCGCCCAGGCCAAAGTGGGCCCCCATCTCGTCCTGGTCATTGCCCATGCCGCCGAGGACTTCCCGCATCTGCCGCAATGCTCCAGAGGTGGCAAAGAGCCGGGCGCCGATACCGTTGCGGTTGCTCCTGGTGCCCACCAGTTCTACGCGGAGCCAGTGATTGCCATTGCCTTGGTTGTGGAACACCCCTTTCGGCGCCACCCCGCGAACAACTCCGATTCTGCTCATCAGATCCAGAAAGCCGTCCAGGTCATAGTCCAGAAAGGCCAGATTGCCGCCGATGTTGCTCAGTCCTGAGCGCGAGGTGGCATCGATGAAGGTGCGGTCGCCGTTGTTCAAGAAGAGCGTGGTAGGGGTGGCGATCAACAGGTCGAGATCCCCGTCGTTGTCGATGTCTGCCAGGCTAGCCCCAAAGGTGTCCTGGGCCCCCAATCCTGTGAGCCCCACCCCTTCGGTGACATCTAGGAACTGCCCCTGTCCTACATTCATCAGCATCAAAGAGCGGAAGGACCCTCCCAATCCCCCGGCAGCCTGGAAGATATCGAGATCCCCGTCGTTGTCGATATCGCCCACGGCCACGCCCAGGGCCTGGCCTTCGTCCCCGATTTCCTTGGTAGTGGCATCGAGGAAATGACCCTGGCCATCGTTGAGAAAGAGCCGGTTAGGCGCTTCAGAGACCCCCAGATAGAGGTCTGGCCAGCCATCGTCGTTGAAGTCCCCCGCTGCCATACCGCCGTCGCTGCCTCCATGGCGGACCGTACCAGGAGGGTACAGATTCATCTTTAGCCCAGCTGCTTCGGTGACCTCGGCAAAGGTGCCGTCGCCCCTATTGCGGTACAAGGTGTTGTACAGGTCCGGCGCGTCATAGTTGAGATCCCAGTGACCCACATAGAGGTCCAGCCAGCCGTCCCGGTCGTAGTCGAGCCAGATGGCATTGCCCGAAGGCAGGCTGTCGGTCAGGCCGGCGGCCAGGCTCACGTCCGTGAACCTCCCCTGATCGTTGCGCAGGAGCCGGTCTCGGGCGCTGGAAAAGATAAAACCCCGCGGTACGTAGAGATCCAGGTCGTTGTCGTTGTCGTAATCGCCAAAAATCACGCCCGCGCCCGTGTCAGTGTTGGGAAAGAGGTACGGTTCGATGAGCGCCGTCCGGTCTGCAAAACGGCCCTTCCCCTGGTTGCCCAGCAGTATAGCCGGATCAGGGGGTTGAGGATTGGTACTTCCTGTCAGGAAGATGTCTGGCCATTGGTCGTTGTCGTAGTCCCCACAGGCGACACCGGTCGACACCGGCAATGGCATATCGATGGGCACCTCGAAAAAGTTCTGCGCTGCGCCTGGGCCGGCCAGGAGTAGGCACAGGAAACATATCCTCAAGTTCAAATTCTCCACGACCTATCCTTCTTCCTCTATGGTGCGTTGAAAAGCGCACACGACCGACTCCGACACCCCACACGCACGCCACCTCCAATGTCACCTCTCCTCAGCGGAACAACGGGCATGGGCCTTGCTATCTCGCTTGGCACATCCGGCGATCTCCGTTATATTCCCCATAATCAGAGGAAGAATGCCATGACCGAAGCCTCTACTCCTCCACCTTCTCCCCCGCCCGAGCAACTCCCCTGGGGCATCTCCTATCTGCGCGAGGATATCCAGGACCTGCGCCAGGATCTGCGCGAGAACATCCAAGGAGTGCGCCGGGAAATCCAGGAAGTCCGCCAGGAAACCCGGCAAGAGTTCCAGGAGGTCCGCCAGGAGATGCGCCAGGAGTTCCAGGGCGTCCGCCAGGAAATGCACCAGGGATTCCACGCACTCAATGGCCGCATCGACGGAACCAGCAAATCCCTGGGAGTACGCATCGACGAACTCAATCGGTCTTTGGGCGACCGTCTCGATTCGCGCTTCACTTGGACCATCGCCACCATGGTGGCTCTAGCAGGCGTCATCGTAGCGGTGATCAAGCTCTGAGGGTCCTCTCTCAGCGCACCAGCACCAGCTTCCGTGTCTCCAGCTTTTTTCCCGCCCGCAACCGATACAGATACACCCCGCTGGCCAGTTCGCGCCCGTCGCCATCCCGCCCATCCCAGCGCACCGCGTAGCTCCCCGCTTCCCGCACTCCCTCCACTAGTTTTACCACCTGTTGTCCTGCCAGGTTGTACACCGCCAGTTCCACCTCGCCACCTTCGGGCAGGGCAAAGCGGATCACCGTTTCGCTGTTGAAGGGATTGGGGAAATTCTGGGAGAGAGAGAAGGACTGGGGCATGGGAGTGGTGCGCTCTTCTTCCACCACCGTGACAGGTGAGGGTGTAGCGACCACCAGGCGGACATCGTCCAGGTAGAACGTTCCCTCCAGATTACCCTGAAAACTCAGCGAGGCGATCGGCTCGCGTGCCTTGAGCGAACCCAGCGGAATCTCCACGACTTGCCAGTCCTTCACCTCCATATCGATGCGGGCACTTTCCAGGATTTGGCCCCGGCCCATCAAAATGATCGGCTCATCGTTTATAATTGCCCTGAAGCTGCGATCCCGGGGCACGGTTGCATCGCCCGGGTGAAAGGCGAAGCGCAGCGCCTTATATCCCAGGGGGTCCACCGGTTCTGCGGGCAGAAATTGCACCTTCCAGAAGAAAGGCGTTTTCAGCGCCAGGGCTGCCTGGCCGCTGAATACCACAGCCCGCCCCTCCAAGTCAAATTCCACCTTATCCGCGGTCTCCACCCGCCACTGCCCATCCAGCGTGTCGCCATACACCACCTGATCTTCAGCCGGCAGCATCGCCACACTCCTGGACATCTGTGTCCAGTGGGGGCCCAGGGAGGTGGTCTGGTCGATCTGGACGGATATGTGACTCATGCGGTTGGGACCTGCGGTGGTCAGAGCGGGAGCAGATAGGTGGTAAGTGCCATCCCCTGCCGCCACCAGGGGAACCTCAGCCGCGCCGCCCAATTCGCTGAGGTCTGCACTGACCCGGGTGATGGTTGCCCCCGGTTCGAACAGGGTGGGCCGGATAGCCAAGTCGAAATCCGCGGTGGTGCCGATTACCACCACGCCGGGCGGGTCCACCTTCCAGATCGCGGGCTGGACCGTCTGATACCCCTCTCTCCCCTCGAAGACCCGGATCTTCTGGTCTGTCGGGAGGTCGGTCAGCACATCTACCTGACCTGAGGGCCAGCGGATCTCCAGCCGGTCCACCTTGGTCCCTTGCCCCAGGCCGAAGTGAGCTACCATCTCGTCCTGGTTGAAACCCCGTCCTCCCAGGATCTCCCGCATCTGCCGCACCTCTCCAGCGGTGGCAAAGAGCCGCGCGCCGATACCGTTGCGGTTGCTCTGGATGCCCACCAGTTCCACCCGCAACGAGTGATTGGTGTTGCCCTTGTTGTGGAAGAAAGCTCTATACCCCTGGCCGTCCAGATGCCCATCCAGGTCATAGTCCCAGAAGGCCACGGGGATATAATTATCCTCGGCGCTTTCGCCCATTGCCTGAGCGGTCCCGTCGGTGAACATGCCGCTGCCGTCGTTGATAAAAACCCGGCGCGGCTGGCCCAGGGTCAGGTCCAGGTCCCCGTCGTTGTCGATATCCCCAAAGCCTGTATCCTGCGCATCCCCCACCACATAGACCCCCGCCCCCTCGGTGACGTCCAGGAACTGCCCCTGGCCCACGTTCAGCAGCAGCAGGGAACGATCCGCCTGTTGCAGGCCGCCGGCCGCCTGGAACAGGTCCAGATCCCCGTCGTTGTCGATGTCGCCCACCGCCACGTCAAAGGCCTGGCCAGGGTCGGCAATCTCCCGGGTGGTGGCGTTGCGGAAGTGGCCCTGGCCGTCGTTGAGGAAGAGCCAGTTGGGGCCGCGGAAGACGGCGATGTACAGATCGGGCCAGCCGTCGTCGTTGAAATCAGCCCCGGCCATGCCGCCGTTGGTGCCCCCGCCGCAGCCGCCTATGGCCTCCCCACTGCCCAGGTCCAGATCCAGGCCTGCCTGGGCGGTCGCGTCCGCAAAGGTGCCGTCCCCCCGGTTGCGGTAGAGCAGGTTGCGGAGCGGCTGCTCCGGGGCGCCGCAGGCCGGATTCCCCATGTACACATCCAGCCACCCATCCCGGTCGTAGTCGAACCACACCACATTGTCGGTGTTGTTGATGTCCGTCAGGCCAGCCGCCAGGGTCACGTCGGTGAAAGTACCCCGGTCATTGCGGAGGAGCACATTGGGGGCGCGCTGGCCATAGTCCCACATGCCCACGGGCACAAAGAGATCCAGGTCCCCGTCGTTGTCGTAGTCGGCGAAGGTCTGGCCGTACCCCAGCCTTTTGTCCGGCGGCAGGGCTTCCTGAATGCTGCGGGTCTGCTCCGCCAGGGAAAAAGCGCCATCCCCTTCGTTGTGCATCAGGGCAACCTGGGTCCCTCGGCACTCCAGGCGGAATACATCTGGCCAGCCGTCGTTGTCGTAGTCTCCCAGGGCCGAGCCACCACAGGGGAGACTTCCCCAGAGAGTGCTCGAGAACAGGGGCTGGGTCTGCGCCACGGCCTGGCCGGCCAGGAGCAGGCCCAGGCAGCATGCTGCGAATTGCATCCTTTTCCACGACATACTCTCCTCCTCTCCGGTGCATTGAAAAGCCTACACAAAGCCCTTGGCTGCTTATAGCAAGGACTGCACCAAAAAAGAAAAAGGCACCCTAGGTCCAGGTGCCAAAGCCTTGATAAATAAGCTCATTAAAAAAGATGCGCGCAGGTCATCCTGCCCGTTCTCACCGCTTTTTCCTGTATTCCGGACAGCCAGTCCTGTATTCCGGACGCTCTACCCCTCTTTCAACCCGTACCTCCTGATCAACTCGTAGAGCCGGCTGCGCGACATGTCCAGGTGCCGGGCCGCTGCCTCCAGGTCCCCGCCGCACTGCTCCAGCCGGGCCTGGATGAACCGGCGCTCAAACTCCTCGCGGGCCTCCTTAAGCCCCAGCCCTTCACCAAAAGTCAGGTCCACGGCCATGGCTGAGCGCTGGTGTACCCTGGGCCACAGGTGGGCCGGTTCTAGGCGTTCCCCGCCGGCCAGAGCCCTGGCGCTGGCCAATTGGTTTTCCAACTCGCGGATATTCCCCGGCCAGGCGTAGTGCGCCAGCACCTCCAATGTCTCCGGGCTGATTCCCCTCTCATAACCCTGCAGGAAGTGCTCGACCAGCAGCCCGATATCCGCAGGCCGCTCCCGCAAGGGGGGCAGGGGCAGGGCCAGCACATAGAGCCGGTAGTAAAGGTCTTCCCTGAACCGCCCCTGCGCCACCTCCTCCTCCAACTCTCGGTTGCAGGCGCAGATCAGGCGCACCTCCACCTTGCGGACCTCATTTTCACCTTCCCGCCTGACCTCCCCCTCCTGCAATACCCGCAGCAGTTTGACCTGGGTGGCCGGCGAGGTCTCGCTGATCTCGTCCAGGAACAGGGTGCCGCCCTGAGCCGCCTCGAACAACCCCGCGCGGTCGGCCACCGCATCGGTGAAGGCCCCCCGCTTGTGCCCGAACAACTCGCTCTCCTGCAGGTGTTCGGCAATGGCCCCGCAATTCACCGCTATAAAGGGAGCGTCCCGACGCCAGCTCTGCTGGTGCAGGATGCGGGCCACCAACTCCTTTCCAGTGCCGGTCTCTCCTGAGAGCAGGACAGTGCAGTCGGCAGCGATAGCCTTTTGCATGAGCGCCACCACCTGCCTGATGGCCGCACTCTGGCCGATGATCTCCGGGAAGGGACTGAGCCCCTCTGGCACGGGCTCTACCAGGCTTTCCTGAGGATGGTGGAACTGCGGGGAGGCCGGCGCTGCCTGAGGGACGGGAATGACCTGGGGCGCGTTTTCCTTTACGAAGCTGACCAAGGCCCGCGAGAAGAGCCGCCCCTGCGCCACGTACCCATCCGCAGTTAGGGACTTTATCACGGTGGTTCTTTCGACCGGAGGGGTATTCCCTCCTGCCAGACATCCCAGCACCTCTTGCTGCTCTGGGGTGAAGTGTTCCCACAGGTAGCGAAAATGGCTGACCGCCTCCTGCGCGAAGCGCTGCTCCACCACCTCCTGATTCAGGGGTTGAGGGTCTCCCTCTGTCAGGCATTCAAAGGCCGCGGAGCAGGCCAATTGCAGAAAGAAAGGCAGATGGCCCCCCAGGCTCAGGATTTCCTCGCTATAAGGTTCCAAGGAGATTCCTGCGGCGGCAGAAGGCGCGGCGATCAACTCCCTGGCCTCGGCCGTGGAGAAAGGCCCTATGCTTACCTGGGCAAAGATGTTGAAAAAGGGAGATTCGGCGATCTGGCGGGTATGGCACAGGCGCTGCAAATCCAATCGCGAGGAGGTGACAAAGGCCACCGGGTGGGCATTGGCCAGGGAGCGCAGAAATCCGAAGAACTCCGCGCCAAAGGCTGGGTTGCGGGTGACGCTCTCAAATTCGTCGAAGAGGCAGATCAGGCGCAGGCCGGCCTGGTCCAGGGTATGTACTATGTCCTCCAGGCCAGCGAAGTCGCGCAGCTCTGGTACCTCCAACCGCGCGTCGGCCACATCCCTCAATTGCTGGCCAAAGGCGCGGCAAAAACCCTCCTCATCCAGACGCTGCTGTCCTTGGAAGTCCAGAAAAAGAAATAAGTACCTGTCCGGCGTATCGAGGTAACGGCTGTAGATCTCCTCCTGTAAAAGATGCCATAGCAAGGAGGACTTGCCCGCCCGCCGCTCCCCCACGATGGACACCGACTGCGGTGTAGAAGCGCCGATCCGCGCCATGATGCGCTCCACCTCGCGCTGGCGGCCGAAGAACTGGTCCACCGAACGGATCATGGAGCGGTTCAGGTAGGGATTGCGGGGCATACTGTTAGACCTTTCGCAGTACCAGAAACTCCTGATCTCTTATCTGATATAGAGCATCCGCCTCACCTGGGTGTGTTCGCCGGCCTGCAGGCGGCAGAAGTACGCCCCGCTGGCCACTGACATCCCCACTTCGTCCCGCCCGTCCCAGGTCACCTGATAAATCCCCGCCTCGCGCACCTGCCCCTCCAGGGTCCGGATGCGCTGTCCAGTCAGGCTGTAGATCTGGAGATCTACCAAGGCCGGCTCGTTCAACTGATAGCGGATCTGGGTGGCGTTGTTGAAGGGATTGGGGAAATTCTGGTCTAGGCTGACGCCTCCCGGCAGGCCCAGCAGTTGGCGGGCCAGGGCCAGTAACTTGGCCTGAGCCTCGCGGCCAAAGTTGTCGGCAAAAAGAAAGAAATCCGAGAAATCCACCTCCCCGTTCTCACTCAGGTCGTACTGCGCCTCCCAACCCGCCTCCCCTTCGCTCTGGCCAAAATGGTCGGCAAAGAGGAAGAAATCCGAGAAGTCCACGGCCCCGCTGCCGTCGAAATCGGCCGGCAGGGCTGCCTGGGCACTGAAGGTGGCCACTGCATGGGTCTCCTGCGCCACTTCGCCGCTAGCCAGCGTGTTGAAACTGACGCGGCTGATCACCACCTCGGCACTGGCAGCAAAGCCGGGCAACACCGCAAAGGAGAAGGTGCCCAGGACACCGTCTCCAGCGCTGCCCTGCCCGCTGCCCAGGAGGGTGCCACCCAGGTCCACCCTCCCTTCCTTTTGGCCTACCAGCGATACCAGGCCGGGGATGAAGAGACTGGGGGCAAAACTGCCGCTGACAAAACGCAACTGAGTGGGATCATACTCCAGGCGCGCGCTCCATCCCCTCAATTGCGGCGCCCCCTGGACATTGAGCTGCACCTGCACCACGTCTCCGGCCCGCACCCCTTCCTGCTGTCTTTGCTGCTGGTCGCCCGCCGCCAGGTCAAAGTCCATCGCCACGGGACCCGTCTGTTCCTGCACCCCGCCGCTGATGGTGCCCACCGCGCGGATACTCTGCTTGATCCGGCCCTGGCCCAAGGTCCTGAAGCTGATCTGGGAGGCGGTGAGATTGGTGCTGGCCGAAAACCCGGACAGCACTTCAAAGGAGAGGCTGCCCAGCAGACCGGACCCAGAGTTGGAGGCGGTGCTGCCCAACACCGCCCCGCCCACCTCGACCTGGCCGGCGGCCTCGGCAACCAGGGGCACCAGTCCGGGGATGAAGGTGCTGGGGGCAAAGCTGCTGCCCACATAGCGCAACTGATCCGGGTTGAACTGCAACTGGACCCCCCAGCCGTTGATGCTGGGGGCGCCCTGCACGTGGAGCTGCACCTGGATGGTCTGGCCGGGACTGGCCCCTTCGAGGCGCCGCACCCCCTGGTCCCCCTGTCCCGCATCGAAATCCAGGGCCACGGGACCGGTGGAGACTTCCTCCTCTGCTTCGACCACCACCTCCACCGCGCAGGCCCCGATCTGGGTGTGATAGTTTTGGAACCAGTCCACCTCCACCCAGCCCTGCTGCACGGCCTGGTCCACCTGCTGGCTCGACCAGGCGGCCAGGTCGTCCCCATCGCCCCAGCGCGCCTCCCCCGCCGACTCCCAATGGGTGCCCGAGGCGATCTCGACGGCCCCAGGCTCGGCCGCTGCCGCCAGGATCAGATAATAGGTGCCGGCATCCAGCGGGGCGGTCAGGTCCACGCCCACGGAGTGGCGGGTGCTGCCCGAAAGCACCCGGTCTTCGACGGCCCGGTACCCCTCCTGCCTTTCCCCCCAACTCTGGACCAGGACCAATTGGAAGATCTCGCTGCGCGGGTGGGTATTCTCTACCTCCACCTCCACCTGGCCGCTGATCTTGGCCCCCGGACTCACCTTCAGAACCGGTGAGAAGGGGGTGAGTCGGGTCTGGTTTAGTTGCCCCGAAACCAGGGAAACCCGATCCCTGGCCTGCTGGACTGCCGCGGTCTTGAGCGAGAACCCATAGGTGCCGGCTTGGCCGTCCTGGGCCGCCCCTACTTCGAGCAAATAGTTGCCGGCAGGTAGTTCCTGGGCAAATTGGACCTGCTCACCGGCGGCCAAGGCCCTGGCCGACCCGACGAGTCTGGCCGGCTGGCGGTCGGCCAGCACCGCCCCCTGGTAGAGGACCAGGCCAGCGGCAAAACGGGTGGCGCTCAAACCGAGTTGCACCTGGGCGCGGCTTTGCAAATGGAAGGGATAGAGCTGCAACTGGCCGGCACTGCTGAGCTGGCCGGTGTGATTGCCCGGCTCGATGGCGCTGTTGAGGACCAGTTGGCCGCCGCTGATATCCAGACTGAGGCTGTAGGTGCCGGCCCCCTCGTCGGCGTAGGAGTGGACCCGCACCTGGTACGAGGCGCTGAGGGGCAGGGCGTACTCTGCGATCAGCGCATTGAGGTCCTCGCCCCCGTCGTCGTCGGCCACCAGCACTTCGCTATCTTTGAGTACTTCCACATAGGCATCGAAGTCCTCGCTTTCCACCCCGATGGACACCACCTGTCCGGCCGTGCCCGCCAGGGTATAGGTGTCCACATCCCCGGCTGGCGAGAGTCGGCCCGCCCGCGCCTGTCCCGCAGCGAGGGCGGGCGCGGTGGCCTGGTCCTCGTCGTTTGCCACCGCAGCAGTGCCCAGTTCCAGGGTGAAAGCCCCCGTGATCCCCGAGATCAGCGGCCGGGCCTCGATCAGGTACTGCCCGGCCGGCAACAAGAGCGCCAGGCGCGCATTGATCCCCTCCCCCCCGTCGTCGTCCTGGGCTAACAGATTTTCCGCCGACCGGTCAGCTGGCCCGGTGCCGCGGTACAGGCTGAGAAAGGCATCGAACTCGTCGGAGAGCAACTCGATCTCCACCTCCGCAGCCCCCGCGAGGGTGAATGGATACAGTTGAAGCTGGCCCGCCTCGCTGATCTGCCCGCGGTGCCGGCCCGTGCCGACCTGGCTGTTGGCCGAAAGCAGCGGGGTCACATCATCGGCAGCCAGGCGATAGGCACCGGTGGCCTCATCCCCCAGGGCGTGGACCCGCACCTGATAGGTGCCGGTCAAAGGCAGGACAAAACCGCCGATCAGGGCATTGAATCCTTCGCCGCTGTCGTCGTCCACCGCGATCACCTCGCCGGCGTATTCGAGTTCCAGGTACGCATCGAAGTCCTCGGACTCCAGGCTGATATCGACCACCCCGCCGGCCTGGCCGGCTAAGGAATACCGGTCGGTGTCGCCGGCCGGCAGCAGGCTGCCCTCAGCGCCGATCCCGTAACGGAGGGGCGGGACGCCGGCCTGGTCCTCGTCCGCACCCAGGCCAGTCAGGGTCAGGCCCAGTTGGTAGTCGCCCGACGCCTCGCTGCTGAAGGAGCGCACCTCGACCAGGTAGTTGCCCACTTCCAGCGCCAAGGTTAGGCGCGAGTTCAGGCTACCCCCGCCATCGTCGTCGGCGGCCAGTTGGTTCTCTGGACTCAGATCCGCCAACCCCTGCCCGGCATAGAGGGTCAGGTAGGTGTCGAACTCCGCCGAACTCAGGTCCAGCTGCACCTGGGTCAACTGATCGAGACTCAAGGTGTAGAAATGGATGTCCCCGCTCTCTTCCAACGCGCCGTCAGCCAACCCTTGGCCGAGGCTGCCCACCAGGGTCCAGGGGGCCTCCTGTTTGGCCACTCCGACCCTATAGCTACCCTCTCCGGCATCGTCGTACGCGTGTACCACCACCAGATAGGTGCCGCTGGCGGGAATGAAAAAATCCTCAATGAACGCATTGGTGCCCTCGCCTCCGTCGTCGTCCACGGCAATGGCCTCGTCGAAGACCACCAGTTCGACATAGGCGTCGAAGTCCTCCGACTCCAGGCTCACATCGAGCACGTCCCCAGCCGCGGCGGTGACCACATAGGAATCCGTCTCACCCGCCGGGAAAAGGCCCCCGACTGCCGTCTGTCCTAGACCGAGGACGACCGGGCCGGCACTGTCCTCGTCTGCGCCCAGCGCGGTGCGCTCTAAGGCCAGGGTATAGTCGCCCGAGGCCGCAGCAGAAAAAGCGCGCACCTCCACCAGATAACTGCCCGCCTCTAGGGGCTGGGAGAGCAGGGAATTGGTGCCCCCGCCCCCGTCGTCGTCGAGGGCGAGCAAATTGGCCTCGCTCCGGTCGGCGGCAGCGCTCCCGGCATACAGGCTGAGGAAGGTGTCGAAATCCTCCGAGGAAAGCAGCACCTGCACCTGGGAATACTGATCCACCTCAAGGCGAAAAAGATGGACCTCCCCCGCCTCCTCAATGGCGTGGCTGGCGGTCCCCAGGGCCAATACTCCCTGGTCCACCACCTCTGCCCCACCCGTATTCACCCTTAGGGTATAGGTGCCGGCCCCGGCATCGCTGTACGCGTGGATCCGCACCACGTAGGTGCCACTGGCCGGCAGGGCAAAGTCGTCGATCAGCGAGTTGGTACCCTCGCCGCCATCGTCGTCCACCGCCACCACCTCGCCCTCGTACTCCAACTCCAGGTACGCGTCGAACTCCTCACTGATCAGGGCGATGTCCAAGACCTCGCCCAACTGCCCCTCGAACTGGTAGGCATCTATGTCGCCCAGGGGCAACAGTTGTCCGGTCCCCTCGCCGGCATCGTAGGTCACTGCCACGGCCCCCCTAGCGTCCTCGTCTGCCTGCTGGGTGGCCGCCACCTTGGGGGCAGGGAAATACCCCGGGGCCTTGAAGGGAGAGAGAGACGGGGGGCTGAGCCGGTGCAACTTCTCCAGCCAGCGCTCCTGGTCCGTGCGGGGCCGGCTTGCTGGTTTGCCGCTCAGGTCCAGACGCCGCTGGCTGGCAGCGGCCTGTAATTTCTCCAGCAGGGCCGCTTGCCTATGCCCACCCACCACCCGCCGCGCGGCCGGCAGGGCCTTGCCAATGGCCAATTCTGCGCGGCGCTCGTTGGCAGCTTCAGCCAGTTTGGTCAGGGTTTCGGCCTGGCCGGCCTTGGCCGGCATGGGGGAAAAGAAACCCAGGCCCAGGACACCGCTCCACAACACCCACCGGGCTTTGCCAGGTCTTGTATTCATCATCTCATTCCTCTGTGCGGAGCATCCCAGGCGGCACTCCATCCTTGACGAATCATCCGCAGCCCCTAAATTCGTTATTTCTACCAGGTTTTGGCCTGCTCTCGGGCCCGTTTGGCTCTAATAGTACTCCATCCATACCCATTTCGCAAAGGAGTTTCCCCTTTGGCACAGATCAAGGCCACCAACATTGTCTGGCACGAAGGTCATGTCACCCGCGAGCAGCGGCAGGACCTGCTCACGCAGCAAGGCGTCATGGTGTGGCTCACGGGCCTGCCCAGCTCGGGCAAGAGCACCATCGCCTTTACCGCCGAACACGCCCTGATGTCCCAGGGTCGACTGGCCTATGTGCTGGATGGCGACAATATCCGCCACGGCCTCAACAAGAATCTCGGTTTTTCGGCTGAGGACCGGACCGAGAACATCCGCCGCATCGGCGAGGTGGGCAAACTCTTCGTCGACGCCGGCCTGGTCACGCTGACCAGTTTCGTCAGCCCGTACCGGGCCGACCGCGACGCCGTGCGCGCCCTGATGGCTCCCGGGGATTTCATCGAGGTCTTTGTGGATACCCCGGTCGAACTCTGCGAAGAACGCGACCCCAAGGGGTTGTACAAGAAAGCCCGCGCCGGTCAGATCGCCAATTTCACCGGCGTCTCCGATCCCTACGAAGCGCCCCTTCAGGCCGAGTTGGTGCTCAAAACGGGCACCTGCACCCCGCAGGAAGCCGCCCTGCAGATCCTCTCCCTGCTGGAGGCCCGGGGCAAGATCTCCCCTGCCAAGGCCTGAGATGTCCATCGCCGACCAACTCCGCTTCGACGACAAAGGCATCGTGCCGGTGGCCATCACCGACCACACCAGCAACCGCCTGCTGGTGTTGTGTTATATGAATCGGGAAGCCCTGGAGAAAACCGCTGCCGAAAAGGTGGTGTACCTATACCGCCGGTCCCGGCAGCAGGTGGTGCTCAAAGGCGAGACCTCAGGCCATGTGCAGCGGGTGCGGGAAATCCGGATCAACTGCGAGGAGAACTCCCTGGAAGTGCGCGTGGAGCAGGAGGTGGGGGCCTGCCATGCGGGGTATTTCTCGTGTTACTACCGCAGGTGGGACGGGGACCAGCATCAGTGGGTGGAACACGAGCAACGGATCTTCGATCCGGAGGCGGTGTACCATAAACCCTGAGCGCCTCCTCCCTGCGGCCACCACCTGGGAGCCCTCTTGATCCTCAAACGCGCCCTGCAGTTCCTGGTCAGCCTCGGGCTGATGGCGCTATTTCTGTACTGGGCCTTCAAGGGCACCGACCCCGGGGCGCTGTGGGAGGCGGTGCGCCAGATCTCGCTGCCCTGGGTGGTCGTCTTATTGGTAATTACCTGTGTGACCGTGCAGCTGCGAGCCTGGCGTTGGCAATTACTCATGCGGCCCTTTGCCCCTGGGGTGTCCAACTGGGATGCCAGCCTGGCGCTGGTCATCTGTTATGCGGCGAATATCGCCATCCCCCGCTCCGGGGAAGCCCTGCGGGCCCTGAGCCTCAACTGGACTCGCGGGCTGCCCGTCACCTCGGTGGTGGCCACCGTGGTGGTCGAGCGCATCCTCGATTTGGTCTGGCTGATCCTTTTTGTCGGGATCTCGCTGCTCCTGCTGCGCGGGCGCCTCGACGATGCCTTCCCGCTGCTGGCGCCGCTCAGCCTGCTGGCCTTGGTGGGTTGTATCTTCTTGCTGGCCGCCCTGGTGTTGACCTCCCTGTACCGCGAACGCGCCCTCGTGCTGGTGGAGGGCATCCTCAGCCGGATCTCGCGGCCTCTGGCGGCTAAGGTGTGCGGCCTGCTGGAGACCTTCACGCACGGCCTGGAAGCCCTGCACAGCCCGGCGGTGTACGCCGAGATCGTCCTGTCTTCCTCCCTGCTAAATCTGGGCTATGCGCTGATCATCTACGCGTCCTTCAGTTGTTTTGCCGAAACCGCCGGGCTGGGACTGGGCGCGTCGGTGGTCATCATGACCCTCTCTTCCATCGGGGTGATCATCCCCACCCCGGCCAGCGCCGGCCCCTATCATTTTTTCTTTAGTCAGGGGCTACACCAACTCTACGGCATCCCCGAAGCACCCGCCCTGGCCTGCGCCACCGTCACCCACGCCCTGGCCACCTTGTTCTACCTGGTGGTCGGCGG
Organism: Gemmatimonas phototrophica; assembly: GCA_945861755.1. GTDB lineage: Bacteria > Latescibacterota > UBA2968 > UBA8231 > UBA8231 > SICG01. The sequence continues at coordinate 18,943 of CAMAVQ010000013.1, forward strand.
GCCGGCCCTCTGGCTCCAGTGGCGGCGCCGCAAGCACTGACCCTTCATATTAGAACACCCAAACGATCAACATCGAGCCCCCGACATACCCCACTGCCTCTAACAGGCCAGCGCCGACGTTGGGCGCCGCTTCCACCTGCTCGGCACCCAGTTTCACCCCGCCAGCCAGCACAACATCGGACAGCTTCTTGATCAGGAACAGCATCACCAGGCCAAAAAGCGCATCCTCGGCAAAGAAGGTCAGGCTCTCCTGCCAGCCAACAAAGTCCCCTCCAGCCGCCAGGCTGATGATATTTCCCATGCCCACCAACCCGCCACCAAAGGCCAGCCCCACGGCCGCGTTGTCGCGCTCCAATTCGCGGTGGACATCGTGGGGAGTGATCCACTCGTAGAGCAGCCCCGCCAGCAGCAGCACCCCCTGGGCCAGCATCCAGAAGGCCAGCCCGCTCCACCAGGGACCCTGCCCCTGGAGGATGGAAAGGATGATCAGCCCATTGGCCAGATGCAGACCGGCCTCGACAAAAGCCGCGCCCAGGTTTTGGTCCTGCACGATCTCCTTGGTGTTGTCGAAATGGGGCAGGAGCGCCTTTTCGCACAGGAAACTGGCCACCAGCATCAGGGCAATGGCCTTGAGGCCGGAAAGGGCAATGCCCACCAGATCCGCCTGCCAGCCGGCCGAAGGGCCCGACAGGGCCCCACCCAGCGCAAAAACCACCCCTAACAGATATCCGGCCAGGGCCACGGCCAGGGCAGTGTTGTTGCGGCCAAAAAGCTCGGCCTGCAAATCTACCCGCCGATGCAAGCTGGTGTACGCCAGCTTGGCCAGCCACAACAGGGCAAAGGCTTCCAGGATGTACACCGCGGACTTGAACATGGGCAGCAGGTGCTCATTCATCACAAAACCTCTCTTTCATTTACCTGACCGCACCGAACCGCTGCCCCAGCTGGAACTGCCCCGGCCCATGCGGCTTTGGGCCCGCTCGCGGAAACCAGTTCCTCCCAAGCGCTGTTGATAGCGTTTGAAAAACTCCGGCCGGGTGCGCTCGACCGTGGTGCCCCCGGTGCCAAAGGGCGTGCGTCCGCCGCTGTTGGGCCCGGCATAGGGCTGGCCGCTCTCGTGGGTGCGGCGGTAATCGCCGTAATCGCTGCGGTTGACCCGCCAGCCGCCCATCATCTGGGACATCATCATGTACGGGCCATAGAACTGCCAGAAGCCGCCGCTATCCCAGGACCCGTAGCGCGGGTTGTCCACGTATTGATACCCGGGTGGGTGGGCCTGGCCCGACCCGGTCAGCCGGCCATCCTGGGTTTTGGAGGCCACCACCATACCCAGGTAATTCTCGTACTGGGCGTAGACCTCCTCGCTGACCTCGAGTTCCTCGCTGAGTTTCTCCTCGTAGACCAAAGTGTCCTGACCGGCCACCTTCTGCCCCGAAGCCGTGAGGGTTTTGAAGCGCAGGAAATAGTCCGGAAAAAACCCCTCTTCTTCGCGCACATCCTCCAGGATCAGCGAGAATTCCGGGTAGCGGTTCAGATCCTGGACCAATTTCTCCACTGGGTCATGCTCTCCGCCACAGCCGGCCAGCATCAGGCAGCACCACATCAGGGCGATCAATGCTGACCCTCCTTGGGACTGGGCAGGATATCGGTGAACTGGTATTCCTCCACGTATTCTCCCTCATAGGCGCGGAAGTCGCGCTCGCCCCACTGGGAGATAAAGAGCACCCGCTTCCCGTCTGCAGACTCGTAGCTCCAGCTGACAAAGTCGTGTCCCAGGCCCTTGCCGCCCTCCCGCATCTCGCCGGCGCTGGACTCGACTGCCGCGTAGGCCCGATCCTGAAAATGGAGCTGCTTGGGCGGATCGCCGTCTTGGGAAATGGCGTCTGCCACGTTCTCCTGGATCTGCCGCACCCCGATCTTGGCCGTGAACACCAATTGGTCTTCGTCCTTTTCTAGAAAGCGCCGTTCGTCCCCACAGCGCAGCTCCCATTCCTGGGTCTCGAATCCCTCGTAGTCGCAGGTATGGTACCCCACCACCTCCCAGGTCTTCAGATCGTAGTCGACCAGGTAACCCACCTGCATGGTGTCGAGGGTGTAGTCGGTGCGGGCAGGCTCCTCGCCCTCCTCTTCTCCACCGCCAAACCATTTCCGAAACATCGCAGACTCCTATTCTCCCCACTCATCGCGATAGTACCTCGCCAATACCGGCCTGTCAAGCCGGTTGGCCTCCACCTGGACCCTTTCCATGTCGGGGTCGAAGAGGAACATGCCGTGCAGCAGCTCCGATCTCAGGAAGCGAAGCGGCACCGAGAATTGCACTTTGTCCGGGGCCAGAAGCTCCATCGAAGCCAGCTGGAAACCCCATTCCCCGAAGGAAGGCACCAGGACATGGTAGGGGTAGACCCGGAAACCGGCCTCCTCCAGGCTTTTGCCGATGCACCAGAAGGCGTGCCTGGCGTGGTACGGACTGGTGGCCTGGGTGACCAGTACCCCGCCCGGGCTGAGCAGGCGCCGGCAGAGTTGGTACCCCTCCACCGAATAGAGCTTGGTCACCGCCTCAGTGCGCGGGTCCGTAAGGTCGATGAGGATCACCCCGTACTGGACCTGGGCCTCCTGCAAAAAGGTAAAGGCATCCTGGTTGAGCACCCGAACCTGGGGATAGTTCAGGGCATTCTCGTTGAGGCGGGTCAGGTCGAGATTGCGGCGGGCCAGGTTGGTCATGGCCGGGTCCAGATCGACCAGGTCCACCTCCTCGGCGTCCGGGTACTTGAGCACCTCGCGGGCGGTCAGCCCATCGCCCCCACCGATGATCAGCACCCGCTGATGGCTGCGGGCCAAGGTCATGGCCGGATGAACCAGGGACTCGTGGTACCGCCTTTCGTCCCCAGAGGCGAATTGCAGATGCCCATCGAGGTAGAGGCGCAGGTCTTCTCGCCAGCGGGTGAGCACGATCTTCTGGTAGCGCGTCTGCTGGCTGTAGATGACGCGGTCGGTGTACAGGTCGCTCTCCCAGCGCTCGAGCAGGGCACCGGCACTGGCGAGCAGGCCCAGCAACCCGGTCAGCACTACGGCTGCCTGCAGTGCCAGGCCCCGCCGCCAGGAAGGCGTCAACTGGTCCCAGCAGTTCCACAAGAGGCCGGTCCCCACCAGGGCATTGACCAGCCCAGTGAGCAGCCCGGTGTGCAGGTTGCCCAGGGCCGGTAACAACAGATACGGAAAGAGCAGGGCCGCCACCAGCGCCCCCAGATAATCCAGCGACAGCACATTGGCCAGGGTAGTGCGCAACGAGCCGTAGTTCTGCAAGAGCCGGGTCAGCAGGGGTAATTCCAGGCCGATGAGCGAACCGATGATGGTGGTCAGCAGCAGCATCCAGTAGCGGTAATGCGTCCCCTGGGCGAAGGCCAGGTACAGGACCGCCACACTGACCCCGCCCACCAGGCCCAGCCACAGTTCCAGGGCGATGAGCCGGGCCAGGAGCTGCTCCTCGATCCAGCGCGACAGCCAGGACCCCAGACCCATGGCGAAGAGAAAGAAACCGATGGTCAGCGAGAACTGCTCCACGCTGTCGCCGATGAAATACGCAGAGATACTGCCGATCAGCAGCTCGTAGATGATGGAGCAGATCGCCACGGCCCCCACCGCCACCAAGAGCAGGAAGAGTCCCAGACGGGTGAAACGGGGCTCAGCCATCGGCCAGACCTTTTAACAGGGTTTCGTCCCCCTTGCCCAGCCGCGCCAGGCACTGCTCGGCAGCCCGGATGCCGGCAAAGCAGGCCTCCTCAAAGAGGGGCAGCCCGGTGGTGTCACAACTGGCAAGAGCAAGAGCCCCGCAGGCTTGGTCGCGGAGTCGGCTTCCCTCGCCCCAGATCACCCCGGGCAGGGGTTGGACCATCGCGTGCCCCCACCGGTACAGGTCGATGCGCTCCACCACCTCCCCGATATCGGGATGGGCCTGCCGCAGATCCGCCATCACCTGCCCGGCCCAGAAGGCGTGGTCGCGCTCCAGCAGTTCCCGGCGGGCCTGGGCCACCTGATGCACCAGGGGCAGGTGGTAGAGCAATACCCTGTTCCCCTGCCCCAGCGCCCCCTGTTGCTGGTGGTCGGCGGCAACGTACCCCAGGGAGGGACTGCCATAGAGCACATTGTCCCAGGCCGGCGGAGCGCCCCTGCCTTGGGGCAGACGGGAAACCTGCACTGCCGCCACCAGCCAGGCACAGTAACTCAGGGCCCCGAGGGCGCGAAGCTGGTCCGCCGGCAGTCCCTGCACCACCGAGGGCACCGTATGCAACTTGCCGGCGTACACTGCGCTGCGCGCCCGCAGCGAGAAACATTCCCCCGTGCGGGTGTCGACGCAGCCGGCCCGGACCTCGTCGCCACTAGGTTCAACCCGCAGCACCGCAACCTGGGAACGCCACTGGGCAGGCGCCAGTTTGGCGGCCAGCAGCCGCACCAGAAAACCATTGCCCTCCGGCCAGGTCAGGGTGTCGGCGGGGTACTGGTCATGCAGGCGGCGGTCGTAATAGCGGCAGGCGTGGTAGTGGATGCCGGCCCAGGCCGAGACCTGGTCCAGGGGGGTGCCATAGTCGTCGCGGCAGGCGTAATCCACCAACCAGTCCAGGCGGGGCGAGTTCCAGTTTTTGGCCCGCAGGTACTGAAGCATGGTGAGCTGATCCAGTTCACGCAGGACCGAGTCCCGGCTGCTGTAGCGCAATGGCAGGGCAAAAGCCCGCCTGCCATCCTGGCCCCGGTACAGGGTCCAGCGCAGCATGTCGTCCTCGAACTGGCGCAACACCTCCACCTCCCCGGCCCCCGCCCCGGCACCGGGGTCCAGATCCTCCGCCCACTGCCCCTCGATGAAGAGCCGTTCGTGGGGCCAGCGCAACAGGTATTCGGGGACCACCTGGGGCCGGCCAGCCGCATCATATCCAGTGATCACCCCCAAATCTTGTAGCAGGGTATGTACACAATCGGCTTCGGCAGGCGGGATGTTGATGTAGTGGGCGCCCCAGGCCACGGGCCGCCCCTGCAGGGTGCCGGCCAGGGCAGTGCCCCCTAACTGGTCCCCCACCTCAAGCAGGAGTACATTTTCGACCCCGGCCCGCCGCAACCTCCAGGCCGCGCACAGGCCGGAAACACCGCCCCCGATGACGAGGGCATCCAGGGCAGGCCCAGATGCCGGGGGGAAATCCCCTGCCTGGCGGGGCTGGCGCAACAAGTGACCGGGGATCGCGGCGTTGACAATGGCGCCGGGAATGGGGCGGGATGCCGCCGGCTGGCACTGGCTCAGGTAGGGCAGACTACAGCCGGCCAGGAGCGTGCGGAGGAACTGCCTGCGCTTCAGGAGCGAGGCCTCACTTCATGCCCATCTTGGCTTTCATTTCTGCCAGGGAATCCTCCACCTTGGGTGAGGTGCCGCCCTTCAGGGCTTTGTTGATCTCCTCGTCCACGGTGTGGGTGGTGTCGGCCATCTCCCCGTACGCCTGGGCCAGGGACTCCTGATCGTTCACCTTCTCTTTCATCCGCTCCAGGAGGCTCACCGTGCCGCTGGGGTCCACATTGGCCAGGCGCTGGTTGATTTTGCGGGTGGCGTTGGCGGTTTTGCTGCGGGCCTTGAGCATGATTAGGTCGTTCTCGTAGGTCGCCACCTTGGACTTGAGTTCGCTGATATTGCTCTGCAACTTGTCGGCCATCTGCCCCTGGGACAGGGCCTGCTGGGAAGCCTCCAGGGCCCGGGCAGCGGCTTCCTCCCGGCGGTTGAGGGCTTCGCGGGCCAGGCGTTCGGCCTCGGCAGGGACCAGCTCGCCGCCCTGAGACTTCTGCAGCAAAAGCATGGCCTTGCGTTCATAGTCGGCAGCCAGGCGCTTGTTGTCCTCGGCTTCCTTGTTGACACGGATGACAATGGCCTTCACCTCTGCCAAACTTTGCAGGCTCTCGTGTAAATCCTTCCTGAGATCCCGCACCGCCTGCTCGCTCAGTTTGATCGGGTCTTCGAGCCGGTCGACCAGGGAATGGGCCTCGGCCTGCCCGGTCTTGAAGAGCCGCTGAAAAATACCTGCCATTTCTCCTCCTTATTTCCCGGCAAACGAGAGCAACTCAGCCCCGTTTTCCGCCAGCCCCAGACTCAGGGCATTGAGTGTGGCTTCCAGTTCGTTGAAGTCCAGGTTGCCCAGCGCCAGGGTGTCGCGGAAGAGCAGACGCTCCCCGCTCTCGTCCAGCACAAAAGCCCCGTGGACCAGGCTGCGGTTCATCTGCAGCAGCCGTTTGTAGGTCTGCGGTGGGGTTCCGGGTTCCAGCCTGAGGATCAACTGCTCCAGCACCAGGATACCGTCTTCGCAGTCGAGGATCAGCTTGCGAATGCCCCGCTCGGTGTCGTCGACGATGAGCAATTCCTCGCCGGGGACATCCTCGTAGATGCGCAGGCCCAACTCGAGGATGTACCCTTTGACCTGGTCGTAGGTAGAGGACATGGGTTCAGTTATTCTCCTTTGGTTTAAGGGCTCGCTCCAGTTCCTGAAAGGCCTGGGTGAGCCGGGCACTCAGTTGGTCGGCCACACGCCTCTTTTCCGGGTCATTGGCGTGCAGATCGGGATGGCATTTCTTCAGCAGGCGTTTCCAGGCCCGCCGGGCGGTCTCCAGGTCGGCGCCGTAGGGAATTTCCAGATTCGCGTAGTACTGGGCCAGTTGGGGATCGAAGGGTGGCCCAGGGGCGGGTTCCCCTGCCCGTTGCCAGCCGGTCCCGGAGGAGGGCCCATTCACTGGCTCTTCCCAGCTGCTCTTTTTGCCAGCTGGCAGCTGGGCGCGGGCGAGATGCCAGAGGCGTCTGAGCAGGTCCATGGAGGTGAATATACGCGGCCCTCATCCCGCCATCAATACGGCGCCCCAAACCAACCCGACGACAACAGCTCCAACCCCCAAACCCAACCCGCACCGCGCTACTTGACGTCTGCTTATTTTTTGCGCTCCTTTGGGGTCAATTATGGATCAGGAAACCTTCCTCACCCTGGCCAGGCAGCTCATGCCCCTGCCCACGGCCCCCTTCCACGAGCATTGGGTCATCGCCGCCGTCGAGACTTTTGCCGCTGCGCGGCCCACCCTGCGCCTGCGCCGCGACTCGGCTGGTAACCTGCTCTTGCTCTATTCCCATCCCAGGGCTTCCCGCGCTGCACGACTGATAGTCACCGCCCATCTGGACCATCCGGGCTTGGGCTTTCCCCAGCCGGTGGGCAAGGGCGAGTATTTCTTTGAGAAACTAGGGGGAGTGAATTTGGCACAGGCCTGCCGCAGCCGGGTGCGCCTCTATGACCCGCGCCGCGCCGCCAGCCAGCGGCCCCAGTTAGGACACATCAGCGGCCACCTCTGCCAGCGGGAGATCGAAGGGTTTGTGGTGCGGCTGCAGCCCGGGGCTACGTTGGGCCCCGGCGCTTTCGGGATGTGGAATCTGCCCGCGCTGCGCCGGCGCGGCCGGCTGCTCTACGGCCGGGCCTGTGACGACCTGGCCGGTGTAGTCGCCGGCCTGTGTTTCCTCGACGAACTGATCCGCCAACAGGCCAGGGTGCGGGTCGGTCTGCTGCTGACCCGCGCCGAGGAAGTGGGGTTTGCCGGCATGATCGAGGCCAGCCAAAGCGGCTGGCTGGACCGGGGGGCGATCTATGTGAATCTCGAGTGTTCCAGCGCCCGCGCCGGGGCGATCCTGGGCGCCGGGCCCATTGTGCGCGTAGGGGACCGTTCCAGCCTCTTCGACCCGCATTTGAGCAGCGGCATGGCCTTGCTCGCCAGTGAGTTGGCCAAAACCAAAACATCCCTCTCTTTCCAGCGCAAGCTGATGGATGGCGGCACCTGCGAAGCATCGGTCCTGCACAGGGCTGGGTTCCGCACGGCCGCCCTGGCGCTGCCGCTGGGGAATTACCACAACCAGGGCGCCGAGGCTCTGGCCCCGGAGTTCATTCACCTGGACGACGCCGTGGGCCTGGTGCGCCTGCTGGTCCACGTGGCCCTTCAGCCCGGAGGACTGGCCCAGGCCGGCGTCCGGGCCGGCGACCACCTCACCCGCAGCCTGGAGGCGCGGCACCTGCGCCACGCCCCCAGGCTGCGGGAAACCTCAACCAGCTAAATTTTCAGGAAGGAAGGAATGGAGATGATCGACCAGGTGGATCTAGGTCTGAGCGGCCTGCGCGTTTCGCGCCTGTGTTTTGGCACCGGCACCAATGGCTGGAACAATCGCTCCAACCAGGGTGACCTGGGCGTGGACCGGCTGGCCTATCTGCTGCGATTCGCCCACGAGCGGGGCGTCAATTTCTGGGATACCGCCGACCAGTATGGCACCCACCTCCATGTAGCCGCGGCGCTGGAAGAGGTGGGCCGGGAAAATGCGGTGATCACCACCAAAACCGTTTCCCGCACCGGTCCCGAAGTAAAGCGGGATGTCGAGCGCTTCCTGAAGGAACTGCGCACCGACTATATCGACATCCTGCTGCTGCACTGCCTCACCGAAGCCGGATGGCCCGCCAAAATGCAGGGGCCGATGGAAGTGCTCAGCCGCCTCAAGGAGCAGGGGGTAATCCGCGCGGTGGGCGTCTCCTGCCACGACTTCGGCGCTTTCCAGACCACCGCCCGCACCGCCTGGGTAGACGTGGTGCTGGCGCGCGTCAATTACGCCGGCCACGCCATGGACGCCGGCCCCGAACAGGTAGTCCCGGTCATCGAGGAGATGGCCGCCGCCGGCAAGGGGATCTACGGCATGAAGATTGTGGGCGGGGGCAGCGAGTTGACCCAGGACCCGGCCCGCGCGGTGCGTTTTGTGCTCGACATCCCCGCAGTCCACTCCATGGTCATCGGCATGATGGACGAAGAGCAGATCCGCGAAAACATCGGTCTGGTGGGCGAAGCGGTAGCGGCCTAGTTGCCGCTGCCAGTCGCCGGCGCCTTGGCGGGAACAGCCCCCGCCACCTGCAGGCGTTTGAGCAATTTGTCGGTCAGATCGTACTTGTCATTGGCATAAACCACTGCCCCACCGGCCGAGCCGGCATCCAAGACATAGTCGTACCCCTCTTCCTCGGCGACCAGTTTGATGGCGGTGTTGATTTTTTCGAAGATGGGGTTGTGTAATTCGAAGTTCTTCTTCATCAGCTCATCCTGGGTGTTCTGGCGGAACTCAATCAGTTTCTGCCCCTCGGCCTCGTATTCGGCCTGCATTTCGGCTTTGCGCGCTTCGCTGAGCAGCATCTCCTGCTTGCGGAAGTTCTCCTCCATCTGCGCCAGCTTGGCCTGCCGGCCCTCGTCCTCCTGGGTGCGCTGCTGCTGCAGCAACTCCAACTGCTGCTGGGCGGCCTTGATCTCGGGCAGCTGCTCCTTGAGCTGGTCGGAGTTGATGAAACCGATCTTCATCTGGGCCAGGGCGGCGCCGGGCAGCAGGCCCAGAGCGGCGATTAACAGGTACTGCAGCGTCTTTTTCATACCTTCTCCTTTGGAATTGGATTTGATTGCCAGTTCGCCAAAAAAATAGGGGGGCACCGCTGCGCGCCCCCGCTGAATTCCTTCACTGACCCGGTTCAGGCAACGGTCCAGCCCCCGTCGACCACCAGGGTGTGGCCGGTGATCATGCTCGCCGCCTCGGAGAGCAGAAATACCACCGGCCCCGACATCTCCTCTGGTTCGGCCAGATCCCCCCGCAAGAGATTCATGGTGCGCACCGACTCGGCAAAGGCCTTGTTGTCGCGCATGGCCTGCTCGGCCATCGAGGAGCGGGTCACCGTCGGGGCCACACTGTTGACGCGGATTTTGTGCTTGGCCCATTCCACCGCCATGGTGCGGGTCAGGTTGATGACCCCGCCTTTGGCGCCGCTGTAAGGCCCGCGCCCCGGGGCCCCGATCAAGCCTGCCTGAGAGGCGATGTTGACGATGACGCCTCCCCCACCCTGGGCGATGAACTGTTTGGCCGCGACCTGGCTGCAAAAAAAGACATTTTTCAGGTTTGCATCCACGATCTGGTCGTAGAGTTCCTCACCGTAGTCGAGGATGGGGGCCTGTTTATTGTACCCGGCGTTGTTGACCAGCCCGTCGATGCGCCCGTAATGGGCGATCACTGCGGCGAAAAACTCCTGGATCGAAGTCACCGAAACCACATCGAGGTGATGGTAAAAACACTCGCCACCCATCTGCTTGATTTCGGCAGCCAGACTTTCCAGTTCACCGGTGGTGCGGCTGCCCACGGCCACCTTGGCCCCCGAACGCACGGCGTCCAGGGCAATGGTCCGGCCAATGCCGCGGCCGGCCCCGGTGACGATCACCACCTTGCCCCCCAATTCAAATCGCTCCAGATGTCCCACTAGATACGCTCCTGTACGGTAAAAGGTTTCTATGCGGCTGCCATCTGCATGGCGCCAGCCGGGAATACCGCGACCTGCGCCTGGTTTCCATGCACTTTTTCGAGGACTGCTAGGACCGCCGGCCAGGTCTTGCAGAAAATGACCTCCGGCCCAAACTTGGCCAGACAATCCCACTTGTTGATCCCCGGCGAGAAGACCACTGTGCGGTGCTGGGGATTGCCCGGTTTGCCGCCCAGCGCCGTGCCCGGCCCAAGCACCGAATGCCAGCCCAGCCCTTCGGGGCAGGCGGCGCAGATGACGATGGTGGAGTCCGGCTTGAGCGGGCTTTTCTTGCTAGCGCTGAGCGGCACCAGGGCCAGGGGCGCCTGGCACAACTCAGTGTCCTTGGGAAAGGCGTTGAACACCCCGATATCGAAGGAATCGGGGATCTGGGTGGCGTAGAGGTCAGCGCCCAGCTCACAGCCCTTCGCGAAGGCGGCGTCCGGATCACCGGCCACCAGCTCGATGATCTCCAGCTTGGCATTGAGCAGCGGATTGACGATGTAGCCCAGGCCGGCCATCTTCCCCACCTCGGATAGATGCTCGCGGAAGCGCTCGTGTACGTAGCGGTGGTTGAGCAGGATGGTCTGCTGGCCACAGGCACCGGGGATGAGCAACTTGGCCCCGCCGCCAAACATGCCCCCCCGTGGGGTGATCATGCCCAGGGCGATGCGCACCTGGCAGGACATCAGGTCTCGGTTGACAAAGATCGGGATGCCCCGGCTGGAATACCCGAGGAATTCGAGGTTTTCGTAGGCATTGTGGTTGAGCACCTGCAGGCGCTCGACGATGTCGAGGCCCACCTTCTTGACGAAGTCTTCGCGGGTCATGGGCCGGTGCGCGGCCAGGGCGCAGATGATCTTCACCTGGTCCTCGCCGATGCCGGCGGCGGCCAACTCCTCTAGGACGTACGGCAGCAAGCGGAAAGCCGGCGTGGGCCGGGATAGGTCGTCGACCAGGATAGCGGCCGAGGCCCGGCCTTTGGCATACTGACGCAAGGGCGGAGCGCCGATGGACTGGGCCAGGCGCTGGCGGATGCCCGCATCACCCAGATCCGCTCCCCCTTTCATTTCGCACACCTCCACCTGCCACGAATCGGGAAAGTGAAGGGTGAAGGGTTTTTCGCCGTACCAGGCGGCCCAGGGGATCTGTACTTGAATCATCAGGTGATCCTCGTTATTGCAGTCCCAGCTGGCGCAGGTTGATCAGACTTATGCCGAGGCTCTCGAAGGGATCCCGCTGGCAGGTATCCTGCTCGACGATGTACCATTCCACCCCCGCCTCGCGGCAGGCGTCCAGGATCGCCGGCCACTCGAGATTGCCCTCCCCCACCTCAGCATAAAGTTGCTGGCTGCCCTTCATGGCCATGTCCTTGAGGTGGACCAGGTGGCAGCGCCCTTTGAGGCGGTGCAGCCAGCTCACCGGATTGCCACCGCCATGCTGAATCCAGTAGGTGTCGATTTCCGCGGAGAACACCTGCGGGTCACTTTCGGCGTACAGAATCTCCAGGGCGGTGCGCCCTCCGAAGCGCTCCAGTTCGAAACTGTGGTTGTGGTAGCTGAAGGTCAGGCCCGCCTCGACCAAGGGTCGCGCCGCTGCCGAAGCTTCGGCGGCGAAGCGGTGGAAGCCTTCCTCGTTGCGGTACTCGGCGGGCAAGCCGCCGATGGCCACGTGGCGGCAAGCCCACAACTGGTGGTCGGCGATCACCGCCTGGGGTTCGTTGCGGATGCGCTCAAAACCGATGTGGGTGGCGATGATCCGCACCCCCGCCTGATCGGCGGCTTCCTTCAAGCGGGCCGGCTCGATGGGTCCCAGGCCGGAAACCTGGACCGCCTCATAGCCGAGTTGGCGCACTTTAACCAGACTTGAGGCAATGTCGGCGGGGGTTTTTAGGTATTCGCGCAGCGTGTAGAGCTGGGCGGCGATGACCGAGGCTGACATAGATAGACTCCGAATTTCCACCGAATATAGAAGCCCCATCCCCGAGCGTCAATGATGGGAACGGGTACGGACGAAGCCAGGCAGTAGCAGCATCGTGCCCAGGGTGGCCAGCATCGCCCCACAGGCCAGCAGCCCGCAGGCCAGGGGCGCCCCCCAGACAGTGGCCATGGCCCCGCTCTGCAACTGGCCCAGGGGCGCCGCACCGATGGCCAGCACCACAGCCCCCATGGCCCGGCTGCGCATCTCGTCGGTGGCCTCCACCAGGGTGATGGTGCTCTGCATGATGCTGAAACCGGCCTGGCCGATGCCGGAGACCACCATCGCCCCCAGGGAGAGATAGAAGGTGGAAGAACAGGCAAACCCCACTACCCCCAGGCAGGCCAGTGCCGATCCTCCCCCGTAGAGCCACTCGTTGCTGCACCGCCTGCGGGCCAGATTCACCCCGATTAAACCGAGCAGGGCGCCAAAGCCGCTGGCCGCACCCAGCATGCCCAACCCCATGGGTCCCTGGCCGAGCACATCGCGGGCAAAAACCGGCAGCAGCCCCATGAAAGGGAAGGCCCAGGCGTTCATGATGGCGGTAACCACCACTACCCCGAAAATCCGTGGATGTCGCCGCACGTACCGCAACCCGTCCCCCATCTGCGCCCACGAGGTCCGCAGCCCCCCCGGCGCCACCGGAGCCCGCGACCTGGTACGAATCGCCATCACCAGCATCACCCCGGCCACCCCCATACTGGTGAGCACCATCAACCCCCCTTTGATGCCGATAAAGGCCAGCAGACTCCCTGCCCCCAGCGGTCCCACGACCCGCGTCAGCCCCTGGATGATGTTCTCCAGCATCATCGCCTCCACCACCCGCCCCTTGCCCACCAGATCGGGCACGATGGCCCGGCGCGTCGGCCAATCCACTGACCAGCAGATCCCATTGGCCAGGGCCACCGACGCCAGGTGCCAGTACTCCAGTTTCCCCTGCCACAGCAACAAGACCAGGATTGCGTAGCCGGCGGTGCCACAGATCTGCGCGCCTAGGATCAGGGACCGGCGATTGAAGCGGTCGGTGATGGCGGCGCTGAAAGGCCCGAGGAAGAGCATGGGCACGGAGCGGAAGAAACCCAGCAAGGCCACCCACCAGGCCGAGTTGGTCAGATCCAGGGCCAGCCACCCGAAGATGATCTGCTCCGTCCACATGGCCTGCCACCACAGGCCATTGGCCAGCCACAACAGGAGAAAGTCGCGGTTCCTCAGCAGTGCCAGGCTCTCCCAGGGCTCGCTCATGCCCAGTCCCCCACCTTGGCCCTGAACCACACCCGCCTGTATATTTCTCCGCACGTTCTTCACCAAAGGAGGAGGATATGACTGCCGAGGAAAAACTGGCCGAATTGGGCCTGGTGCTGCCAGACCCACCCCAACCGGCCGGCGCCTACATCCGCGCCGTGCGCTGGGGAGACCTGATCTTCGTGGCCGGCCAGTTGCCGCTGGAAGGCGGCAAGATCCGCTATGCAGGCCGGGTTGGTGCCGAATTGAGCGTGGAGGAGGGGTACGCCGCTGCCCGGCTCTGCGCCCTGAATGGCCTGAGTATTCTCAAGGCCGAAGCCGGGGGGCTGGAGCGGGTGGCCCGAATCTTGAGGCTGGGAGGATTTGTCGCTTCGGCAGACGGTTTTACCGAACAGGCCAAGGTGGTCAACGGCGCTTCTGAACTGTTCAGCACTGTGCTGGGCCCGCGCGGAGTTCACGCCCGGCTGGCAGTGGGGGTAAACCAGTTGCCGCTGGGGGCGGCAGTGGAGTTGGAGATCATCGCGGCTCTGGGCTGAGCTGCCCTTCCACCGGAGCGGCGCTTTCACTGGCGGGGTTGTCGCCGACCTTTCCTGCCACCGGTTCCGCAGCGGGGTCTAGGGTGGCGACCTCAGCTGGAGCTTCCCCCTTGAGCAACCGGCGCAATTCCTCCCCCTCCATGGTCTCTTTCTCCCAAAGGATCTGGACCACCTGCTCAAGCACCTGCCGGTGTTCCTGGAGGAGGTCTTTGGCCCGCTCATAGGAGCTGGCGATGATCTGGCGCACCTCGGTATCGATCTGCCGAGCGGTGTCCTCGCTGTAGTTGCGATCGGTCGCCGGCATACCCAGAAAGTGGGGCTGCCTTTCCTCGCGGTGGGAGACCAGGCCAAGTTGCTGGCTCATACCGTATTCCTTGACCATGTTTTCGGCAATCTGGGTTGCCCGCTGCAGATCATTGGCCGCCCCAGTGGAAACCTCGCCAAAGACAATCTCCTCCGAAGCCCGGCCCGCCAGCAGCGCACAGGCATTATCGAGTAATTCCGTTTTGGTCATCAGATAACGGTCTTCAGTGGGCATGTTCATGGTGTAGCCCAACGCCGCTACCCCGCGCGGGATGATGGAGATCTTGATCACCGCATTGGCATTGGGCAGCACCTCGCCGACAATGGCGTGGCCGGCTTCGTGGTAGGCGACGATACGCCTTTCCTTTTCGCCGAGCACCCGACTCTTGCGCTGCAACCCCGCCACTGCCCTTTCCACCGCCTCGGCAAGTTCGTCCTTGGTGATCTCCTGCTTGCCGCGCCGGGCCGCCAGCAGGGCTGCCTCGTTGATTACATTGGCCAGATCGGCCCCGGCGAAACCCGGCGTGCGCGCGGCCAAATCTCGCAGATCCGCATCCGCCGCTAATTTAACCCCACGGGCATGGATCTTGAGGATGGCCTCGCGGCCTTTTTTATCCGGCCGGTCCACAGTGACCATACGGTCAAAGCGGCCTGGCCGAAGCAGGGCCGGGTCGAGGATCTCGGGGCGGTTGGTGGCCCCCATCAGGATGATGCCGACATTGGTGTCGAAGCCGTCCAACTCGGCCAGCAGTTGATTGAGGGTCTGCTCGCGCTCGTCGTGCCCGCCGAAGGAACTGACCCCGCGCGCTTTGCCCAGCGCGTCCAATTCGTCGATAAAGATGATCGCCGGAGCGTGTTTCTTGGCCTGCTCGAAGAGGTCGCGTACCCGGGCTGCCCCCACCCCGACGAACATCTCGACAAAATCCGAACCGGTCAGCGAAAAAAAGGGCACCCCGGCTTCACCGGCCACCGCCTTGGCCAGCAGCGTCTTGCCAGTGCCAGGCGAGCCGATCAGCAGCACCCCACGGGGGATACGGCCGCCCAGGGCCTGGAACCGGGCCGGGGTCTTGAGAAACTCGACCACCTCCTGCAGTTCTTCCTTGGCTTCGTCGATGCCGGCCACGTCTTCAAAGGTGATGCCGGTGCCCTTCTCCATGTAGATCTTGGCCTTGCTCTTGCCGATGGACATCAGGCCCCCTGAGCCTCCGCCCATCCGGCGGGCCATAAACATCCAGATACCCACAAAGAAAACCGCCGGCAGGATCCAAGACAGCAGGGTGGTCAGCCAAGTGTTCTCCTGGGCACCGTTGATCTCTACCCCGTTGGCCATCAGCACCGAGACCAGTTCGGCATCCTCCACCCGGGTGGTCACAAAGCCGCCCTCCGGAGGCCGGAACTTGCCGCTGATGTTCTCGCTGCCGATCACACACTCGGCCACCTTGCCCTCGGCCACCTTCTTGCGGAACTGACTATAGGGGATGGTTTCGACCGGGGTGCCCAGGTAGTTGTGCATAAAGAGAAAGAGCAACACGGTGAGGATGGTGTAAGCGATAGTCAGGTGGGTTTTCTTATCTAATTTCATCGCCATGTCGGCAGGACTCCGGAGCGAAATTCGGGGATAAGTCGTTTAGGGAAAATACTCTTCACTAGAACTATGGTCAAGGAAGGCGCACCAAACAAAAAGCCGCGCGCCCCGAGGGCCGCGCGGCGGTGTTCCCGGCAGGCAGGCGGCCTAGACGTCGGCGCTGGGGTCGGTAGCTGGCAGGGCGGCGAGTAATTCGCCGATGATTTCCCAGGTAAGGGGCCGGTCGAGCAAGAGCAACCCCTCGGTCGCAAATGCCGTGAGTTCTTCCCCGCTGAGCACCGACATTTCATTCATGATATTGGTCTTTCCTGCAGCGCCGGGATACCGCGCTTGCTCGCCACGTAAAAGCGTTCGCCGTCCTCAAAGTTCCCCGCGATCCCCCACTTTTTTCTGGTCTCCAGGCGCTGGCGGGTATTAAAGTACACCAACTCGAATCCAGCCATGCGCAGGAGCTTTTTCCAGGTCGAAGGAGGCAGGATTTGCAGATACTTTGCCTCTTCCCATTCATCGTCGATGAAACGCTCGCCCAGTTCCTTTTCGCGCATCGGCCAGCCCACCTTGCCCAGACACAGGCGCAGAAAAGCCAGGAAACGGTGCGGGGCAAAATAATTCAGCGCGAAGAGGGAGTGAGAAGAAAAGATGAAACACCCTCCCGGCTTGAGCACCCGCCAGACCTCGGCCAATGCCTTCTTTTTGCCCGCGATACCAGGCAGTAGTTCAAGGCCGTTGTACGCGCAGATCACCACCTCGAAACTCTCGGTCTGCAATTCCAGATTCATGGCGTCCATGACCTGGAAATCCACCTTCACCTCGGCCAACTCGGCCTGGAACCGGGCCGCCTCGACCATGGCCCGACTCAGATCGACCCCCACCACCTCCAGCCCCAACTCCGCCAGGGCGATGGCGCAGCGGCCAGCCCCGCAGCCCAGGTCCAGGATGCGGGCCTGGTCGGGAATGTGTTCGAGGGCCAGAATTTCCTCGGCCGGCCACAACCCCACCGTGGTGTAGCGGGCGACCACAAAAGACTGCTCATAGCTGTTGCGCACCAGATCCCTGAGCAGCTGGGTCCGGCGATCCCGGATCGGCTGCCCCTTTTTTACCGCCATTTCAGGCCAACAACCCCGGGGTTTCCAGGATCTCTTTCAGACGTTGCAGGAAACGCGCCGCCAAGGCGCCGTCGACTACCCGGTGGTCGGCCGCCAGATTGAGGGTCAGGCAGGGGCGCGCCGCCAGCGCATCGTTCTCCAGCGCCACCACCCGCTTTTCCATGGCCCCTACGGCCAGGATGGCCACCTGGGGTGGATTGATGATGGCCGTAAAGTGGGATACCCCGAACATGCCTAGATTCGAGATGGTAAAGGTCCCCCCGCTCATCTCGTCGATTTTCAGCTTGCCGTGCCGCGCCGCATCGACCAGACGGGCGCTTTCGGCGGCAATCTGCTCGATGCTCAATTCGTCCACTCGGCGCACCACCGGCACCAGCAAACCTTGAGGCGTGTCGGCGGCGATGCCGATGTTCACCTCCCCCATCAGCCGCACCCCTTCGCTTTCGAGCACACTGTTCAAGCGCGGAAACTCGCCCAAGGCCTTGGCCACCGCCTTGACGATCAGGTCGTTGTAGGAAATCTTCCGGCCCTGAAGCCGGTAGCCCTCGCGAAACTGCTGCAGCCAAACCCCCGACACCTCCATAAAGACGTGGATGTGGGGAATCTGCTGATAGCTGGCCGTCAGTCGTTGCCCCGTGACCTGCTGGGCGCGGGTCAGCTTGAGCAGGGCACCGGCACCGGCAGGCACCGGCTGCGGTTCCGGGACAATCACCGGCGCAGGGGCCGGGGTCTGCGCCAGGTAGGCGTGCACATCCTCGCTGATCACCCGCCCCGCCGGCCCACTGCCGGCCAACTGCCCAAGATCCAACCCGCGCTCCTGGGCCATTTTGCGCGCCTTGGGAGAGGCGCGGTGTTTGGGTCGTGCCCCGTCAGCGGCCACCGCCGGAACTTGGGCAGGCCCCGCTGCTGCCATAACCGGCTGGGCGGCAATCGCTGCTGGGCGTGTAATCCCGCCCTGCCGGGCCTCGACCTTCTCCCCAGCCGCCGCGATGATGGCGATGGGTGTGGAGACGGGGACCTCTTCTCCGGCGGGCACCAGAATCTTGCTCAAGATGCCGCTGGCCTGGGCCTCCACCTCCATGGTGACCTTGTCGGTGACCACTTCTAACAGGGCCCTGCCTTTGGTCACTGCCTGACCCTCGGCCACCAGCCAGGCGCCGATGGTGCCCTTTTCCATGGTGAGGCCCAGCTTGGGCATAATAACTTCAGTAGCCATACTGCCTTTCTTTAGACTGGCCTATCCCTGGCGGTTCATCTCTTCTTCTTGCGCTGCTTCTGCCCACCTGCCCCCTCGGCCGGCGCTGCGGCTCCTTCTGCCTCCACCACTGCCCGGACACTGTGCTCGTCCTGGGCAGGGCTGCCCCCCTGGACAAATTTATGGTAGAGCACACTTCCCCAGATAATCACCAGGCCGATGATCGAGACGATCATGATGGTGCGGTCAGGTTCGACCATCTCTTCCATGCTCCCCTCCTAGATGGCTGGCGCCACTACGGCACCAGGTCGACGGAAACTCAGCGACTGTCCTCGGCTAGTACCTCTTCCAGCTGGCGGGCGATCTGCGGAATGCCCACCGAGCGCAAGTCGCCGGCCTGGATCACCTTCACCCATGCCGAGCCGGGGTGCACCCAGCGCCGCGGGTCCTCACCGAAAATCCCCACCACTGGCACATGCATGGCTCTGGCCAGATGCAGCAGCTCGGTATTACAGGCGATCAGGGCCTGGCAGTTGGCCAGCAGGGCGGCACTGCCTGCCAGATCTTCCTGGAGAAAGGGCAGAATGCGATTGCCGTGATTCTTATGGAGCAAGTTGAGCTGACGCTGTTCGGAGGGAGAAAAAAAGAGCACTGGGCGCGCTCCCCGCTCGATGACCCGCCCCACCAGTTCGTCCAGCTGGCGGTGGCTCAGGCCCGCCCCTTCTCCCCCGGAAAGATCCACGCCGATAGCGTTCCGCGAGTTCTCCTCGTCCAGGTACCGACTGCGTGCCTGGGTCATACGCTCAGCTTCCACCGCCCACCGGCTCTCGGTCAACTCCTCCAGGCCGATCAAACTCAGTAGCCCGAAGTACTGGTCCCCCTCATAAATGTCTGCGGCCTTGGGGACCACCTCAATGTTAAAGGGCTTCATGTCCGGCCGGCTGAATCCCAGGCGCATACGCGCCCCGCAACCGCCGCACAACCAAGCCAGACGAAAACTGCAGTCGATGCCCAGGCAAATGGCCAGATCAAACTCTTGGGCCCGCAGCGACTGGCGCACGGCCTGTATCTCGGGACTGCCCACCGCACGGCCCAGAGGGTAGGCCACCACCTCGTCGGCAAAGGGCAGTTGGCGGGCGACGCCGCCTTTGGCCTCGTCCACCAATAGCGAAACACGGGCACGTGGGTAACGCAGCCGCACTGCCCGGCAGACCGGTGCCCCGATTACCAACCCGCCCACCCGGTCGTTGGGAACCACCAAGATCTTGGCGGCGCCCGCTAATTCCTTGAAGACGTCGAAAACCGCGGTCGCCTGAGGCTCCTCTTTCTGCCACCACTGCGATGCCCGCTCCCGCAGCGAGCCTCTGAGCCAATCAGCCCTCACTCCAACCTGCGCCTACCAGAACCGGGCTTCATTCTTGGCCACTTGGGACAACTTACCGGCCTCCTCGGAGTTGAAACGGTGCAAGCGATCTGGAACCCGCAGGCCTTTCATCAAAATATTGTAGAGATCGCGCGAGGCCGAAGCTTTGGGCGACTCGAGCAGCACTGGCCGACGCTTTTCACAAGCTTCCAGGACGGCTTCGTCGTTGCGCACATAGCCCACGAAATCCATCTTGACCGAGAGATACTCCCATACCAAGTCCAGGAACCGGTTCACCTCGTCAACATGCCGGCGACGGCGGACCCGGTTGAGCAGCAACCGGGGATGAAAGGAAGACAAGAGCGTCTCGGCCTCGCGCCCGGCCTGCGGATTGGCCTCTCCAATCATCTCCACCAGGGCACAGATGCGCCCAGTCCGCCGCCCGGCCTGCTTGGAGAACTGATTGATGACTTCCTTGATCTGCTCGCTCTTGCTGAACCGGCGGCGTAGTTTGCGGTACACCGTGTTCTTGATGAAACCATAGGCGTCCACCCTGGCCTGGGGCTCAGGGGTGCAGACAACGACTCCATAGTTGGAAAGGGCAAAAAAGTCCAAGGTGTTGTATGAGGAACCCGCCCCAAGATCCACCAGGACGTAATCAGCATCCAGAGCCCGTATATGCCGGATCAATCGCTCTTTGGCCAGGTAGGACAAATTGGCGGCACCGACCAGTTCGTTGCCGCCGCAGATGAGTTTGAGGTTTTCCGTCGGGGTGGGCAACAAAACCTCACGCAGGGAACGGGTTTCGCTGGTGAGAAAACTGCCCAGACTCCGCGGCGGGGAAATCTGGTTAAAGAAGAGATGCAGATCCGCCCCACCCAAATCGCCATCCACCAGAATGACCTTGTATCCGAGTAAGGCCAACCCCACACCGAGGTTGGCGGTCAGCGTCGACTTGCCCGTTCCCCCTTTGCCCCCGGCGATGGGCCAGATGGTCGTGGCCGGCACCTGGCCGTCAAGCAAAATGAGATCGGTTTCCGAATCAGGCGCTCGTTCCAGGTCAACCTGTACGCTCATATAGCTAAGCCACCATCCGGCATGGAGAGGCCACCCTGCTGCGAGCCAGCCCCAAAAAAGGGCCTTGGGTCACTTAGGAAACAGACTGACATGCTGGCCGGAACTCCCACCCCGTCAAGGGGCTAGTATAGTTCGCCTGACAGCGGCCTGTCAAGGAATTTGTCGGTTGGTGCCTGCGTTCCATCGAGGACAGGGCAGCCGCCTCGCCGCCCCTATTGTTAGATCGGCAGCGATGGCCGAGGTTTAAACATAATCTGTGTCTCGGCTCACAATCTGCGCTAATTTTCGGGGTTTATTGTTCTCCACTTCAACCAGGAGCAGCCCTTGTCAGCGTCGATCACCAGGGATTTCACCGCCACCACCTTTGTCGTCCGTGAGCATCGCACTCTGTTGTTATGGCACAACAAGATCGAGGCCTGGCTGCCCCCAGGCGGCCATATCCATACCGACGAGTTGCCCGAAACCGCCGCGCTCAGGGAGGTGTTGGAGGAAACCGGTCTGGAGGTGGAACTGCTTGGCGAGCAGGAAAGTTGGGGCCAGGTGCAGGTGCTCCGCACCCCCGCCTGCATCCTGCTCGAGAACATCAGCCCTGGCCACCAGCATATCGATTTGATCTACTTCGCGCGGGCCAAGGAAGGCGAACCCAGGATCAATACCCAGGAAAGCGCTGCGCTGCGCTGGTGTACTGCGGCAGAGCTGGAAAATCCCGAAATCGCCCCTGATATCCGCGTTCTCGGCTGCCGGGCCATCGCCGCCGTGGCCCACCAAGCCCGAGGTTAAGCCATGGCACGAACGGCTTTTTTCTATCATCCCGAATACCTGGACCACGAAGCAGGCCTCAATCATCCCGAACGGCCAGAACGGCTGCTCGCCATCATGGACGGACTGAAACACAGTTCCCTGCTCGACCACTTGGAGGTGCGCCAACCGGCGCCCGCCTCGGTGCAGAGTCTGACCCGCATTCACTCCCCTGAGCACGTGGAGCACATTGCCCGGCTCAGCGCCCAGGGGCGGATGGTCTCCCTGGGTCCGGATACCAGTCTGAACGGGGCCACCTATCATGCCGCCGGCCTGGCAGCGGGGGCGGTGGTGAATGCCATTGACGTGGTGGCCTCGGGCGAAGTGGGCAACGCCTTCTGCGCCGTGCGTCCTCCCGGGCATCACGCCGAACGCGACCAGGCCATGGGGTTTTGCTACTTCAATAATGTGGCCATCGGTGCCAGGCACCTCCAGGAACACCATCAAATACAAAGAGTGGCGATCATCGACTGGGATGTCCATCACGGCAACGGCACCCAGCACAGCTTTGAGGAGGACCCTTCGGTCTTCTTTTTTAGCATCCATCAATTTGGCCCCTACTTCTACCCGGGGACGGGCGCCGCCCATGAGCAGGGTCGCGGTCCGGGTCTGGGCTATACCCTCAACGCCCCCATGCCCCCGGGCGCTAGGGACGCCGACTATCTGCGGGTCTTCCGCCAGGTGCTGCGGCCGGCCATGGACCGCTTCCGCCCCGAATTCATCCTGATCTCCGCCGGCTTTGACGCCCACCAGGCCGACCCCCTTGGGGAGATCGAGTTGAGTATCGAAGGATTTGCGGCATTGACGGCACAGGTGCGCAGTATGGCAGAGGATCAATGCCAGGGCCGGCTGGTGTCCATCCTAGAAGGTGGGTACGACCTGGAAGCCACCGCCGCCTCGGTGGAGGCTCACCTGCAGGTACTGATGGCCTAGGGTTTGGTAAAGGTGTGAATGTGCACCTGGTGTTCGAGGGACTTCCAGCGCACCGGGTGTATCTCGACCTGATGCCCATAGCCCTGCTGCTCCAGCATGGCCACGAAGTGCCCGGCCGCCGGCCGTTGGGGATCAGCCAGGTAGAACCGTCCTCCCGGAAGCAGCAAATGGTGCAGCACCCCGTTCAGGTAGGCGTGGTTCTTCTTCTCGTAGACGATATCGGCAGCCACCAGGCAAGACACCGGTAGTCCGGACGGATTCCGCCAGTCCAGATAGGCGGTGCCGTGCTGCACTCCCACCTGGTTGGCTCGGGCGTTGTGGGTGGCAAAAACCAGCGCCGTCTCGACAAAATCCGTGGCCTCCACTCTCCAGCCCA
The DNA here is from genome assembly GCA_945861755.1 of Gemmatimonas phototrophica. Classification (GTDB taxonomy): domain Bacteria; phylum Latescibacterota; class UBA2968; order UBA8231; family UBA8231; genus SICG01. The sequence continues at coordinate 41,798 of CAMAVQ010000013.1, forward strand.
GCCGGGCCAGCGCCACCCCCACCAACCCGAGTCCACAACCCAGTTCCTTGGCCCCTCCAACCGGCGCCTCCAACTCTTGCTCGCAGAACCACTGGGCCAGGCCCACCGAGGAAGGCCAGAGTTCGGCCCAGTACGGGAACCGTTCGGTGCGCTGTCCCCCACGAGCCTCCTGGACAATCATCCGGTCCAGCAGCGCGTACCCGTCCTCCACCTCGGTGATGCGCAGCAACCCTTGGGGTCCCAGGTCCACCTCGGTCTCCTTGGTGCTGAACTTGGCGAGGGCCCGGCGCAGCTGCCGGTTGGTGTAGTGTTTCAGGGACATGGGCAAGGGGGGATGCGCGGGGCAGCGGCGCTGCCTGACGCGCCGGGTCTGTTCACAACCTGCCCTCCTCGGCGAGCCGTTTCTTCACTGCCTCGACGGCCCGGCTGTTCAGCTCCACCGTGTGGTTTTCGACGCCCTTGAGCTGCCCAGGGGGAAAGAATCTGTGCCCGTAGACCGGGTACGCCTCACTGCGCAAATGGGCCAGGGTATGGTGACCGACGCGGCGCTGGCGCTCGTGGCGGAGGGCTTCGATATCGAGAGTGGCGACCACGATCTTCTCCCCCGGTCCGGGGTCGGCCTGGGCCAGGATACGGCCTTCGTAATCCACCACCATGCTGCCCCCCGGCCAGGAGAAAGGGGCATAGTGGCTGAGGGCGGCTCCCTGGTTGGCTGCCACTACATAGGCGGTATTCTCCAGGGCCCGGCAGCGGTTGACCACCGTCCACCAGTCCATGGGAGGTGTCGCACCCCAGGGGTCCATGTAGGCCGACACCCGCACCAGAATTTCGGCGCCATTGGCGGTCAGCTGGCGCAGAACCTCGGGAAAGAGCCAATCGTAGCAGATGGCCACCCCGATGTTGCCTATAGGCGTGCGGGCCACGGGGAAGAGCTCTTCGTCATATCCTTCCAGGTCGTGGGGACTGGTGTGGGTCTCCCAGGGGAGCCAGGGATTGACCTTGCGGTATTTGTACAGCAATCCCTCGGGGCCGATCAGGCAGGTGGTATTGAAGACCCGGCCCGGCCAGCGGGGATCCTCTTCCAAGAAGGTGGCAGTCTGGATGTAGACCCCCAGTTCCTTGGCTTTAGCGCAGTATTGCTCCGTGTGTTCGTTGGGTACCGGCAGGGTGAGTTTGGCCAGCAGTGCACGGGCGGTGGGGTAAATTGGCGCGGCATGCCCGAATTCGGGGAACACCAGCAGTTTGATGTCCATGAAAGGGGAGTACCCCGCCACGGCCATGTCGATCATCTCCAGCATCCGGGAGGTGTTGCGGGCAATTTCGCTCCGCTCCCGGGGATTGGGCTGGTCTACCTGGCAGGCGGCGGTTCCGTAACGCAGCATCGCCGGGCTCAGGGCTGGGGTTCTATGGTTTTGGTCTTCCAGCGCTTGATGGCGCCGCGGCGCACCCGGATCAGTTCGGCAACCACGCTGACGGCGATCTCCTCGGGCGTGTCGGCACCGATGTTCAAGCCCACTGGAGCGTAGATCTGGTCCAGCCGCTGGCGCGCCCCTCCCCGCTCTTCGAGACGTTGCCACAAGAGCAGTTTCTTGCGTTCACTACCCAGCATGCCGATATAGCAGGCCGGGGTGCGGATGGCCTGCTCAATGACCACCTCGTCGTGCTGGTGGCCCCGGGTGGCGGCGATGACATAGGACTGCTTGTCGATCGGCAACTCGGCGAACACCCGCTCCATGTCGCCCACCACCCACTGGGCTGCTTCCGGATGCCGCCTGGCATTGGCGAACTGGGGCCTGTCGTCGACCATCACCACCCTGAATCCCACCTGGGCCGCCAAGCGGCAGACCTGCCCGCCCACATGGCCGCCGCCAAAGATGTAAAGCATCGGCGGCGGGAGAAAAGGTTCAATGAAGAGTTCGACCTGCCCGGCCAGCTCAGGTGCAGTTTCAATCACTGCGGTCCCATTCCGGCCCTGACCGATGAGGCTTTCGGCCTGCGCCACCGCCCACTGGTCCAGGTCTGCAGCACCCAGGGTTCCCAGCCAGGGACGGCCGGTCACCACCAGCAGCTTGGGGATCTCCCCCCCCGGCGTCCCCAACGCGCTGACCAGGGCGCAGGCCCGGCGCTCCTGGCGTGCCCGCACTATTTCGGGATAGAGATCCGGGTTGCCCACCGGTTCGGTGAGGATACGCAAGCTGCCCCCACAGTTGAGTCCGCCCTCTCCGGCCTGTTCCTCGGTGAGGGTGAAGCGGCTGAGCTCAGCTTGCTGCGTCATGATCACCTGGCTGGCAAGGCTGAGAATTTCTGCCTCCAGGCAACCGCCGCCAATGGTCCCCAGCACCTGGCCGTCCTCTGCCACCAGCATCTTGGCCCGGTCGCTCATGGGGATGGACCCGCTGCTCCAGACCAGCGAGGACAGCGCGCCGCGTTGTCCGCTGGTCTGCAGGGCGACTACTGCTTCGAGCACCTCATCCATGTTCTTGGTCCTGGTGGCGCTGCAGCACCTGCTGGTAATCGGCGGGGGTATCCAAATCCTCCAGGACACCGCTGTCCCCGACCGGCACCTCGAGGGTGTCGTCGCCGTGAGCCCGAGTTACCGTATTGAGACCCTGGTCAGGAGCAAGTGCCATGATCTCCTCAGCATAGCGGCGGTGGATGAGCAAGGGGTGGCCGCGACGGCCCTGGTAGGTGGGGATGAGAATGCCCTTGGTGGACCTGGCGGCCGCACTGAGCAAGGGATCGAGGGCGGCGGTGAGCCGGGGTTGGTCGCCGAGGCAGATGAGGTACGCAGCGGCCGGTCCGACGAAGCGCAGGCCGCACTGGACCGAGGTGGACATGCCCAACTGATAATCGGCATTAAAGACGCATTGCACCGGCCGACCGGCCAACACCTCCACAACCTCCGCTGCCCGGTGTCCCACCACCACCACCACTTGTTCCACTCGGCTGCAGAGCTGGTCTACGACGGACTCTACCAGGCAACGGTCTCCCAAAGGCAGCAACTGCTTAAACGCCCCCATACGGGTCGCCAGACCTGCGGCCAGGACGATGCCGGCCGGGGTATTTGCTTCGTTCTCTTGCATCTGGAGTAGATTCTAAAGGGCCCCCATTGGAGTGTCAACCGCCGCGGCCGGCCACCGCCCCGCTGGCCCAGGCCCATTGCAGATTGAAGCCGCCCAAGTCCCCGTGTACATCTAGCAACTCACCAGCCAGGTACAGGCCTGGGACCAGATACGACTCCAAGGTGACCGGATCGACTTCGTTGGTGTGAATCCCGCCGATCGTCACTTCGGCGTGGTCAAAATCGCGGGGCTGAGTCACCTGCACCGCCCAACTGGTCAGCAGTCTGGCCAGCTCCCAGCGCTGGGCCTTGGGGACGCGGCCCACCGGCTGATCCGGGGCGGCCCGCAGCTTGAAAAGCAGCGGCCCCACCAGCTTGCCGTGCAGTAGGCCGGTGAAACTGAAAGCCAACCCGCGCTGCGGATGGCGCTCCCAGCGTTTCTTGAGTATCTCGCTTACCTGCTCCGGGGATTGGCCGGGGAAGAGGTTGATTGTCAGCTCCAATGGCCCTCGCTCCAGGAAAGGTACAACCCGGGCACTGAGGTTGAGGATAGTGAAACCAGAAACCCCGTACGGCGTGAAGAGCAGGTCATCGGTATCGATCGCCTGACGGCCTTTGCCCAGCGCCACCCGAACCTCGGCCCAGACTTTGACCCCTTGGGCTGGACGTAGATACTCGTCGGGGCTGAGCAGGGGCACCAAACCGGGCAGGAGTTGGGTGGCGCGGTGGCCAAACCCCTTGGCCAGCTCCAGCCCGCTGCCGTCGGCGCCTAGTTTGGGCACGCTGATGCCGCCGCTGGCCAACACCAGTCGCCGTCCCGCCCAGGAACGGCCATCCCGGCTGTCCACGACAAAGCCAGTTTCGGCCCGGACAGCCCGGCAGATCTTTGCCCCTTTCACCACCTCCACGCCCAACTGGCCCAAGCGGTCCTCCAGCAGATCCACCACCGCCTGCGCCTGGTCCGAGGTGGGAAAGAGGCGGCCTCGCTTCTCCTCCTTGACTTCGAGACCCAGGTCGCGGAAAAATGTCAGGGTCTCCTGGAGAGGGAATGCCCGCAATACCTGCCGAACAAAATGCGGCTGAGTGCCGTGGTAGTGCTCCGGGTCATCGGCATCTCGGTTGGTCAGGTTGCAGCGTCCATTGCCGGCGATGAGCACCTTGCGGCCCAACTGCTGGTTGCCTTCCAACAGGACGGTCTGTTGGCCCGCTTCGGCACTGCTGATGGCGGCCAGAATCCCGGCCGCCCCGCCCCCTACCACGAGGGCATCCCATGTCTTAGGGCCTGTCAAACGGAGGTTGTTCCCAGATTTAAGATTCTTAAAAATAGAAAGATATCGCCCATTTTGTCCCGTGTCAATCAGCCAGCCGGCCTCCTTGACACTCTAGAGATAAATGCCTATTTTCGATATCTGCTTTTGTGCGACTATCTGCATGCGCTAAAAAGCGGTTACCCTTCCCTCGCACCACCTTGCCTTTCCTCCGGAAATCCTACAGGAGCCAGAGAGATTTATGACCACCCACCCTGGCGCGCGGCCCCTGACCAGCGCTTCGCCCTCAACTTCGTCTCCAGCTTCCCCGGCAGCTCGGATGTTCACTCCTCCTTCCCTGTTACCTCGGGTTCAGGAGGAGGTGGTCACGACCATCAAGAAGGAGGGGATCTCCTATATTTTTGAATCCCGCTCCCTCTCGGCAGTGGTCCGCTACATCTACACCCCCATTGAGGGCAACCTGAGTGACCTGGAGGTCGAGATCAACAACAACGATGCCATCCGACCAGCGCAGGGCGGTGGCATCACCATCGACATGGGAAACCGCGAATGGCCTGCCGATGACGAAGACATCGAGCGCCATCTGATTTCCTGCGAGCAAGTCGAAGACCTGGTCGAAGCCCGCTGGCAATGGAAACACGGCGAGGAACTGGCCGACTTCCTGTTCCGCTTCTCCATCCGCGGCAAAACCCTACAGGTGGAACTCGAAGGCGGCAACGGCAAGGCCACCGGCCTGAGCCTGGGCTGGGTCGAGGGTGCCCTGCACCCGCGCCTGATACACCTGCCGTATTTCAACCTGGGGGAGGCCTACCCCGGCATCCTCTGCACCCAGGGCGCGTTTATCTCCAGCCTGCTAGAAATAAGCCACACCCGGGCCACCCGTCTGGATGCGGCTCCCCCTGTCCCCGTTGCCGGACGGCTCTTCCTCAACGGGGGATGCTCCTATGCCCAGCGCTCGGACGGCAAGCGCAATCCAGTACACGAATGTTGGCTGCTCACCGTCTCCCGCCACTTCGAGGAAGTGATTCCCCCCCCTCCGGCTCTTGAGATTGCGAGCGAGGTCCCTCTTAAAGAGGTGGTCTGGTACAATATCCCCGCCCTCTCCAGCGCCGAGGAAGCCTACGTCGAGGTTTACGAGCAGCTGCGCACCCTGAAACAATGGGGGATGGACAAACTGCTGGTCAACCACCCGGCTGATGTCTGGCGGGACGAACCAGCCCCTGCCGGTCTGGCCCTGGAGGCCTCTGCCGCCAAAGGCGGCGATGATGCCCTCAAGGAATACCTCGAAGCTGTGGCAGACCTGGGTTTCAGCTACGGCCTGTACGCCAATTACCGCGACCTGCCCGCTTCAAGGCAGCAGCAGGCGGCCAGACTGCCGGATGGCGGCCCGGTACCCACCGGAGCGGAGACGGTGTTGCTCAGGCCGAGCCTGGCCGAGAGCATGGGGGTCGAACACGCCAACGCCCTCGAAGCCAAGTTCGGGAAGTCCTATCTCTATCTGGACGCCCACGCCGCCACCCCCCCCTGGGACCGGGTGGACTGCGACGCTGGCCTAGAGCGGCCTGCCTCGCTTTTGAGCACGCTGCAGGCAGACCAGGCCCTGCTGGCGGGCCTCAGTCGGCGCGGGCCGACCGTGGGCCTAGGCGGCAGCCACTGGCTCTACCCCGGCCTCCTGCAAGGTTATGCGGCCCGGCTGGCCGGATCCAATCCGGCCGGCATGCCCCTGCTGGTGGACTTTGATCTCCACCACCTGCACCCCTTTCAGACCGACGCCGGCCTGGGCAGCATAGACGGATTTTTCGGCGGCCAGATTCCCACCGAGGAAAAAAATAGCCGCAGCATCCACCTCGACCGCTACCTGGCCACGACCCTGGCCTTTGGCCACGCCGCCTGCCTGCCCCATATCGGGGAGTGGGGACTGGCCGCGGCCCTCAAGACCTACTTCCTGCTCCAACCTCTGCAGCGCCATTACCTGGGCACCCAGGTGGAGTCCATCCACTACCACCACAACGGCAATTTCCTCGAACTCACTGAGGCCTTGATCTCCGGGGCCCACGAGCACAGCCAGCTGCGCGTCACCTACCGGTCCGGTTTCCAGCTCCATGTCAATGGCGGTTGGCTGGAGCCCTGGACCGTCCAACTGGGGGAACAAACCTTCTCCCTGCCGCCGGCCTCCTTCCTGGCTTGCGGGTCCAAGGGTGTGCTGGCCTATTCCGCGGATGTCGGTGCCGGCCGTATCGACTACTGCCAGGGGCCTGATTACCTGTATCTGGATACCCGGGGCACCCGTATGAACTTGGGTCCGGTGGTCCTGGACGGCGCGGCAATCGTGCGCCACCACGACTGGGCCATCGATGTGTACCCGATCAACTGCACCGATCCCATCGAAGTACTGCCCACCTACTTCTGGCAGGACCGACGCCTTCCCCGCCTGCGGGTGCTGGCCTTCACCTCGGCTGAAAGCGAGCCGGAGACCGTGAAGGCTGAGACCACCGAAAAGGGGGTCGTCATCCAACAGACCCCCGGCGCCTACAAGTACCGTGTCACCCTGCCCGAATGGATGGTGTCACCCGGTAACTGACCCCGCTGAATGCAGGGACTGCGTCATGGAGGACGCCATGGACGACCCTGAAGTAGCCGCCGATCCCCCGGTTGAGTTGGAGCTTGACGGGGAGGACGAGAGCTTTTGTCAAATGTTGTGGATGTGGGGTGAGCGTATCCTGCATGATCAAGCCGCGTTTTTCAGTTCGCCATCAACGAATACTACACCGGCGATGACTTGGTCGAGGAGCCGATAGCCGTGCAGTCGCTGCCATCGTTTTTCCG
>CAMAVQ010000014.1 GCA_945861755.1 Gemmatimonas phototrophica
GGCAATGGGGTAGCTATCGTAGACCACCCCGCCGGGTACCTTTACCGGCCTGGTCTCTACCCCGTTGAGCACGGTGAGGGGTACCCGGCGCTGGGCCAACATGTCTTGGTACCCGGAGACCTCCCAGGTGTGGCCGTTCTGGAGCTGCTCGCCCGACTGCCCCTCGGCCACCAGCAGCCTTTCGCGCGGTACCCCCTTGTCCACCAGGGCGTCGATCATGCCGCCGACAAAGCCAGGATGAGTGATGACCCGCTTTTCTGGGGGAAAGAGCACCGTAGCATTGGGTTTGAGCAACACCTTGCCGGTGGCGGGCAACTCCAGTTCCACCGCGTTGAGGGCCGCATAAGCCAGGCTGCGGTACTGGGCAAAGGGCGCTTCATCCCGCTCGATACGGGCGCGGTAAAGATAGACTCTGTCCGGATGGATTTTCATAGGGACCTCCCTGAGGGTATACCCCAGAAACTAGCGGCAAAAAAAAAGCAGTCAAGAGATCCTCTCGACTGCCTTTGGCGCTGCAAATATCCAGGCTCAGGTCCGCACGACCCGCGCTCCCAGGCCACAGAGCCGCTCCTCCAGAAAGGCGTGGCCCCGGTCGAGCTGGTAGAGGTTGGCGATGGTGCTGGTGCCTTCGGCCGCCAGACCGGCCAACACCGCCGCCCCGCCGGCCCGGATGTCCAGGGCCTTGACCTTGCAGCCCTTGAGCTGGGCCGGGCCGTGGACAATTACCAGTCGATCTTTCTCGGGGGAGAGCTTGGCGCCAAAGGCGCGCAGCACCTTGATGTGCCCGAAGCGGTCCTCGAAGACCGTCTCGCGGATGTAGCTGTCCCCTTGGGCGATGCAGGAAAGGGCGGTGATGCAGGGCTGCAGGTCCGTGGGAAAACCGGGGTGGAAGGTGGTGACCACATTGATGGGCGACAGGGGACCGGAGCGGCGCACCCGCAGCCACTCCCCGTCCTCGTCGAGTTCCACCCCCATCTGCTGCAGCTTGGCCTCGAAAATCCTCAGGTGCTGCCGCTGCACCCCCTTGAGGGCGATATCCCCGCCGGTGATGGCCCCAGCCATCATCAAGAGGCCGGCGTCCAGTCGGTCGTACATCACCGTGTGTTCGGCCCCGCGCAGCTTTTCCACGCCCTGGATGCGCACCGTGCGCGAGCCGATGCCCTCCACCCGGGCCCCCATCTTGGCCATCAACAGGGCAAAATCCTCGATCTCGGGGTCGGAGGCGGCGTTTTCGATGATCGACTCACCCCGGGCCAAGCTGGCGGCCATGATCAGATTCTCCACCCCGGTGTGGCTGGGCACATCGCAGTACATGGAGGCCCCCTCCAGGGCCTGGGCGCTGACGTGGAACCCTCCTCCGCGCATGCCCTCCACCGAAGCGCCCAGCCGGGCGAACCCCCGATAGTGAAAGTCCACCGGCCGCTGGCCGATGGTGCAGCCCCCCACCTCCTCGATCTGGGCTTGGCGGAAACGGCCCAGCAGGGGACCCACAAAGAGGATGGAAGCGCGCAGTCTGCCGGTCAGTTCCGCTGGCAGGCGGGTGTTGTCGACGGTGGTGGCGTCGATTACCGCGGTGCCCTCGCGGGGCTCGTACTGGACCTTGGCCCCCAGCCGGCGCAGGACCTCCAGGGCAACCAACACGTCTTTGACGGGGGGCACCCGGTGCAGGATGGTCTGACCTTCGGAGGCCAGCAATGAGGCGGCGATCATCGGCAGGGTGGCGTTCTTGGCGCCCTGCACCAGGGCCTGGCCGCGCAGGCGCACGCCGCCCTCGATGTGGAGCAATGCTTCAGTGGGCATGGGTGTCACTCTGGAGTTAAAAGCGGGATGTGGTCCGGGGGATGGACCGTTTGCATTGGGGCGCTCGCCCAATGTAATAGCGACAGTGGTTTTCGTCAACTGCGCAGTTGACAGACGAAGGAGCTTCGCTATATTCTCGAAAAACCACCCACCCTAAAAACGAAAGGGACTACGGTTATGGCCGAGACTCCGAAGATCATCGCCTACCTCAAGCCCGTATGCGGCTGGAGCGCCGGGGTGCGCGAAGTGCTGCGCCGCCATCAGCTCCCCTTTGAGGACAAAGACATCATCAACAACCCCGCCATCTACGCCGAGATGGTGCAGAAGAGCGGTCAGCCCCTCTCCCCCTGCGTCGAAGTCAACGGCGAGATGGTGGCCGACGTCAGTGGCGAGGAGTTGGAAAAATGGCTGGTCACCAAAGGTCTGGTCCAGCCGGTCTCCGTCTGAGCCTCAGCCTGCCAACACCCCTTCAAGCACCTGTCTCAAACCTTCGCTAAGGCCGGGCTGCTCGTGATTGAGCGGCCCGGCTGCAGCCCCCCGCACCAAGGTCAGCGCCCCTAAGGGCCGCTGGCCAGCCCCTCCCAGCGGCAGCACGTAGACAAAGCCGATATGGCCCCCAACCCCCCGGTCGATGAGTACTTGCTGCAGCCGTGGCGGCAGGGGACCTTCTTCCCCGGCCTGGGTCTGCCCCATCACCAGCAGGGCGCTGCCCTGGGCCAGGGCCCTGCCGGCCAACCCGACGGAAGAGAGCGGCTGACCGTAGAGTTCCTCGCCGGCCAGAAAGGCCTGGATCGGTCCGGCCTGGGCGGCATCCTCGCAGACCACCCCGCCTAAGCTCAACCGGCCTTCCACGTCCACCTTCTCGTAGATCAGCACCTCGGCGGCTTCGATCTGCAGCAACAGCTCCATGGCCCGCTGCGCCGCCTGATCGGGCGGCAGTTGCCTGAGCGTGGAGACCAGGTGGGCGGGAATTTCCACTGGGGCGGGCATCTTGAAGGGTATGGCGTTTACCGGCATCTGCCGTTCCTTGACTTCCAGCGCAGAGACATTATATTTTTCCCCTGGTTTTCGGTGGCTCTTTAGCTCAGTTGGTAGAGCAGAGGACTGAAAATCCTTGTGTCCCCAGTTCGATTCTGGGAGGAGCCACCAGTTGTTTGTGAATATAGACAGCCACTTACCGACAGCAAGGTGAGTGGCTGTCTTTTTATTCCTGATTCCCAGGCCACCGATGAAAATCACCCGCGCCGAATGCATCCCGGTGGAAGTGCCGCTCAAAACGGGCCTGACCACCAAAACCGCCGGCGGCGAACACGTGGTCTCGCCCTATGTGATCCTGCGCCTGCACACCGACGCCGGACTCGTCGGCCTGGGCGAAGCCACCCTCTCGCCGCGCTGGAGCGGCGAGACCAGCCCGGGCTGCATCGCCGCCATCGAGGGGCTGATGGCCCCCCTGCTGATCGGTAGGGACCCAAGAGCCCTCACTGCGTTGACCGGGAAAATCGAGCGGGCCATCCGCTTCAACCCCTTCGCCAAGGCCGCGGTGGAGATGGCGCTGTGGGACCTGGCCGGCAAGGCGGCCAACCTGCCCCTGTACCAACTCCTGGGCGGCAAGGTGCGCGAGCAGTTGCCGATGAAGATGGTAGTCGGTGCCTTTCCGGTCGCCCAGGCCGTGGCCCTTGCCGAACGTTTTCTGGCGTGGGGGGCTGCCTGTCTCAAGGTCAAGGTGGGCCTCGACCCGGCCGAGGACGTCACCCGGGTGCGGGCGGTGCGCGCGGTGGCCGGCCCGGACATCCCCATCGGCATCGACGCCAACCAGGGCTGGGATCTGGCCACGGCCCGCTCTTGCCTGGCACAACTGGAAGACTGCGACCTGCTCTTCGCCGAACAACCGGTGTCTGCCGATGATCCCGAGGACCTGGTGCGCCTGCGCCGCGACACCCGGGTGCCGCTGATGGCCGACGAGAGCATCTTCACCCTGCAGGATGCCCGCCGGCTCTGCGCCCTGGGCGCGGCCGATGTCTTCAGCGTGTACCCGGGCAAACACGGGGGCATCGCCGCCACCCGGCAGATCGTGCAGGTGGCCCGCGCCGCCGGCCTGGTCTGCTCGATGGGCAGCAACCTCGAACTGGGCATCGCCACCGCGGCCATGCTGCACTTGGGGGTGTCCGAGCCGGCCATCGACAGCGAGCGTTATCCGGGGGATTTTCTCGGCCCCTTGTACCACGAGGCCGACCTGATCAAAGAACCCCTCGCGCTGGGTCCCCGCACGGCCCGCGTACCCGAAGGGCCGGGGCTGGGCGTCGAACTCGACGAGGCGCAGTTGGAGCGCTACCGCGACACCTCCGGCCGCGCTGTCCAACTGGGCTGAGCCCTCGCCTCAGGCGGGCGGCATAATCAGGCCCTCGGGGTTGCGCAGCCCGTACAGGGTGGGCAATTGGCGCCAGTCGACGCCAACGCGCCCGTTCCAGTCCCACATCACCTCGCCCCCCAGCAAGGTCAATTCGCAGCGCAGGCGCTGACGCCCTGTCAGCCGGCCGCCGTGTACGTCGAGAAAGCCGAAATCTCCCTCCACCAGATTCAGGGCACACACATCGGCCACCGCCCCCACACTCAGATGCCCCAACTCCGGGTGCCCAATCTCCCGCGCTGGGTTGATGGTGGATTCGCGGATCACCTCCTCCAGGGGCACACCCAAGGCGAGGAATTTGGACATCACATTGGTCATGTCCATCATCGCGTCGTTCATACACAGGGTGTGAAGGTCGGTGGAGATGGAATCCGGGAGGAATCCCTGCTCGATGCTGGGCACCGCATTGCGCCAGCAGAAGCTGCCTCCCCCGTGGCCCACGTCGAAGATGATGCCCCGCTCCCTGGCCCGGTAGAGGTAGGAGAGCAGCTTGCCGTCTGCGCCTACCCAAGGCACGTCCCCCAGGTACATGTGGGTGCTGATGTCCCCGGCGCTCATGCGCTGGGTGACCAGCTCGTAATAGGGCCGTTGGCGCGGAAAGAGGCCAAAGTCCACCATCGAGGGTTTGCCCAGCTGGCGGCCAGCCTCCAGCATGCGATCCACCGAGATCCAGTCCGGGGCCCAGTAGTGGGCGGTCTTCATGCCGACGATCACATCGGCGTGTTCCCTGCCCACGGCCACCGCCCGCTCCACGTCCATGTCACTGGTATTTTGCTCCAGGGCCGTGGAGACCATGCCCATACCGACGATGTTGAGGAAGGCAAACTTGCGGGTGTGGAAGCGGTCGATGACCCGCAGGCGAAAGTCCTCAAAGGTGCGCCAGCCGGCCGAGCCGGTGTCGACCATGGTGGTCACCCCGCTGCGAAAACTGAAGCCATCGGGCAGGATGCTGTTGTCGCCGGCCCAGGCGTTGCGGTGCCCCGGAGTGGCGTACAGGTGGGTGTGGATATCGACCAGGCCGGGAGTGAGGTACAACCCTTGTACGTCGATCACCTGTTGCGCCAATTCGGGCGGGATGCCGATATCCACGGCCGCCACCACACCCCCGGCGATGGCCAGATCCCGGGGGGCGTCGATGCCGTTTTTCGGGTCGATAAGATGTGCGCCTCGCAGCAGCAGTTCAAAGTTCTTCATCGCTCTCTCTCTACCGTGTTGGTTGGTTCTGCGTCTTGCTCCCTAGCGCCCTTGGGGCGTACCTTCCTCCCATGAGCCAGGGCCATACCCGCCAGGAAATCAACCGCGGCCTGCGCGCCTTTGTCGTGGTGTCCGGCATCTGGGGCGTCTGGGGGCAGATGATCGGCACCGGCACGGCCATGCTCAACGGCTTTGCCCTGACCCTGGGGGCCACCGCCTCCTTCTTCGCCCTGATGACCTCCATCAACTCGCTGATGGGGTTCGCCCAACTCCTGGCCCCGCGTATCGGCTGGCAGGTGGCCGACCATCGGCGTTTCATCCTGGGCTGCCGCGCCCTGGCCTGCCTGCTGCGCGCCTCGATCCTCTTCATCCCCCTCGTCGTCCCAGCCCGCTTCCAACTGGGTGCCCTGGTCGCTCTGGTGGGCGCCAGCCTGGTCTGCCTGCAGGGCAGCAGCCCCTTCTACGGCAGTTGGCAGGCCACCCTGATCCCCGAGAACATGCGCGCCCGCTTCACCAGCCGGCAGGTCATCGTCGGCACCCTGACTGCCATGGTCGCCGGCTTGGCCACCGGCCATTACCTCGACGCCTTTGCCGAGATGGACAAGCAGCGCGCCTTCACCTATCTCTTCGCAGCCAGCCTAACGGTGGGCCTGGCCAGTGTCCTCACCCTGGCCCGGGCCCCCTTTCCCCCGGCCCCGCCCCCGCACCGTGGCCGCGCCCTGCAGCAATTGCTGGAGCCCTTTAAAAATCTATCCTTCCGCCGCGCGCTGCTCTTCTACGGGGTGCTGCAATGCGTGCTGGGCCTGGCCGACCCCTTCTACAGCGTCTTTATGCTCGACCGCCTGGGCCTCAGCTACACGGCGATCTCGATCTACAACATGATCGCCATGGCTGCCTCGGTGATCGGGTACCGGTTGTGGGCCCACCTGGTGGATCGCTACGGCAGCAAATCCATCTTTCCTTTTATCCTGGTGCCCAAGATCGCGGTGCCCCTGATCTGGGCCGCCAACAGCCCCTCGCAACACCTGCTGGCCCCGGTGGCCATGGTGCTGGACGGGTTCCTCTCGGCGGGGATCTCGGTGGCCATCACCCCACTGCTTTACGGCCTGCTGCCCTCCGGGGACCAGCGGCCCACCTATCTGGGCTGTTGGTCGGCCGCGCTGAGCCTGTCCTATAGCGTCAGCACCTTTGGCGCGGGCCTGCTGGCCGCTGGGCTGGCCGGGCTGGACCGGGTGGTCTGGGGCATTCCGGTGGGCAATCTGCAAGTGATGTTTGCCCTCAGCGCACTTTTGCAGGTGGTGCCGCTTTTTCTGCTGCGCGGCCTGGAGGACCGGCAGGGCCTGACCCCGGGCCAGGTGCTGCGGGCCGAACGCCAAAAATGGGCGCAACTCTTGCGGCGGCGCAAAGCCCCCTAACGCCCCTTGGCCTGACGCCGGTGGCCGTGTAACACCCTTTCGGTGTACCCGTTTGGCTCCTGCCTGCCCGCAAACACCAATTCCAGCGCTGCCTGGAACTCCAGGCTGGACTCAAAGTCCGGCCCCATACTCCGGTAGTTGGCATCCCCGCTGTTCTGCTGGTCTACCACCGCAGCCATGCGCCTGAAGGTGGCCTTCACTTGTTGCTCCTCTACCACACCGTGGCGCAGCCAGTTGGCGATATGCTGGCTGGAGATGCGCAGGGTGGCCCGGTCCTCCATCAAACCCACGTTGTCGATGTCGGGCACCTTGGAACAGCCGATGCCCTGCCCCACCCAGCGCACCACGTATCCCAGGATGCCCTGGGCGTTGTTGTCCAATTCCTTCTGGATGGCCTCCGGGGTCAGCTTTCTATCGAGCATGGGGGGCGTCAGAATGTCGGCCAGACTGGCCCGCGGTCGGTGGGCCAGTGCTGCCAGCCGATCGGCCACCTTCACCTGGTGGTAGTGCAGGGCGTGTAACACCGCCGCGGTGGGCGAAGGCACCCAGGCGGTGGTGGCCCCGGCCCGTGGGTGGCCGATCTTGGTCTCCACCATCTCGCGCATCCGATCGGGCATGGTCCACATGCCCTTGCCGATCTGCGCCCGGCCCACCAACCCCGTTGCGATTCCGGTGTCCACATTCCAATCCTCGTACGCGCTGAGCCAGGGCTGTTTCTTGATCTCCGCCTTGGGGAACACCGGGCCCAGCTCCAGGCTGGTGTGGATCTCGTCCCCGGTCCGATCTAGAAAACCGGTATTGATGAAGACCAGGCGTTCGCTGGCTGCACGGATACATTCGAGCAGGTTGACGGTGGTGCGCCGCTCCTCGTCCATGATGCCGATCTTCAGGGTGTCGGCCGCCAGACCCAGGGCCTGTTCCACCCGCCCAAAGAGTTCGACAGTCGCCCGCACCTCCTCTGGTCCGTGCATCTTGGGTTTGACCACGTAGATGCTGCCGGTGCGGCTGTTGCGGTACGGTCCTTTGCTCTTCAGGTCGTGGATGGCAGCCAGCGAAATGACCATCGCATCCAGAAAGCCCTCGGGGATCTCCTCTCCGCCCTCGGTGGTCACCGCGTCGGTGTACATGTGCATGCCCACGTGGCGCACCAGCATCAGACTTCGCCCGGGCAGCACCAGGGCACTGCCGTCGGGGGCGGTGAACTGCCGGTCCAAGTTGAGCCGGCGCGACACGGTGTAGCCCCCTTTGGCGAACTCAGCTTCGAGCGTGCCGCGCATCAGGCCGTTCCAGTTGGCGTAGACCCGCCCCTTGTCGACCGCGTCCACCGCGGCCACCGAGTCCTCGCAGTCCTGGATGGTGGTGAGGGCCGCTTCGAGCACCAGGTCCTTGACCCCGGCGCGGTGGGTTTTCCCCACCGGGTGTTCGGGGTCGATTTGGATCTCCAGGTGCAGGCCGTGGTGGCAGAGCAGCACGCCGCGCAACTGCCCGCTCTCTTCGCGGTAGCCCACGAACTGGGAGGGGTTCTTGAGGCCGATTTGACTTCCACCTTCCAGCTCCGCCACGAACTGCTGCTTGCCCAGGCGGTACCGCACCACCTGCGCATGGGAACCCCCTGCGAGCGGCACCACCTCGTCGAGCAGCGCCTCGCTCTGGGCGATGACCAGGGCCCCGCGTTTCACATTGTACCCTCGGCCTTTTTCGGCCCCCCCGGTTTCGGGGATCACGTCCGTGCCGTACAGGGCGTCGTACAGGCTGCCCCAGCGGGCATTGGCCGCGTTGAGCGCGTACCGGGCGTTGTCCACCGGCACCACCAGCTGCGGCCCGGCCAACTGGGCGATCTCGGCATCCACGTTCTCCGTGGTGATCCGGCAGGGACCGCTCTCGGGCAGCAGGTAGCCGATGCCCATCAGGAAAGCGCGGTACTCCTCCCCGTCCAAGGCCTGCCCTTTCCTGTCCCGATGCCACTGGTCGATCTGGGCCTGCAAGGCGTCTCGCCGTTCCAGCAAGGCGCGATTCTTGGGGGCCAGGTCTCGGACTATACTGCCCAGGGAAGCCCAGAAATGCCCCGCCTCCACTCCGGTGCCCGGCGCGATCTGGTCCTCGATCAGCTTGTACAATCCGGCGTCGATCTGCAGGCCGCCCTCAGCGACCCTTCCCTGCGCTGTTGCAGTCATCTCATCCCCCGTTCTGGTTCGGTCCTACATCACCTCGATCATTTCCAGCCACCCCGCCGGCCCGCCCGCCTCCAGGGCTTCGCGCGCGCCCATCACCACCACCCGGCCTTCCGCCTGCATCTGTTCGAGCACCTGGGCAAAGGCCCTGAACCGGGCCACGCTGGTGCCCAGCACCGCGTCGCGCACCCCCTGCCGGAACTCGTCGGTGACTCCGGTGAGGTGGCGCACCATCGAGGTGTAGCCTTTGGCATCTGGCAATTGGTGGGCGTCCAACTCGCCGATGGTCCCGATGATGGCGCGTTCCAACTCCTCCTGGCTCAACTCCAGCTCGCGCAGGAACTGGCCGGACCGATCGTAGTTGTCCAGGGTTTGTCTCAAATTGGGGTCGCGGTAGGACCCGTAGGCAAAGACCCCCGAAAAGGGATCGAAGCTGCAGAAAGCCCCGTACGCCCCGCCCTGGACCCTGATCCGGTCCCACAGCCAGGTATTGCGCAGGAAGCGGGAGATGACACTCGCCGAGCCGTTGAACTGGTACCCCAATTCGTAGAGATTGGCGGCCTTGCCCACGTAGTTCACCTTGGCCGGGATGATCAGCCCCTCGCTGCGCTGCCTGAAGGAGGGCTGCCAGACCCTGTCCGCCGCCACCCCTTCAGGGAGTTCCGCGAGCAATTGCCCCAGACCCGCCGAGAACTGCGCCCGGTCTTCCCCGGCCAGGGTAACATTCACCAGCAGGGCCTTGCGGTTGAGCAGATGGCGGCGCAACTCCAGCAACTTGTCGCGCACCTCTGGCCAATCGTTTTCGATTTGCCCCACCAGCTGGCGCAGGAAAAAGAGATAGCTGACCCCCTCCATCTGTTCGAGCACCCAGGCCGCCTCGTCGAACTGGGCGCGCAGGCGCAGGCCCACCACCCCGTGCCCCCCGGGCACCAGGCCCGCTTCTTCGCCGGCCTTTTCCTCCAGAGCCATCTGCAAGAGCCGTCCCTGATCGTCGAGTTTGGCCTCCAGCAGCACCTCGCGCAGCAGGTCGAGCATCGCCCCGGACTGGCCCACCATCGCCTTGCCGCGCAGGATAAATCGGGCCACCGCCTCGCTGCGACCCCGCTGGGAGGTGACCAGCAACTGGGGCCAGATGCCCCCGGTGCGCGCCCCGATGCGTTGGGCCAGCTGCACGAAACTGGCCCGTCCCGTCCCCGTCTCCAGCAGGGCCCGGCCAAAGAGCGGCACATAGGGCAGCAGCTCCTGGGGCAGGCAGCGCAAATCGAAACCCAGGTCGAGGTAGACAATGCCATTGGTGAAGAGTTCGTGGTAGAGCACCGGGACCCCGCCCTCGCTGGTCTGATCCAGCGGCAGGGCTTTGATCTTGGGTTCCATGTCGGCCAGGCGCAGGCGGGGCAAGGTGGCCAGCGCCTCCGGCGGATCAGGCGCCTCCTGGCGCTGCCGGAGCAGCTGGTTCTCGGCGATGAGGCGCTCCTGGGCAGCCGAGTCCAGACCTTTGAGCACCCCGGCCAGCTTTTCCTGCTCCTCTGCCTCCTCGCGCGCGCCCAGCCCGGTGTCGGGCCGGAGGATCACCGTGGTGCGGTGCCGGTTGCCCAGCAAGTGCTGCTGGATCAGTCCGCCGAAATACGCCTTGCCCGCGGCGTTGGCCTTGACCGCCGCCAGGGGAGCAGCAAAAGCCAGGGGTGCCAGCGGATCGCGGTCGTAGGTCCACGAGGTGAGGCTGCGCAACATGGTGATCAGACCGCGCGGATAGGAGCCGGTATTGTTCTCGCGCAGGCCAAATTCGACGGTGTTGAGCGCTGCGGCGACCTCGCCGCTGTCGATGCCCTCGCGCACCAGGCGTTCGAGCACGGCGATCACCAGGCCCTGCACCTCGTCCTCCCTGCCCACCTTTACGCCCTTGAGGCCAGTGGAAAAAAAGAGCTGCCGCAACTCGCCCTCCATGCCCCCTCCCATCAGATCCTCCCCCAGGCCCGAATCGATCAGCGCCTTGTGCAGGGGCGAGGCCGGCGTCCCGATCAGGGCCTGGGCCAGGATCTGCAGCCCCATCTCGGTCTCAATGTCCAGGCCGTCCTCCAGCAACCAGTTGATGGTCACCATGCTCTTGCCCTCGTGCTCCTGTCCCGCCGCGTACGGAAAGGTCAGCACCTTGGGCACGGCAATGGGTGGCTGGGCCAGGATGGCAACCGGACCCGGACCGGGAGTGAACGCACTTAGGTACTCCTCCAGGAGCAGCAGCCGGCGCTCGGGATCATCGTCCCCAGAGAAGAAGATGAAGGCGTTGGCGGGGTGATAGTACCGCTGGTGGAAGGCGCTGAACTGCGCAAAGGTCAGGTCTGGGATATAGCGGGGATGGCCGCCCGAATCCAACCCATAGGAGGTGTCGGGAAAGAGGGATTCCTGCACCTGTTTGTACATCACCGACTCGGGGGAGGAATAGGCGCCCTTCATCTCGTTGAAGACCACCCCCTTGTAGCTGAGCGGCCCCCCGAGGGTTTCCAATTCGTAGTGCCAGCCCTCCTGCTCCAAAGTCTGATGAGTAAGACGGGGGTGGAAAACCGCGTCGAGGTACACGTCGATCAGATTGTAGAAGTCCTGCACATTCTGGCTGGCCACCGGGTAGCAGGTGCGGTCTGGGTAGGTGAAGGCGTTGAGGAAGGTCTTGAGCGAGCCCTTGAGCAATTCTACAAAGGGTTCCTTGACCGGGTACTTGCGCGAGCCGCAGAGCACCGCGTGTTCCAGGATATGGGCGATGCCAGTGGAGTCGGCCGGCGGGGTGCGAAAGTTGATACCAAAGACCTTGTTCTCGTCGGCGTTGATCGCCGAGAGCAGCAGGGCCCCGGTGCGATGCCGGTAGCACCGGAACCGGGTGTTGAGTTCGGGGATCCGTGCTTCTCTCTCCAGGGTGAAACCGTGTGCGCTCATCTGTGTGCTCCTCAACTCAGGTTCCAGATCTGGGCGGCGGTGCCACCCAGAATGCGGTCTTTTTCAGCGGCGCTGAGAAAGGGCAGACCCTCCCGGACCAGCCGCAGTTCGTCGTGCAGGGTGGGCCATTTATGTTTGACCCGGTGGTGCCCTGGGTAGCCAGTCCCCCACACCATGCGCCGGGCCCCGAAGGCCTGCACCAGCAGCTCGATGAAGGGAAACACGTCGGCGTGAGGAAAAGCCTGCTTGGAGGCACCGGCCACCGCCGAGAGTTTCAGGTACACATTGTCGTTTTTGGCCAGGTCGAGGATGGGCTGGAATGCCGCCAGTTCCTCGCCCACCTGGGGGTAGCCCATATGGTCGAGGATGAAGATGACCCAGGGACAGCGCCGGGCGATCTGGTCCACCTGGTCGGCGAACTGGGCATTGAGGTGGAACTGGACCACCGCCCCCAGGCCGGCGATCTCCTCCCAGAGGGGATTGTTCTGGTCGGTGAGCAGGATCTTCTCATCCGGGTAATACATGGGATGGAAGCGAAAACCCGCCAAGCCCCGTTCCTTTACCCAGTAGCGGGCCAGGGTGGCATTGTCGGGATCCTGGGGGTCGAGCAACCCTTGGCCGACGAAACGTCGGGGAAAGCGGGCCACTGAATCAGCGATGTACCCGTTGTCCCAGGTGGACCAACTGGTCTGCACCAGCACCGTCCAGTCCACGCCGCACTGGTCCATCTCTGCAAGCAGTTCGTCGGCAGTGCCCGGTTCGTCGGGCAAGCTGTTCCAGCCCGGCGCCGTGGGGCCCACCGGGTACTTGGGTGGATCGATCTCCCAGACATGCACGTGGGTATCGACGATCATGGTTTTCTCCTCTCAGACAAGCGCGATCTTGCCCAGGATCGCGGCGCGTTGCGCTCCCGTGGCCGAGGGCAGGTTGCCCGGGCGGCCCATCAGGGTCTCATTGGCCAGCACGGCAAAGGCCACCGCCTCTTTGGCGTCGACCGAGATGCCCAGTTTATCCAACTTGTCCACCTTGATCCCGGGCAGTGCCGCGCGCAGCAACTCCATCAGGTGCAGATTGTGCGCCCCCCCGCCGCTGACCCACACCTCGTCCACCGAGGTGTGGGCAAATCGCTCCAGGCCCTCGGCGATAGCCCGGACCGTGAAAGCCGTCAACGTGGCCAGCCAATCGGCGGGACTCAACTGGTACCGGGCCAGCAATCCGGCTAGAAAGGCTGCGCCAAATTCCTCGCGGCCCGTGGACTTGGGCGGCGGCAATGCCAGAAACTCGTGACCCATCAACTCGTCGAGCAGGGTCTGGTCCACCCGGCCTGCGGCCGCCCCCTGCCCGTCCTGGTCGCAGCGCAGACGCCCGCCGCTAAAGTGGGAGGCGGCCCCGTCGATGAGCGCATTGCCGGGTCCCAGGTCAAAAGCCCGCACCTGCCCTGCCTCCCCCCCGGCGGGCAGAATGGTCGCGTTGGCGATCCCGCCGATATTGAGCATTACCCGGCCGCGCAATCCGTGGCCGAAGAGCAGTAAGTCCATCAGTGGAACCAGCGGAGCGCCCTGGCCGCCCAGGGCCATGTCGGCGGTGCGGAAGTCGGCGATGGTGGGGATGCCGGTGCGCTGGGCGATCACCGCCGGTTCGCCGATCTGGAGTGTCGAAGCCGGCGCGCCTTTGGGCAGATGCCGCACCGTCTGGCCGTGGGAGCCGATCAGGTCCACGGCCCCCGGTTCAAAACCCGCTGACCGGATCACCTTCAGCGCCGCGCGCGCAAAAGCCTCGCCCAGGGCAAAGTTGAGCTGGCACAACTCGTCGAGAGAAGCCGCCGGCCCGAAGAGGGAGAAAATCCCCCGGCGCAGTTCGTCGTCTATGGGCACGGTTTCAAAGGCCAGCAGCTTCACCTTGGTCCCTGGGCCACAGCCCTCCACCTCGACCAGGGCCGCGTCGATGCCGTCGGCTGAGGTGCCCGACATCAAGCCGACGATGCGCCTGTATTTTTTTTCTTTCAAAACCAACAGCTGATCCATACCCTCAAGGCTTTCGCGCGATCAGGAGAAAATTCCAGGCGTCCCCCTCGACCCGATGCAGGCGATCGAGGGCCCAGGCAGCCAACTGCACCACCGCGTAGAGGGGCCGCACCAACAGCACCAAGGGCCCGCGCTCGAAATGCTGGAGGTAATAACAAAACCGCGCCCCGGCCGTGACCCAGTATCCGGCCAGGGGCCACACCTCCACCACCTCCATGCCGGCCCGACGGGCCAGGTGGGCCAGCCCGAAGCCGGTAAAGCGGAAATAGTCGTGTGGTTCTTCGTGTACGCCCCAGATATGCGGGGCCGTCAGGATCAGGTGCCCACCCCCTCGCAGTACCCGGTGGACCTCGGCCATCAGCTGTCCCGGCTCGGGCACATGCTCCAGCACCTGGGCGCAAAGCACCGTGGCGAAGCAGTCGTTGCCAAAGGGCAGGTGTAAACCGCTGCCCCAGATCTGGGGCGGGGTGTGGGCGTATCGCACCCGGTCCACTTCCAACCCCACGTATCCGTCCTGGGGCGCCAGATCCCGGTGGGACTGCCGGCCGCAGCCCAGGTCCAGCAAAGGCCCCTTCCCGTAGCCCCGGACCGCCCGTTCCAGGTATTCCCGGTGCAGGCGCAGGACCAGCCAGTTCACCGAGAAGAGCGAGAGGCGCATCGGCCTACTGCCGGTCGCGGGCCTGGTGCGGGTAATAGTCCCCCACCTCGCCGGCCGCGTCGATCACATAGCTGCCCGGATAGAGGATCGTCGTCGGGCACACGTGGCCGGGCACCGCCAAAAGATAGGTGCCCACCGCCGGTAATTCGCCCTCCAGGTGGAACACCCCGTGTTCTTCGTTCTGCAGCTGCAGCACCGCCTCCTCCCGACCCACCAGCCGCGCCCGGCGCTCCAGGGGCGGATCGCCGCAGATGGCCTTGTACCCCAGGTCGGTGGTGATGGTACCCAACTGCGGGTGGCTGTCCACCACCTGACACAGCACCAGCACCGCCCAGCGGAAGGGCAACTCGGGCATCATACGCGCATACCCGGCGTCCCAGTACACGCAGGTACCCGGCGAACCCAACACCTCGCCGGTGCGGGCGTAATAGGGAAAGGAGAAGGACCCCCCGGCCACCACCCTGGGCACCGGCAGGCCCTCTGCTTCCAGCCGTCCCTTGAAGCCCCTGATCTCTTCCAGGTGCTCTAGGGCCTGGGCCTCCCTAATCGCCGGATCGGTGTGGTGATCGTGGCCGTCGTACGCGTGTAACCCCGCCGGCTCCAGATGCGGCATCGCCGCCAACTGCCGGTACAGGGCCAGGGCCTCGTCGCCCGGGGCCAGGCCGGTGCGGTGCATGCCCACATCCAGGTCCAGCATCACCCGCACCCGCTGTGCCTTGGTCCCGGCGGCCTGTTCCAGGACTTCGAGGTGTAGCCCCTGGCTGGCGACGGCGCTGACCTGAGCCTGGGCATGGCCGGCAGCCAAAGCGCAGAAACGCTCGGCCTTGCGGGCCTGCACCAGCGGGTAGGCCAACAGCACCTCCTTGCCGCCGGCCTCCAGGGCCACTTCCATTTCCTTGAGCGTGGCGCATTTGAAGCCAGCGATGCCGGCCGCCACCTGCTTGCGGGCAATATCGGCACTCTTGTGGGTCTTGAAGTGGACCATCAGGTGCTGCCCGCCCCCGGCCATATCGCATTGGAGACGGAGATTGTGGTCTACCTGTTCCTCAAAGATCAACATGGCCGGCGTCTCGATGCTGTCTGGTTCGCCGACCTTGTACCCTGCGTACTCGATCATGGAATTCTCCTCGTCGTGGAAACGAAAATAGCGCAAGGGCCCACCCTGGGCAATGCTCGCGCCTTTCCTTATCTTGTCTGCCAGCCAGACCACCGCCAAAGGAGAAACCCCCGATGATGAAACTGGGCTGCATGTCGCTGAGTTACCAGAAAGAATTCGCCGCCGGCCAACTCGACCTCGAAGGCTTTATCGAGCGCGCCTACCAACTGGGCCTGGACGGCATCGACCTGCACACCGGCGCCTTTGCCTCCACCGACGCGGCCTATTTGCGCCGCATTCGTATGCAGGCCCTCAAGCGCGGCTTGGCGTTATCGTATATCGGCGTGAGTTCTAACTTCGGGAAACCCGCCGAGCAGCTGATTGCCGAAGTGGCCACCGCCAAAAAGTGGATCGGCGTGGCCGCCCAGATGGGCATCCCGCTGGTGCGGGTCTTCGCCGCCTGGGTCCCCGAGGGCGACACCACCGAAGCGGTCTGGGCCCGCATGATTCCCTGCCTCAAGGAGGTGGCCGCCTATGGCCAGCAGCAGGGCGTGGTGGTGGGTCTGCACAACCACAACCACGGTTGTGTCACCCGCACCGGCAAGGACGTGATCCGCATCTTGAACGAGGTGGATAACCCCTACTTCTCCCACATCCTCGACACCGGTCAGTACGTGGGCTCGCCGGGGGCTTCGGGGGCCAACGGGGTCGAGGACCCCTCCCTGGACTTCTACGGCAGTATCGCCCTGACCGCCCCCCTGGCCGTACACGTGCGCTGCAAGATCTACCGTATCCAGACGGGAGAGGAAGCCTGGCTGAACTACCCCCGCATCTTCGAGATCCTGCGCGGGGTGAAGTACAACGGCTGGTTGTCGATTGTGTACGAGGGCCAGCAGGTAGAACCCGAAGCCACCGCTGTGCCCAAGGCGGTCAAGTATTTGCGGAAGTTGATGCGGGAGGTCTAGAACTCAGGGAATCTTCAACTGCTGGCGCCAGTGCGCATCGGCCTGGTGGTTGAGCTGCCAGTACGGTTCGCGCACCGTGACCAGCAACTCCCCGCGCCCGCCCTGCGAATCCTCCCAGCCCAAGATACGGTGAGGATAAGCCTCCTCAACCCAGATCGTCTTGGTGATCCCGCCCACCTCCAGGGTCCAGGAAACAGCGGCAAGGGTCTGGCCCCCACCACTGTAATGGGCCACCTCACCCTTGACCAGCCGGGCCGGCACCGTGGACCGCCCCTGGTGTTTGACGCGGAAACTCCACAGGGAGGGCAGCAGCACCAATTGCTTCTCCTCCCCGGCAGCCATCCAGGGCCCTTTGAGTTCGCGGATGCGGATGAGCAAGTGGTCCTCGCTCTCAAAATTGGCCGGCGCGGCCAGTTCGTACTCTTGCCGGCCCTCCTTTTCAAAGTAGCTGTTCAGATACCCCTGCAAGTGGCCACCCCGCAGCAGCACCTCCTCAAAGACCTGACCGCACCACTCTTGGGAACTCAGCGAGATCTTACACAACTCAAAGGCATGGTCCGGCCCCTCCACAGCGCTGAAGACCGAACTCATCACCGAATAATCGTAGATCCCAGTGTCGAATTTGAGCAATTGATTGAGCTTGAGGGCATAGAGCTTCTCGGCCTGGGGCACCTCCGGCGACTCCACCTTGATGAAGGAATCCCGGTGCAGATCCTCGGTGACAAAGATCATCACCCCGTAGCCTTCGCGGGGCTCGCCGTACCGGGGCTGGACCACATGGTAGCTGGAGATCTCCGCCTTGCCATCCCCCCAGTACTGATAAAAGTCGGGATCTGCCCCGGCAGTCACTCCCCCCAGTTCCAGGGCCAGCAGGCCCGCCCACACCAACACGCTGGTCTTATTCATTCCAACTCCTCCAGCACGCGGCTGTTTCTGGGAGGCTGAGGGAGAAACCACATCTCGTAGATGGGCACCAGGATACACAGAAGCAGGGTCAGGCCCAGCAGGGCGGAATTGAGGGGCGCCAGCACCCCCCAGGCCGCCGAGACATAACGTATCAGCCAGGGTTTGGCCACGTCGAGCAGAATATAGAGGAAGCACGAACTGACGACAAAGGTCTTCCACCGCGAGGACCAGGCGCTCATCAGGAAGAGATGGCCGGTGGTCAGAAAGACCATGGGCATGATGAAGAGGTGGAAGTGCGTGGTCTCGATTAATTCGGCCGGTTCCTTGGGGAAAAGCATCCCTTGCTCGTCGCCGCGATAATAAGCTGCGGCCCCCGCCTGGCTGAGGCCGGTTCGCTGGCCTGACATGAATATGGACATCGCCCCCGCCAGCAACATGAACACCAGGAAGAAAGTCATGATCAGCCGGGTGTGAAAATCCATACGGACCAGTTGTGAGCGGTTGCTGAAATACTTCATCGCGCCTTGTCCGCCTGCGGTGCAGGCACCTGGGGACCGTAGAGAGCCTCCAGCAGGAGCAGCGCTTTGCGAACCCCAACGTTGAGGGCGCGCACCGACAGGGTGGCGCCGGAGATATTGACGATATCGCGGTTCAATAGCAGCGGGTCCCGCAGCCCCTTGCCCCGGTACTGGCTCAGGAAGCGGCTGCGCCGGACCTCCCCTCCCCTGCTCTCGCGGTACACCATCACCGCCACCTCGCGCACCGTGAACCGGGGGGTCACCCCCACCATGAAGGTGATGGGCCGGTACTTGCCGATCTCTTCGGCGACCACCGCATACCCCAACACCTGATTGTGCAGATCACAGGCCAAATAGACCTCCAGACTATCCATCCCCAAGTCCCGTCCCAGCGCCCTACCCAGCGCGGCGCCCACTTCGGCGCTGATGGCCCGCTGCTGGCGAAAGAAGGCGTGGGCCTCGGGAAAAAGCTGGCGCCGACCTGCCTCTGGGGTCAGCGAAACCTGGATCTGGCCGATCTCCTCGGGAGAGGGAACAGGCTCCTGGGCGAGCGCTGTCCCGCCCAGGAGCGCTGTCAGCAGCAGCGGCAGCATCAAAAATATGACGCCACCGAAAACACCAGGCCGTTGCTCTGGTCGTCCTGGTCGTAGACCTCGTATTCGAGTTTCAGAGCCATGTCCTCCTCGGGCCTGAAGTTGACCCCGACGGTGTAGCGCTTCTCGTCGCGGGTTTCCAGATCGATGGCATCGTAGCGGACCACGCCGGTGAACACCGAATTGGGGAACTTCCGCACCACCCCGGGCAGAAAGTGGTACGCTGCCTGGGCGTAGTAGCCCCACTGCTGATCGGCCACTGCCCCGTCCACCGAGGCCTGGGCGTACTCCCCTTTGAGCTGCAGAGGGCCGCGGTTGAAGTCCCCGTCGAGGGCGAAGATGGTCAGCGCGTGATCGCCGGCGTCGTCATACGCCCCCCGGTGCGCCGAAGCCCCCAGGTCCAGGCCCAGCATCGGGCTGTAATTTAGACGCCCGACCACGGCCTTCTGCTCGTTGTTATCAGCCTTGTGGCTGCCCCGGCCGTTGCGGATGCTGGTGGCGGTGGCGCCGTTGAAGCCATTGACCACATAGAGTTCATAACCCAGGAGCGACTTTTCGCTTGGGTAGAAGGTCCCGAAAAAGCCCATGCCGGTTTCGGCCAGGGTGGTGGGGATGATCTCCCGGTTCACCAGGGGCCGATTGGTCAGGTCGTTGAGGGGGCTGTCATGTTGGAGATTAAAGCGGCCCAGCGGGGAGAGGATCAGGCCGGCCCGGTAGGTGAGGGCTTCGCTAAAATTCAGATCCACAGTGGCAAATTCAAGTTTGATCTCGCCGTCGGTATCCCCTTTGCCCTTGACCAGCCCCCCATATTCGAACTCGATTTCGGCCATCACATGGATCCGCTCACTCACCTCCCCGTGAAGGAAGGGGATGAAGCGGTGTTGGGTGAAGGTCTTGTTCTTGTCGTTCCAGAACAGCTCCTGGTCCATGTACCCGCCGATGGCCGTGCCCTTCCCTCCCTTTTTCAGAAAAGGTTTGTCATAGATCCCGCCGGGAACGGCCGTGCGTTGCTCCTTTGCGCCAGCATTCAATGCAGCAACTCCGACCAGCAACACACCGATGAGCAGTTTCTTGGAACCCATCTGACCCTCTCCTTGCGAAAAACCCGGAAACCGGGTTGCTAATGTAAGGATGCCTCGCTCCTTTTTCCAAAACCCAGTACCGTTTCCAGAAAACAGAGACAAGGGTGATGAATGTTTAATATCCAAAACTATAGAGTGTTAATCAATACTGTTGTTTGTTTTTATATCTTTATGTTCTACTAATCAATATTTCTAGTATTGACTTATCCAACGAGTGTTTATTATATTTTACAATATGATTATTAGGTTAGTAGAATTTTTATTTTGTATTCTACTCTTATGTTTGATATAACAAACACGGAGATATTAGGCACCCCTATGGCTCTTTTCGACAGCGAAGACAGCTCGGGACCAAGCGCCTTGTCCCTCTGGCCAGTAGGAGTGGAAGGGGTCATTACCTCTATTCCCGGCACCTCCCGACTCTTTTCCCGCCTGCGCGAAATGGGCGTCGTACCGGGGGTGAGAATCCGGGTGCTGCGCACCGGCACTTCCCTGGTCATCCAGGTGGGCGAGGGTCGGCTCTGCCTGCGCCGCACAGACGCGATGCCCATCCTCGTCTCCACCTCAGGCGCTCCCGTTGCCGCCTTGGCGAACCGCTAACCAGGAGTTGAGGCGCACCCCACTTCCTGTCCAGGCCATGCCCCCCCCCGCCCCCCAACCCACTGCCACGGCGACCATCGCCCTGATCGGCAATCCCAATACCGGCAAGACCACCCTGTTCAACGCCCTGACCGGACTGGCGCAACAGGTGGGCAACTATCCGGGCGTCACCGTGGAGCGCAAACAGGGTCACCTGGTGTTGGCGGGGCAACGGCACGTGGACTTATTGGATCTGCCCGGCACCTACAGCCTAGCGGCCCACGCTCCGGACGAGCTGATCACCGTGAACGTGCTCCTGGGCCAGCAGGAGGACACCCCCCCGGTGGACGTGGTGCTGGCCATCGTCGATGCCAGCAACCTGCGGCGCAATCTCTATCTAGTATCCCAGCTTCTCGAGCTGAAACTGCCCCTGGTGGTGGCTCTCAACATGAGCGACGTAGCCGAGGCCCGCGGCATCCACATCGATGCCGTTCAGCTCGCCAGGGAATTGGGAACCCCGGTGGTGCCCATCTGCGCCCACCGGCGCCAGGGCCTGGAAGCCCTCAAAGGGGCCCTGGTAACCATGCTCGGGGCCAGGCTCATTCCTTCCCCCTACTCTGAGCCGGACTTCCCTCCTACTCTCTCGCAGCAAAGTGCCCGCCTCATCGACCTGGGCAGCCAGGCTGGCGCCCGCCCCCTTTCGGCGATCGAGGCGCTCTATCTGCTGGTGGACGAGGGGGGGCACGCCGAGCAGCACCTGGTCGCCACCGCCGGCCCGGAGTTCGCCCGCCAACTGGCCCAACTTCGCCACGCCACCGGGCTGCCGGCTCCACTTTCCGCTCAGGTCACCCAGTTGCGCTACCGCTGGATAGACCAAGTGCTGGCCCGCTGCGTGCACCAGCCGGCCCAACTCCACACCAGCCGTTCGGACCGGCTAGACCGCGTGCTCACCCACCGGGTCTGGGGAACCCTGCTTTTTGTGGCCATCACTGCCCTGGGCTTTCAGGCCATTTTCCGCGGCGCCGCACCGCTGATGGACTGGATCGATGGCGTCTTCGGCGCCTTGGGGCAGCAACTGGGCCGGTTCCTGCCCCCCGGTCCCCTGCAGAGCCTGCTGGTGGACGGGGTGGTGGCCGGGGTGGGCGGCGTCCTGGTCTTCCTGCCCCAGATCGCCATCCTCTTCCTGTTCATCGCCCTGCTCGAGGATTTCGGCTACATGGCGCGCGCCGCCTTCCTCATGGACCGGCTGCTGACCTTTTGCGGGCTCTCGGGGAAGTCCTTTATTCCGCTGATCTCCAGCTTTGCCTGCGCGGTACCCGGCATCATGGCCACCCGCACCATCGAGGACCGCCGCGACCGCTTCACCACCATTCTGGTCGCCCCGCTGATGAGCTGTTCGGCGCGCCTGCCGGTCTACACCCTCTTCATCGCCGCCTTCATCCCCACCCGGTCCATCCTGGGCGGCTGGCTGGGCCTTCAGGGGCTGACCTTGCTGGCCATGTACAGCCTCGGGGTATTCGTGGCCATCCCTGTGGCCTGGCTGCTCAAAAAAACCCTGCTCAAGGGCGAGACCCCGCCCTTCCTGCTCGAACTGCCCTCCTACAAGTGGCCAGACCCGCGCACCGTATTCCTGAGAGTGTACCACAGCACCCGGGCCTTTGTGGTCCGGGCCGGCGGCATCATCCTGGCCACCACCATCGCCATGTGGGCCCTGGCTTATTTCCCACGGCCCCCACAAGTCCTGGACCTCTACGCCCAGCAGCGCCAGGCCGCTGACCAGGCCGTCTCCGGTGTCGAGCTGGAAAAGGCCTTGACCGCCATCGACCAGGCCCAAGCCGCCGCCCTGTTGCGGGCCAGTTACCTGGGCCAAGCCGGCGACCTGATCGAACCCTTGGTGCGCCCCCTGGGCTGGGACTGGAGCATCGGCATGGCCACCCTGGCCTCCCTGCCCGCCCGCGAGGTGGTCATCTCGGTGTTGGGCACCATCTACAGCCTGGGCGGGAACCAGGACGAGAATTCGTCTGACCTGCGCGAGGCCCTGTCCCGCGCCACCCGCGCCGACGGCAGCCTGCTCTTCACCGTCCCGGTGGCCCTGTCGGTCATGGTCTTCTTTGCCCTGTGCGCGCAGTGTATGTCCACCCTGGCCATCATCCAGCGCGAGACCGGCACCTGGAAATGGGCGCTCTTTTCCTTTTCTTACATGACCGGACTGGCGTACCTGGGCTCGCTGCTGATCTTCCAGGTGACCACCTGGATGGGTTGGTAGAATAAACGTGCAGACCTTCCTCGCCATCGCCCTGAGCGCCGGCTGCGGCCTGTGGGCCCTGTGGCACTTCATCCGCCCCCTGATCCGCCCAGGGCAGCACTGCGATGACTGCGGCGCACACTCTGCCCCCCCCGATCTGCTCCAGATCGATCCAGTTGAGTCCAAGGGCCGCTGAGCACCTAAGTCTGGCGGACGAAACGTTTGCCGGGCAGCTGCACCACCAAACCAGCCAGTTCGAGGTCCAGCAGGATACGCAGCAGTTCGGGTCCGGAAACCTTCGCCTGGATGGCCAGGGGGTCGATGTGCAGGGGTTCCTCGCCGAGCAGGGCCAAAATCTGGCGCTCTTCGGGAGAGGTCTCTGGTTCGGGGGAGGCGGAAAGCGGGGGGGCGAAATTCAGGACCAACTGAGCCTGTTGTTCAAAACGAGGGCCCAGTTCCTCGAGGATGTCGCCCACAGCCTCGACCAGCTTGGCCCCTTCCTTAATCAGACGGTGACAGCCGGCGCTCCGGCCACCCCGCACCTCGCCGGGCACGGCGAAGACCTCGCGGTTCTGGTCGAGCGCATAGGCGGCGGTGATCAGCGCTCCGCTCTGGGCCGGGGCCTCCACCACCACCGTGCCCAGGCTCAGGCCGCTGATCAATCGGTTGCGCCGGGGAAAGGTGCTGGCGTCTGGCGGATACCCCAGCGGGTATTCGGCTAGGACGGCCCCCTGCTCCTGGATGCGGGCGTGTAATTGGGTGTTGGCGCGGGGATAAACCACATCCGGCCCGCAACCCAACACCGCCAGGGTCTGCCCGCCGGCCTCCAGGGCCCCCTGGTGGGCGGCGGTGTCGATGCCGCTGGCCATGCCGCTGATCACCCACAGCCCCTGGCGGGCCAGTTCCGCGGCCAGCT
Organism: Gemmatimonas phototrophica; assembly: GCA_945861755.1. Lineage (GTDB taxonomy): Bacteria > Latescibacterota > UBA2968 > UBA8231 > UBA8231 > SICG01. The sequence continues at coordinate 23,495 of CAMAVQ010000014.1, forward strand.
GTCTGGCCATGGCCTGCCCGTATTCGCTGGCCTGGCGAGTGCCCACCAGCGCCACCGCCGGCCGGGTAAAATCCGCCGGCCCCAGTACAAAGAGCACCGCCGGCGGTGAGGCGATCTGGCGCAGCAACTCTGGGTATCCGGGATCTTCGATGGTGAGCAGCTGGCCGCCCAGGCGCTGCAGTTCGCGCCATTGGCGCTCAGCCCACTGCCAGTCCACCGCCTGAGCCCGGGCCCGGCGCGCCACCCCGGCCCCCACCACCTCCCCCCAGGCACCGGGCGGTGCCTCAAGGGCGGCGCGCACTGAGCCGAAGCGGGCGATCAACTGCCGGCAGCGAACCCCGCCAATCTCGGGCAGGCGGGACAGGGCCAGCCAGGCCAGCTCATCCCGGTCCACCACTATCCTCCGCAACCGCAATGCTCTCCAGCTGACGCCGCTGTTTGACCAGGGTGCCCAACCAGATCACCAGTTCGCGTAATCCCTGGCCACTCACCCCCGAGATCAGAAAGCGGGACGCCTCGGAGCCGGCAAAGGGATCGGCGAACTGCGCCTCAGGCCCCAGCAGATCGGCTTTGGTAAAAGCGATGGCATAAGGTTTTTCTAGCAAGGACGGATCGAAAAGCCCCAATTCCTGGCGCAGCTTTTCCAGGTCCTCTGTCAGCGAAGGGCTGGTGCAGTCGAGGGTAAAAAGCAGGATGCGGGTGCGTTCGATGTGCCGCAGGAAACGCAGCCCCAGCCCCTTGCCCTGGTAGGCTCCCTCGATGAGCCCGGGCAGATCGGCCAGCACAAAACTCTCGTACTCCGCCCAGCCGACAATGCCCAGCTGGGGCTCGAGGGTAGTGAAGGGATAGTCGGCGATCTTGGGGTGGGCGGCGGAAAGCCGCGAAAGCAGGGTCGACTTCCCGGCGTTGGGAAAACCCACCAGCCCCACGTCGGCCATCAGCCGCAGTTCCAGCCGCACCACCGCCGGTGTTCCCGGTTCGCCGGGATCAGCGCGGCGCGGGGCCCGCATCCGCGAGGTGGCGAAACGGCTGTTGCCTCTGCCGCCGCGCCCCCCCTTGACCAGCACGAACTCCTGACCGTCCTCCACCATATCGGCCAGCAAGGTGCCATCCTCGGCGCGCAACAGGGTTCCCAAGGGCACCCTGATCAGGGCATCCGCCCCGCGCGAACCGGTCATGTCCTTGCCCTTGCCGTGGGTCCCCCGCTGGGCGGCGATACGGGGCCGGTAGCGGAAGTCGAGTAAGGTAGCCAGGTTGTTGTCGGCCCTAAAGATCACGTCGCCCCCGTCCCCCCCGTCACCCCCGTTGGGACCGCCGCGCGGCACGTATTTTTCGCGGCGGAAACTCATACAGCCGTCCCCCCCGCCCCCCGACTCCACCGTGATGGTCGCCTCGTCGATAAACATAGCTCAGGCGTGCCCGAATTTGGCCCGCAACCGGCGCTCAACCGCCGGGGGCACAAAGGAGCTGACATCTCCGCCCAGCTGGGCCACTTGGCGCACCACCGAGGAACTCAGGTACATATAGTCGGCGCGGGTCATCAGGAACACTGTGTCCATCTCGGGCCACAGGGTGCGATTGGTCAGGGCCATGGCGAACTCTCCGTCAAAATCGGTAATCGCGCGCAGGCCGCGGACCGCGATGTGGATCTGCCGGCTGCGCGCGTATTCGACCAGCAGTCCCTCGCTGCGGTCCACCTCGATCCGGGGCCACCCTTGGGTAGCCTCGCGGATCATCTCCACCTTTTCGTCGGCGGAAAACAGATAATTTTTTTGCGGATTTACCGCCACCAGCACCACCACCCGGCTGAAGATGCTCAGGGCGCGTTCGATGATGTTGAGATGCCCGTGGGTAATGGGATCAAAACTGCCCGGATAGATCGCTGCGTCCATGATCGCTCCTCAGCGCGCGGCCCGCACCGTCGTGCTCAGCACCGCGTAGAAATGGGCCTGTTTCCACTGGGCCTCTCCCTTGTACAGGGGCACCAGCATCACTTCGTCCAGGCGCAACTGCGGCTGCTGCCGAACCAAGGTCTCGAGAAAGCTCTTCAGCTGTTGGTACGAACCAGTGGCCCACAGCTTCTGGCGCTGCTGGACCACCCCCTTGCCCACCGGGGTGAAAAGTGGGGCACCCACCCGCACCGAATCGAGCCGGGTCTTGCGCGCCAATGTCACCGCTTGGGTGAACAGCCCCGATGCCTGACTTGCCTCCAGCGGCGCGGAGGCGGTTTGGGCGACCGCCGGGAATTGCCCGTGAAGATTGAAGGCATAATCTCCCTCTTTCCTGCCCGACATCCCACCCGACAGCGTCGGGCGCGCCGGCAAGCGCGGCAACCCATCCAGCAGCGCGATGAGCTGAGGGAAGTCCCCAGAGGGAATGGTCCCTTCGATGACATAATCCCCCTCGGCAGTGCCGGACAGCGACGAGCAGCGCACCACGGGGGGCAGGCGCTCGTGTAATTGCAAGATGCGCAGGCAGAGCGGGCCAGTCGATGGCAGCACCGCCGCTGGGGCCGGAGCTTTGGCCGGGGCCGGTCGCTGCGCGGTGGATTGGACCGTCTTGGGCTCGTCCTGCTGCAGCGGCTTGGTTTCTTCTGCCGCAGGCGGAGGAGCCGACGCCTTGGGCTCGGGAACTACTGCCGGGGCCGGAGGCTGAGCATCCTGCGGGTCCGGGGTCTGGACCTCTGGCTCGGGTGCAGGCGCCTGAATCGGTGCTGGCGGCGGGAGGGCCTGGCTGAGCCCCGCCAGTTCCGGTGGCAAGGAGGGATGCTCTTCGCGGGTCAGGTAGCCCAAACCCAGGGTGCTCACCAGGAAGACGCCCAGGGCCAGGAGCAAGAACGGTAAGAGGCGGCGGCGCGCCGGCTGCAGATGGATGCGGATCATGGTATGGTTTCTCGGACTGGATGCCCGCCCCTGCCTGTCAGTCGTTTTCGCTCAGACCGCGGTAGGCCAGGCCAGCAGCCACGGCACAGGCGGCCCGCACCGCAGGCGAAGCTCCTTCTTCCAGCGGCGAATCATTCACTCCGGAAAAGGGATCGAATACCTCCATGGGCACCGACACCTTGTCGCTGAGGATCGCCTTCCATTCCGGGTCGGTCGCCGCGGTGCCGCTCAACCACAGGCGGCTGGGAGGCCGCATGCTGCTTTCGGCCTCGACCAGCAGCTGCACCCTTTCGGCCAGGGCCTGTCGTTGCATCGCTGGACTTTCGCCCTCCCAGTTGCAGCAGCTGACGGCCTGGAGCTGGCCGGCATTGAGCAGCAGCACCTGTGCTTCGGGCGGCGAGATGTCAACCAGGATTTCCATCTCTTCTCCGGCCAGCTTCCCGCTGGCCTCCAGCGCATTGTAAAGGGCAAAGGGACCGATATCGAAGAGCGGACGCCGCAGCCCCCCTTTGCGGCACAGCGCCCGGTACAATTGAAGGGCCCGTTTGCGGGCCGCCACCAGAAAATACCCCTGGGGAGTCTTGGCAAAATCCAATACGTACTCGGAAAGACGGTCGGGCAGGACCTGCTGGACCTCCCATTTCAGGTGCTCGCGGTTGAGCTGCTCGTTGCCGTGGATCCATGTACGCCGTTTGAGCAGGAAAGCGTGGGCGCCCAGTGCCACCCCGGGGTTGGCATAGCTGAGGCTGCGCTCTTTCCCCACCTTGCGGATGAAACGGGCCAACTCCTCCCGCTCGTCGCCGGCCAGTCGGGCGGCGGTGCAGGCGAAAGGCAGAGTTTCCCGCACCAGGTTGTCGAGCACGACCTCGCCCCGGTGGCGAGTCAACTCGACGATGTGCAGAGCCTGGGCGGCGAGGTGGATGCCGGTGGCTTTCCTCTGGTGCGCTCCGAACATGGACACTTTCTATTCGACCACTACCAGGGTCCGCAGCCTCTCCAAGGTGCGGGGGCCGATGCCGGGCACCTGCACCAGGTCGGCAATGGTTTTGAAAGACCCGTGTTCCTGGCGGTAACTCAGGATACGGGCGGCCGTCTTGGGACCGATGCCCGGAAGCTGAAGCAGTTGGGCTGCCGTGGCGCTGTTGAGCTGCACTGGGCCGGCCACAGGAGCGGTGGGCAGTTCCGTCACCGCCGCCGCAGGCACCGGTGGTGCCGATGCCACTCCGGGAAACACCTGGAATTCCTCCAGACGGGCGGGGCGATAATGATCGACCAGGGCAGTACCACTGCCGGCCAGCAGCGCTGCGCCCATAAAAAGCAGAACCAACTGTTCCTGGCGGTTGAACATGGAAGATATCTCCTCGGCGCACGCCAGGCAACTGCCCCGGGCGGCTCACCGGAACAAGAGCGTCCCCGACAGGCTGACCTCGCGGACCTTGCGGGTCTTGCCGGTAAGCTCGTTGCGGTTATTCTCCAGCCGGATCAGCGCCCGCCCCTGGAAGCTCTCGCTGAATTTATAGGTGCCGCTGGTGTTCAGTTTGATCCTGCTGGTCTGGGCGATGGTGGCCCGGGCTGCATCCCCGGTGGCGCTGCCTTTTTTCTCGCCCTCCAGCCCGAATTCGACTTTGAGCTCCACGTTGCTCTTCAGCTTGCCAAAGAGGGGCAGACCGCGGGGTTTGAGCGTGTGCCTGATCTCAAAGGTGGTACCCTTCTTTTGCAGGCTGCCGCTGCCGCGCAAGGGCCGCAAACCACCGGCGCTGGTGTCGGCGCGCACATCTGTCTCATAATCGTAGTCCACCCCCTGGGAGCTGAATACTTCCACCTTGGTGGAGGGGCCGATTTTCCACCGCCCCGACCAGGAGACCTTGAACTCAGTGGATTGCTCCCGGCGCAGCAGGCTGCCCAGATTTAAGTTGCCTTCGCCTTCGCTATTTTGGCTCTGCTCGTAGGAGAGGTTCACCTGGGCGCTGCTGATCAACTTCCGCACATAGGGCAGCCGGTCGGCGCGGGTCCAGTTGAGGCTGAGCTTGGGAAACTCCTGCTGCTGCTCCACCCGCAGGCGGTTCTGGGTGCTGCCGCTGCGCTTGGTGAGCTGCTGGCGGAAATCGGCCTTGACGCTTATACCCAAGGGCAATTTCATCCCGCTGCCAGCCTCCAGGTTGGTGTTGCGGCTGGCCTGGTCCTGCTGGGTGAGCCCAGACCCCGCCGCTTCCACCTCCAGGCTGTCGCGCAATCCCAGCTGGTACCATAGGGAAGGCCGGTCGACAAGATTAAAGCTGCGGTTATCGGTGCCCCCTCTCCAGGTGAGATTGAGCGGCTCGAGGTGATCGCCGCTGGCATAGAGCAGGCGCCGCAGGAAAAAGGGATTGCCGGCCACTGCCGGGGTCTTGGTCTCCTTGGGCTTTTCGGCCGCATCGATCTCCTTCTTTTTGTCCTTTTCGCCCTTGCCGCGCATGGCCACATCCCCCTTGGCTTTCACTCCTGGCGCCCCCAGACCTTGAAGAACGGCCGGTATCCTCAAATTGAACCTGGCAGAGAGGTTGTTCTTGGTGCTGATATCGCGGGTCTTGACGGGCAGGCCGGTGAGGGTATCGATCAGCACTTGAACCCGCCGCCGGCGCGGGTCATTGATCTCCTCGTAGTTGGCCTGGAAGGAATAATTCTGATCCAGCCACTTGAGCAGCCGCGGGTTGAAATTGACGTCGGCTTTCTGCACCCGCTGCACCTCGGTGCCAAAGCTCAGTTTTCCCGGTACCAGCTTCTTGCGCAGGTCGCGTTCGATCTGCAGGCTGTAGTCGCTGCTGATGAAGCCAAAGGGCGCCAACTTGCTGGTGTAGGTTTCCTGGAGGCCGAAATCTTCCTGGAGCGTGTTATCGGCATCGGTCCGCTGTCGGTTGGTCTGCTGCTGCTGGTTGACATTGGCAGCATAGGATAGGGTGCTGGGCAGCGGGCTGAGTCGCAGCTGCCGCAGTCCGTCTGGCATAAAGGCGGGCAGCCAGCCCAGCAGGGGCAGGGCGGGCTTGGGCAGTGGCATCTGGTAGGAAAGGCTGGCCGTGTGTGCGTCCAGCTCCCGGAGGGGCCGGACGGCCTCGAAGCCGCGCTCCTGGGTCGAAGACAGGCGCATATTGATCTGATCGATGGTCCAATGCCACAGCCAGAGTTGACTCGCCCTCTTGCTCAGCGAGACCTCGTAGAAACGCCTGGTGGTCTGACTGCGCTGTTCCTGCTTCTGCACCGGGGTCAGTTCCACATCGGCGTTGGGGCCGTACCGCGGCAGGCTTTCGTTGCGGGTGAGGCTCATCTTGACGGGGATGGAAAACCCCCAACTGCCGGGCAGGAACTGGTTGATATTGGCCGAGGTCTGCAGGCCGGTGTTGAGATCGCTGTTGGCCCTTGCCGTGGCGCTGAGGGTGCGAAAATCCTCCCCTTGCCATTCCAGCTGACCGTCGAGGGTCATGAAGTCAGCTAGCTTGGCGTTCACTCTGGCATAGGCCGCCAGCCCGGCGTCATTGCGCGCTCCGTCCAGGCGCATCTCGTCGGTGTACACCTGACCCGAAAAGGCCTGGCGGGACCCCAGGTTGCGCACTCCCATGCTCAATTGTTTGATCTGTTGCATCGAGGGACTGCCGCGCATCCGGTAGTGGGCCGGGGCCCCATCGCGCACCTGGGGATCGGCGATCAGGGTATCGAGCACCTCATCTCTGCGCAAGCCTCCCGGGGGCACCTGCAATTTGAGCCTGGCCATCTCCAGCAGTTCGATATCCACTTCGTTGCGGCGGTCCCAGCCGGGGAACACCGAGGTGGCGAATTCGTAATAGTTGGTGCTGTCGGCGCCAAAACGCAGGAAGAGTTCCAGGTCGCTGGAGTCGGCGCTGGCGTAGCTGGTCTCTTCCTCGTCCCCGTACACATACATGCGCAGCTGAGTGTACTTGGTGTAGTTGGCCGCCCGCGCCAGGGAAAGCACCCGAGTGGCGGTGGCCTGGTGCAGCGGCTCGAGATTGTGATAGTCCAGTACCAGCGACTGCTCCCGCTCCCGGGTGCGGGTCTGGGCATTGCGCCTGATCTTCACCCCCGGCGGCGGCTTGTAGGTACTGTTCAGGTCCGAGCCGATCACCGTCACGTCGAAACTCTCTTCCTCGTGCACCGGCAACCCGCCCTCGAGCGGATCTATGCCCACCACCTGCCATTCATTGCCGATCACCTCTAGCTGGGCGATTTCCACCTTGGTCCCGCGGTTGGCCCCGTCGACCACCACCAGTCGGGCCGCCTCGATGCGGCTGGAGTCGGGACTGCCCACCTTTTGCACCCCCTCCCCATACAGGGGCACCCGGAACAGCCGCCAGCCCTTGCTCAGCGTGCCGGGGACCGGTTCGTCGTGGGCTAGGTCGATGGTGTAGTGGTAATAATCGTTGCGGGTGTTGAGCACCCCATCGTTGTTGAGGTCCTCGCTGTCCGGCCGGTCGCGGCTTTCGCTGTCGCCCCGGTTGCCCTGGGTGCCATTGATGCGGCTGTAGTCGTCGCTGTGCTCTCGGTATGCCCAGCCGTCCCCCTCGGGGTCCTGAGCATCGCGCTGAGGGTAGAAGCGGGCGAAGGTTTCCCGCAACTGCTCCGCGCTGCCGGTGGTATCGGCCCCGGCCAGGCCCAGATAATACACGAGTTCCTGCTCGTCGGTGCGCCCGTCCAGCCCCACATCCTCCTCGGCGGCGACCACTCCATCGCCCGCGTTCAGGCCCGGAAGCGGGCGGTCCTCGGTGTTGAGCCGGCTGTCGGGAAGATAGTCCTCGGTGATCGACCCCAGATCCAGCTGCAAGAGCCCGGATTCACCCCGCACCCAGACGTCGAGAAATTTGGACAGCGAGAAATCCCGCGCCCCTCCGGTGAAGGCCGACATCACCCCACCCCACGACCGGGTCCCATCCTGAACCGGGCCCAGTTGGAGGGCCAGCACGTCGGTCTCGTCGTTCTGGGCGTCCACCTGGTCTTCCTGCCCCGGCCAGATTTCGACGCGCGGCACCCGGTCGAAGGGATTGTACCAGTTCAGCCGGCCCCGATCCTCCACCTCGTAGTCATCGCCAAGGGGCCGGCTGGCTGGGGTCCAGCGGGTGCGGATAACGGGGAGCAGTTCGGGCCTTTCGCTGCCCTCAAAATCGTCGATGTACCCCTGGCCCTTGGTGTTGAGGTTGGGACGGCTCTGGGCCACCTCGGCCTGCACATTGACCTCGGACTTCTCCACTGTCTTGAGCCGGGGCATCAGGTCGACAGCCCGGGTGAGCAGCGGGGCATCGAAGCGGGCCTTGAGGTCCATATCCCACACCAGGGTGCGGGCCGGTTCGTTGCCCACCCTCACCCGCCGTTCGCCGCTGCGCTCATTGTTGTAGATCAGCGTCGAACCGATGCTGCCGTCCCCCTCCCAAAACTCGTACTCGCTGCGCATGCCCAGCAGCGTCTTCTGCTGACTGCCCAGCCCGATCAGGTCCTCGGACTCGTAGGTGATTTCTAGGTCGGCCCCCGGATCGCCCACCGTCTGGGCCTTGGTACCCAGGAAGGTGATCTCGCCGCTGAAACCGACATTGTAATCGGTCCCCTGCGCCAGCTGTTCCCCGTTGAGCCGCACCTCTACCGACTCGGGGTCGATGCCTAGTTGGCCGAGGTTGATGCGCTGCTCGCCGGATCTGGACAACACCTTGATCTGGAAGCGGCTGGCCTCGGAGCGCTCGCGCTGCTGCTGACTGTTGTAGATGGCCGGCACCGTGTTCTGCAACCCCTTGTAGCCCGAGTGCTGGGGGTCGAAGGGGGTTTGATCGGGGAAGATCAACACCCCCCTGAACTCGTCGAGACCGGCATAATCCGAATCCACTGCCCGGTCCGGGGGGCTGCCCGGGTCCTTGCCCCGCTCGTCCAGCCCCATAATCTGCAGCAGGGACCGGCCCCCCTGGGACAACTGGGGCTCGCGGCCAGCCACCTCCTCGTAGATCTGGATCTCGATCTTGTCGCGGTCGAATTTCTTCCCCTCGGAGTAGCCGTTGGAGACCCGGTAGACGTTTTTCCACTCTAGATTCCAGGTGGGAAAATCGGGACGGGGGTCGCGCGCCTTGATCAGCTTCAGCCGCAGGGTGTCCCCCTGGGTGTCCCCGTAGTCTGTACCCGGGACACCCTCACTGCCCACGGTGCGGTATTTAACCGCCAGGGCATAGCGGTCCTCGACGAATTTGTTGAGCACGATATATCCCAGCTCAGGGACCAGGGTGTAATCCTTGTCCGGGTCGAGCCGCTGCCAGGTACCGCGCTCGACAAAACCACTGCGCTCGTCCACCGGGCCCTTCACGTCCACCCAGGCCACCCCAGCCTGGGCCCTTTGCTCAAGGTCGTTGTTGATATTGAAGTCGTTGATAAAAATTTCGAGGCTGTTCTGGTTAATGGCGTCTCCGGCGACATAGTCGCTGGGCGTTCCCTGCGAGACCTCGCGGAAATCCTTTAGCCGCAGCCGATAGATTTCGTCCAGGTAGAAGTAGGTGTTGCGCAAATAGTCGGTGTCCTTCAGCGTCAGGGTGTCGCCCAGCGCCCCCCCCTTGAAGGACTTGCGGTTGCTCTTGCTCTTTTCGTGGCTGGCGATAGAGGTGAAACTGAGGGGCCCCATCCGGCCTTTGGCGCGGATGCCGAAGAGTCCTTTGTGCTGCTGGTTGAAAGCCACGAAGCGGTTGCCCGGCAGCGAGAGGGTGGTATTGCCGGCCTGGACCTCCTGGAAGATGGCGTCCTCATCCCCTTTGTAATCCAGTTTGATCTGGTTGGCCAGTTGGTCGCCCAGCCCGCTGCTAAAGGCCGAGCCCAGGTTCTGGGTGTCCTGAGTGATGCGGATATTGATCAGCTCTCCGACCTTGCCCTCCACCGAGAATTTGGATTCCTGATCCATGCTCAGCGCCGGGAATTTCGAGGCCCTCCCCGATAAGGTCTGCACCTCCCCATCGGTCCATTCGCTCTTGCCGGCCACGGTGATGGTGCGTTCGCCGTTGATGCGCAAGGTGGGGCCATCTTCACCGATGATCTTGCGCACCGCCCTGGGCGTGCGCGGAAAAGGGACGGTCCACTGCAGCCGGCCCCCGCCCTGCTTCTGCTGCTGGTCGGCGAGGGTGCGCCGAGTACGGCGAACCTGGCTCTGCCAGAGTTGCCCCAGTTCGTAGCGGTACCCCAATTTCAGGTACTCGTCCAAGGACAGTGTAAGTTCGGGACCCGAGGGCTGCCCGGCGACCGAGGGAGTGTAGTGGACCCCGGCAGAATCCACCTGCACCTGTTTCTGGTCAAAGGGGGCGTAACTGCCCATCAACCCCGGCGGCGGCGGAGCGGATAGCAGTGGCTGACCGGCGACGTTGAGCGGCGCGCGGCCAGGGCCCTCGGACAACAGACCGGCGAGGGGGCCACTATAGGGGGGAGGGCGCAGACCAGGGGCGGCCAGGACGAGGGCAGGCCACGACAAAAGGGCCAGCCACACTCCTGTACACACTGCTCTGAGCCACGAAGTGGATGTTGCGCGCATGGGCACCGACGCTTGCATAAAGCTGGTCAAGGGGGGCAACTACCCCCCCCTCAGGTTTCTTCCTTCACTACCGAATACAAGCGTTCACCTGGCGCGCTAGGCGAGCTCCACGAAGGGGGGAAAAGGGGCCGGGGCCCTCGAAAAAACATACTGCCAAGCCCCCTTCAAATCAAGAGCGAACGCGCGCTCTTGCCCCTGGTGAATGCAAAAGCTGTACCAACCACGGATGCCCTCCACCTTGGGCAACGGGGTCTGCCGCTGTATATTTGATCAGCCACACCACTGCACCCTTTCCGCTACACTCCAGGCCGCGCCTTTGACCACCCTGTCCCGTTACATCCTCCGGCAACACCTGGGCCCCTTCTGCTTTGGCGTGGCCCTGATTGCCTTTGCCCTGATGATCGACGCCGTCCTGCAGGTGATGGACCAGGTGCTCAGCAAAGGGGTGAGCCTGGGCCTAGCTGGCCAACTCTTCCTCTACAACCTGGCCTGGATTCTGGCCCTGGCCGTGCCCATGGCCGTGCTCATTGCCACGCTGATGGCCTTTGGCCGGTTGGCGGTGGACCACGAGATCATCGCCGCCAAGGCCTCGGGCGTCAGCTTCCTGCAGCTGGCCCGCCCGGTGCTGGGCGCATCTTTCCTGTTAACGGTGCTGATGGTGCTCTTCAACGACCTAGTGCTGCCCAATTGGAACCACCAGGCCCGCAACCTCTCCGCCGACCTGCAACGCCGCAAGGCCGCTCTGGTGCTCAAGCAGAAGGAAGGCTCCTTCATCCACGGCCTGGGCACCTACAGCCTGCTGGTCCATCGGGTTGACCAGGCGGCGAATCTGCTGGAGGGGATCACCGTGCTCGACAGCGGCGGCCAGGGCCCACCTACCACCCTGCGGGCGGCCAGCGGTGAACTCAATATCTACGACGAAGGCCGGTACATCCGCCTGACCTTAAACGAGGGTGAATTTGTGCGCTTCGACGCCGGCGACCCGGAGCGCCTGCTGCGCGGCACCTTCACCCGCCAGGTGGTGCACGTGCAAGACCCCCAGCGGTCCCTCTCCCCCTATCAGTCCTCCTTCCGCAGCGATCGGGAGATGGACATCGCCGCCCTGTACCAAGCAGCCCGAGAGCAGCGCCAGCGACAACAGGGAACCCAGCGGATCATCGATTCGACCCTGCAGGTGTTCATCGCCTCCCTGGACACGGCCGGCACCGACTCCGCTGGCCAAGGGGTCCAGCAGGGGCACCAAGCCGAGAAGTTCCTTCAGAAACAATGGAACCTGTGGGAGCACAGCGGCCAGGCCGCCGACGCCTACTGGGTGGAGATCCACAAGAAATTCTCCATTCCCTTCGCCTGCGTAGTTTTTGTGCTGCTCGGCGCCCCCCTGGGGGCACTGCTGCGCCGGCGCGGGGCCGCCGTCTCGGTGGGCATCAGCCTGGCTTTCTTCTGGACCTACTGGATGTTCCTCATCGGCGGTGAAGAACTGGCCGACCGCGGCCTAGTGCCGCCGGCGCTGGCCATGTGGGCCCCCAACCTGGTCTTTGGCGCCCTGGGCGTTTATCTCATGTACTGCGCCCTTATTGACCGCCCTCTGTGGCGGCGGAGCGCCAGATGAGGCTGCTCGACCGCTACCTGCTGCGCCGCTATCTGTTCTGTCTGGGCGCCGCGGTCCTGGCCTTGCTGCTGGTGGCGGTGATTGTGGACCTCATCGAACACATCGACACCTTCATCGACTATCACACCACGCCCGGCCAGTTTGTTCGTTATTACTGCTACCACGGCCCCTACTGGATCGCCCTGACCCTTCCTATTGCCACGCTGCTGGGCACCCTCTTCTCGCTTACCAGCCTAGCCCGCGCCAATGAGCTGACGGCCATGAAGGCGGCCGGCATCAGCCTCTACCGGCTGCTGCTTCCCCTCTTTGGTTTCTCGCTGGTCTTCAGCGGTCTGGCCTTCTTTTTTAACGACCAAGTGGTTCCCGAGGCCACCTATCGCTACCGGGCCGTGTGGGACGAGATCCGGGGCGTCGGCCGCGCCGACGGTTCGCGCAAGCAGGTATTGCTGCAGGACGTGGGTGGGCAGCTCTTATTTGCCCGTTCCTACGACGCCCTCAGGCAGCGGGCCAGCGAGGTCAGTTGCGAAGAGGAACACGCCGGCAAAGTGGTGCGGCGGCTGGAGGGCCGGCGGCTGGAATGGCGAGACAGCTGCTGGGTGCTGCTGGAGGGACACGAGTACCGCTTTGGGGAGGACGGGATCCAGGTCGACGCCTTTGCCGAACGCACCTTGCCCGCACTCACCCTGAAGCCGGCAGACCTTGCCCAGCAGCAAAAGAAAACGGAGGAAATGGACTACGGAGAATTGCGGGCCTTTATTGCCCGGGCCCAGGCCAACGGGGAGGATTCCACCCGCCAGCAGGTGGACCTGCACCTCAAGATCGCCTTTCCCTTCACCTGCTTCGTCATCGTCCTGCTGGGGGCACCCCTTGCTGCCGACGCTCGGCGCACCGGCCTGGCCGGCAGTTTTGGCAAAGGGACGCTTATATGTTTTGTGTACTACAGCTGCGTCAAGGCCGGACAGGCATTGGGGTGGAACGAGCAACTCTCCCCGGAACTGGGGGCCTGGCTGCCCAATCTGATCTTCGGGGCTTTGGGTCTGGCGCTGCTGTGGCGGTCCCCAAAATAATCCCCGGCTAGGCCAGGCGCTGCTGCAGGTGATAGATTTTCAATTTCAGGCCGGGCGAACGCTGCTTCCACTCCTCCAACAACGAGGTCGCCTGCACCCCGGAGGGACCCTCCAGCCTGAAACTTAGTTCCACCAACAACTGAGCCAGGCGCACCAGCCGGTCTTCCGAGGCCTTGAAGGTCAGACGCTCAAAGTGTTTGAGCAGCTCCGGTCCCAGCAAAGCATCCGCCTGGTTGAGCGCCAGGCGCAGGAAGGGGGCATGGCGCCGGGCAAAGGGCTCATCCTCGCCACTGCGGCTGAGTAGGTGGCGCAAGAGCTCGATGGTCGGTCCCCGCTGCAGGGCCCGCTCAGCCAGCCGGGAAAAAAGGTGCCAGTTGCGCGCCCGGCCCGCCGAAGCCAGTCCCTTTTCCGAGGCCCATTCGGGCTTGCCCTTCTCTTCGACAAAAAGCTCAAAGAGCGGCAGTTGCGGCAGACTGCAGAACAACGCCCCCAGGCCCTCGCTTTCGACTTCGGCCCATTCCTCCTCCAGCAGATGTGCCACCAGTTCGCCCAGCAAGGGCGGATGTAAGGCGCGCAGTTTGTGCAGCAGGACACGCACCAAATCCGGTGTTAGGCCGGCCTTGAAAGCCCGCACCAGCGAAGCCAGGGTCTTCCTGCCCAGAGGCAGCCCTAGAACCGCCTCGCGGGCAACGCGGCTGTGGGGGTCAAACAGGAACTCCTGCACCTCCTCGGCCTGCCGCAAACACCATACTAGCGCACCCCGCACCCCTGGGTCCTCTTCTTCCCGGGCCTGGGCCAGCACCCGCCGGATCCCCGATGGCGACGAGAGCCATTGCCGGTGGTAACCCAGCAGCTGGGCAGCGACCAGCCGGCGGGGATCGGTGGCCTGGCCCAAGATCTCCCAGATCACCTCCTGCCCTTCGGGGGTGGGCACCAACTGGCGGAGTTGTTCCACCGCGCGGGCCTGGGCGCTGGGTATGCCCTGCTCAACCACCTGGCCCAACAGAGCGCCCAGATCTGCCGGAGCACTGGGGATCGCCACCTGCGGCGGCGGCGTATCCACCGGTGCGAGGCTGAAGAACTGACGTATATCCATTACCATGCTGATCCTCTACCAGTTCAGGAGTTGATCCCAGGGAACTCCGCGCCTCCGGAGGCAGGAGGGCTTACCAGCAGGCCGGCCAATATCCAGCGCATCTGTTCCACCGCCGCCCTGGCCAGCCCGAGTTCCTGGTAGGCCGGATTTTCTAGAAACCGTTCCAGCACCTCCAGCGGTTCGACAAACCCCAGGCGCAGTCGGGCGAAAAACGCCTCCTGGAAGCTGGCCTGAATCTGCGCCAGTTCCTCGCGCACCGACACGTCCTGTACCACGATGACCACGCCAAGGGGCGGACACGGGCGCACCTCCACTTCCAGCGCAAAGGGCCGGCGCCTGGTGAAAGAGAGCACCGTGCCGCCGGCCAGCACCTGGGTCGGATCCACCCCGGTGAGCTGCTCGAAAGCTTTCCCGTCGAAACTCTCCCGGGGAATACCCATCCAACTGATCGCCCGTTCGTTGGCCCGATCCAGACTGCCATCTGCCCTGAGCAGGGCCAGCCCAAAAGGCAGGGCTTCCAGCCAGGTCCCAAAAGGTTCGGTGCCTCCAGGCCCTTCTCGGCGGGCCAGTCCGTTTGGCGTGCGCGTCAGGGTGGGGGTGGGTTTTTCCCCCACCTCGCTGAGATCCAGGACATATCCTCGCTGGCCTTGGGCCTTCAGGAACTGCCCCTGGCACAGTTCGCCCAGGGCAGCGGCCACTTCGGTGCGCGAGACCCCCAGGCGAAGGGCCAATTCCTGTAGGTCGTCGTCGAGAAAGGGGTTGGACAGGTACTCTTCTAGCAGGTGCCTTTTGCAGCCGGCCTGGTTAGGCTGGGGCAGCATGAGCAAATCGATGACCTTCATGCCCTGAGTGTCCTTTCGCCGGGACAGAGAGCGAGGCACAGATTAAAAGAGGGGCAGAGGAGGAGTTGATGTGGGGAAACGTGGGGGGGAATTACTGATTTTATAGGGTGTTAAGGGTGTCCGAAATATAAACCCCCTTTTTGCCCTGCGCAAGTTGAGAATAGCTGGTCCTTTTTTTGCACTATCGAATGAAAAGGGAACACAGACCCCAGCCTTTCCAAGACCTAAAAACAGGAAATACAATATCTTGAATACCAATCGTCAGGCAACGCTCAGCGGGGACCCGGGAATTTCTTTCTCAGCGGCCCAGAAATATGCGGCCCAGTCCAAAAAAAGGGAGGCCACCCGCCCCACCAGAAGAGAACCCCTGCCGGATATGGATTCCAGGGGGGATTTTGCCGGGGAGACCGAACTCAGCTCGCGGCAGAAGGCCGCAGTGTTGATGATTGCCCTGGGGCAAGAAGGGGCCGCTGAGATTATGCAGTTCCTCAACGAGGGGGAGATCGAGAGCCTCACCCAGTCCATCGCCGAGTTCAAACATCTGTCGGTGGAGATGCAGGACGAGGCCCTGGTCGAGTTTGAGCAACACCTGCTGGCTGGTGAATATCTCAGCCAGGGCGGTCTCGAATTTGCCCGAGGTACCCTGGAGCGGGCGGTGGGCACGCGCAAGGCGCAGGAGATCCTCGACCGCATCACCGGCACCCTCTCCTCTGGCTTCCATCTGCTCAAGAATGTTCCGGCCGAACAGCTGGCCCCGTTCATCTCCCACGAACACCCCCAGACCATCGCCCTGATCCTCTCGCAGCTAGACCCCCGCCAGGCCGCCGGCATCCTCTCTCAATTGCCCGAGCACACCCAGTCGGAAGTGGCTTACCGCATCGCCACCATGAACAACATCACGCCCGCGGTCCTCAAGCAAATCGAGGACAGCCTGGCCGGGAACTTGTTAGATATCCTGGGCGGCAACAAAGACGTGGGCGGCCCCAAGGTCACCGCCGACATCCTCAACCTCACCGGCACCAGCGTCGAACGCAGCGTGCTGGAACAGATCGACATCCAGGATCCGGAGGTCGCCGAGACCGTCCGCAATATGATGTTCGTCTTTGAGGATATCTGCTCCTTGAGCGACCGCGAGGTGCAGGTCATGCTGCGCGAGGTGGAACAGAAAGATCTGGTGGTAGCCCTCAAGGCGGCCAGCGAAGAAGTGAAGGATAAGATCCTCAACAACATGTCCGAGCGGGTCCGGCTCTTCATGGAGGAGGAGATGGAATTCCTCGGCCCCATGCGCCTGAGCGAAGTGGAGACGGTGCAACTGCGCATCGTACACAAGATCCGCCAGCTCGAGGACCAGGGCCAGCTCAAGATCTCCCTCAAGGGCGGGGCCGGCGACACTTTTGTGTGATCATCCCCCGACCACTACTCCGGCCAGCGCCGCCCCCACCATGGCCACCTCGTCCTCGCGCACGGTGCGCAGATCCAGCACCAGGCAATCGCGCTGGATGCGCCCCACCACCGGAGGGCGACCCAACCGCAGCCGGCGGGCGAGTTCCTCGGCCGTGTAATAGCGGGGCGCCAGCACCAGCGCCCGGCTGGGCAGCTCTTCGAGCGGCAAGGCCCCGCTGCCGATCTGGGCGACCGAATCCTCTATGGTAGGCCGCAGTGCCTCCCCCACCGCCGCTGGCAGGGCAGCCAGCAGGGCCTGGGCCCGGGCCTCGACCCGCTCCACGGCCTCGCTCATCATGCCCAACACCGGATGGAACTGGGGCAGCAGGTGTGGTGCGAGGCGAAATAGGCGCAAAGTGGCCTCTAACCCCGCCAGGATCAGCTTGTCGCAGCGCAACGCGCGCATCAGGGGGTTTTTTTCCATCGGTTCCAGATAGCTCCGCCGGCCAACCACAATGCCGCACTGGGGACCGCCCAGCACCTTGTCGCCGCTGAAGCTGACCAGGTCTGCCCCGGCTTCCAGTTCGCGCCGGACCACCGGCTCGTAGGGCAACCCCCAAGCGCGCAGGTCCTCCAGCACCCCCCCACCTAAATCGTGGGCCAGGGGAAGGCCCGCCCTGCGGCCCAACTCTACCAACTCGGGGGTCTCCACCCGGGCGGTGAAGCCCTGCACCCGGTAGTTACTGGGATGGACCCTTAAAATCAGCCCGGTCTCGGGGCCGATCGCCTCGGCGTAATCCCGCAGGTGCGTGCGGTTGGTGGTGCCCACCTCGCGGATCTGCGCCCCGCTGGCGGCGATGATGTCGGGAATACGAAAGGCCCCCCCGATCTCCACCAACTCACCCCGCGACACCAGCACCTGCCGGTCCCTGGCCAGGGTGTTGAGGACCAGCAGCACCGCGGCGGCGTTGTTGTTGACCACTAACGCGGTCTCTGCCCCACTCAGCTCGGCCAACAAAACCCGCACGTGGTTCCCCCGCGCCCCCCGTGTTCCCTGCTCCAGGTCGATCTCCAGGGCGCAATAATTCTCGGCCACCGCCGCGATGGCCTGGCGGGCAGCCGGGGCCAGGGGCGCCCGCCCCAATCCGGTGTGCAGAATGACCCCGGTGGCATTGATCGCCCGGCCGAGGCTGGGTTCCGCCGCTTTTGCGGCCAGACTCACCAACTCCACCTCGGCCCGGTCTAGCAGTTGCTGCCGGTCCTCACCCATCGCGCCGGCTTGCAGACCGGCGCGCAACTGTGCCAGCACCTGCCGCACCAGCGCCGCGACAAAGTCACGCCGGTATAGTGCCAGCAACTCGACGGCCCCGGGGGTGCCCAGGACTTGTTCCACTGCTGGAAGCGCTCTCAATCTCTCGGTCATACTCAGAGAATACGGGTACCCCCCTCAACCCGGCAAGCAGCTGCTTTTGCCTTTGCACTATTATCATCTAGGTTTTATACTTGCGTTATCCCCGGTGCCTCCCCCGGCGCTGTCCCGGATGGTATCCCCCCTGTCCAGTCCTTCTCCTGTAGTCCTTTTTGGGTTACCCATGCGTTGGTCGTACTGTGTCCTGGTGGTCCTGCTCGTATGTGTGATGCCCAGCCAGGCACCTGCCAAAAAAAGCAAAAAGCCCCAGGACCAGGTCTATGTGGTCAAGCGCGGCGAAACGCTCAGCGCCATCGCCGAGCGTTACCAGCTCTCGGTAGCTCAACTGCGCAAGTCCAACCGCCTGCGGGGCGACCGACTCCGCGTGGGCCAGCGACTGAAGCTCCCGGCCGGTGCCCGACCGGCCTGGCACCGGGTGGACAAGGGCGAAACCTTGGTCAGGATCGCCCGGACCTACGGTGTGGACCTGGACCAACTGCGCCAGCTCAACCAGCTGAGTGGCGACCGTATCCTGGTGGGCCAGCGACTGCGCCTCAGCGCGCCCGAGTCGACCCTTGCGGCCCAGCCCACTGCCCTGGTTCCGCGTCCGCCCAAAGCAGGCAACCCGGGCAGGGAGGCAAGTCCTTCCGCGGACACGGCCCTGTTGCCGCCGACGCCAGACCCTTTCCGGAACGAGTTGCCCGAGGCTGCCGATACCACGGCGCAGGACAACCCTGACTCCACCACCACTGGAGAAGAAGAGGACCTGCCCCCCTTCGACTATCTGGTCCAGAAGGGGGAGTCCCTGGTCGAAATCGCCCAGCGCTTCGACCTGCCCCCCGGCCTCTTGCGCCAGCTCAATAATCTGAAAGAAGATCGGCTTCACCCCGGGCAAAAGCTGCGCCTGCGCCCTTCGGCCCTCGATGAGGGCATCCACATCGTGCGACCCGGCCAAACCCTCACTGCCATCGCCCGCTCCTACCGGCTAGCGGTGGACAAGCTGCGCGAACTCAACGGCCTGGATGAGGACGGCAAGATCCTGGTCGGCCAGAAGCTCCGGCTGCGGACCACGGCCAAAGACGTACACATTGTCGAGCGCGGGGATGCCTTGTGGGAAATCGCCAGCGCCTACGGCATCGATGCCGAGGAACTCAAACGCATCAACGGCCTCAACTCGGAGGAGATCTACCCCGGCCAGGAATTAAAACTGAGTCCCAGAAAAGCCGAAACCTTCGCCCTGTACAAAGTGGAACCCGGCGACAACCTCAGCGAGATCGCCCGCCTCCACCAGATGAGTCTCCCCGAACTGCGGCGCCTGAACAAACTCCAAGGCTCGGTGATCCATCCGGGCGCCCAGCTAAAGGTCAAACCCATGCTCGGCGACACCGAAGCCTTACAAACAGCCGAGGTCAACTGGGACAGCCTGCGCGTCCCCCTCAGGGAGTTGGGGGAGATCGAGTGCGAAAACGGCCCCTACTATCGCGACCGCCCCAAGGCGCCTCACCAGCTCCAGCCCAACTATTTTGAAAACCCACCCCATTCGCCACTTCAGTCTTATGAGCGAGCCAGGCGGCTGTGGCAGGCCTTTGCCGGCTCGGTAGAACAATTGCCCCCGCTCAGTTCGGCACTCAAGGGCTGGAATTTCGTCCTCGACCCAGGACATGGGGGGTTAGATCCGGGGGCAGTGGTCCAGGTCATGGACGGCAACGGCAACAAAGTCTATGTAGTCGAGGACGAATATGTCTACGACATCACCCTGCGGGTCTATGTCCTTTTGTGCCGGCATGGCGCCCAGGCTGAGCTGACCTTGCTGAGCCCCAACCATCTCCTGCGCCACAGCAACCCGGCGGCCCAGACCTTTGTCAACGAAAAGAACGAGGTCTACAACAGCCGCAAGTTCAACGAGCCCAACAACGCCGGGTCCTGGCCACGCGGTGGCCGGGGAGGCAACCTCAACGCCCGGGTACACATCGCCGAGCAGCTTTTCGGGCACACCCCGGTAAATCGCCGCATCTTCCTCTCCTTCCATGCCGACATCGATCCCCGGGCCCCCGAGGCCCCGCTGGTCCTCTATTACCAGGGCAAACAGGGCCGCCGCGATTCGGTTTCGAAGAATTTTGCCCGCACTATGCTGCCCTCCCTGGGCGCCGGTGCCCACATGCGGGGCCAGTCCCTGGCGGTGCTGCGCAACAATCCGGCCGGAGTCAAGGTGCTGCTCGAATTGCGCAACCTGGCCTACACCGACCACGGCTGGGCCCTGCGCTTTGAACAATTGCGCCAGCGCGATGCCGAAAAAGTGATCAAAGGCATCCTCGAATACAGCCGCGCCCAGACCCTCAGCAGCAAATAAAAAAGCGCTCCGGGGACGAATCCCGAAGCGCTGCTTTTTCCTACTTTTACTGGCCCTAGAAAGACCCCGCGATTCGGCGGGCGGCCCGGCGCACCACCTCTGGTTCGAGGCCAGCCAGTTCGCACCACGGATCAATGCGCTGACTTTCGATAAAAAGAATCTCAGGGGTGCTGTCCTCGGTCTCGTCCGTCTTCGAAATCTCCCTCAAGGTGCTCAGGATCATGGCGTTGGCCAGCCTGCGGTAAGCCAGGCAAATCCGTTCGCTGTTGGCGGCGTCGTGGTCGGTTCGCATAAGACAATCCTGGTCGTTTAATGGGAAGGTCTCAACCACATGCCCTATTAATCTACGGATTTTCAGATGTAATTTTCAAAAATATTTACCAAAACCCCAAAATAAGTGCCGCACTCCACCAGCAAACAAGATCTCCCTTTCAATTAACCTTTGCGTAAACATCAGCTTGGCGCTTCCGCCACTCCCACACTTCTCCCTTCTCGCGCGGCCAGATAGAGCCGGTATATCCACTCCATAGTCTTCAGGGCCTGGCGCCCTTCGGCCAGCGGGGCGTGTCCGGTCTGGATGGCTCGGATGAAATCCTCCCACTCAAGGGTCCAGGATTGGTCTTCGCCGGAAAAATCAAAGCGTTCCTCTTGCGGCGGCCCTCCCCCAAGGGCCCGACGCCCCACCAGCGCGTGTTCTGGTCCGTACGAGCGACCCAGACCGTGGGCAGTGGCATATCCATCCCGGCCAAAGACCTCGAAGCTGAACAGGTTTTTCCACTGGGTCCAGCTCACGTGAAGGGATGCCACCTGTCCTGCCGGGGTGGCGAAAAGCCCAAAGGCGTTGTCCTCTAAGGGGGCAATGGGCCAGTAGCTGGTGCTCAACATGCCGGTGACGCGGGAAAAATCGCCCATGAACCACAGGGCCAGATCCACCAGGTGCGCCCCCTGGTCGAGCATCTCCCCCCCGCCCGATCTGGCTGGATCGGCGCGCCACTCCCGTTCGTATCCAGGCCGGCCCCCATGGCCGTACCGTCCCCGGATGAAATGCAGGGGTCCCAATTCGCCGGCCTCAAAAACCGCGCGGACCTTGGCAATGGCCGGGTGGTAGCGATGGTTGTACCCGGCCTTGAGCCAGCGCCCGGCCTGCGCCGCTGCTGCCACCACTTGGCCCACCTCCTCTGGGTTGCGCCCCAGCGGTTTTTCGGCCAACACGTGTTTGCCGGCCCGCAGGGCCGCCACGCTGATCGGGGCCAGCCACTCGTGGGTGGTGGAGACCACGACTATATCCAGATCCTCGGTGGCCACCAGTTGCTCCCAAGAGGAGGCCTGGGCCGCCCCATAACGCTGGGCCAGATCTGCCGCTGCGGCTCGATCCAGGTCGCAGACCAGCACCAACTCGCACTGCGGATGCGCGGCGACCACCGCCGCCCTTTTCTGCCCCATACCTCCCGCACCCACCAAACCTACTCTGTGCATCCGCTCCTCACCTTGGGGGTACCACCCGCCGCACGGTGTAATGATCCGTTTTCATGACTTGCGCCACCTCCAAGTTCTCCCAGTCGTCCCATACGGCGCTGAAGAGCCGGCCGCTCAAACCGTCGGAACGGGCCGAAGCGAGGAAAACCGCCAGGGCGGCCGGCTGCGACGGGTCCACCCCGCCCTCCTCCAACTGGGCCTGGGCCTCGGCCTGGGCCTGGGACCCGGCCAATTCCCCGGCCCCCAGCACCTGGTCCAACATCCGGGTGTTGACGGCCCCTGGGGCAATGGCGTTGACGTCGATGTGATATTGGGCCACCTCAGCGGCCAGGGTCTCGGTGAAACGCACCACCCCGGCCTTAGAAGCGCTATAGGCGCTGAACCAGGGCCGGGGCGTGACCGCCCCCCCGCCCGACAGGTTGATGATCTTGCCATACCCTTGGGCCACCATACCGGGCAGCAGCAGATGGGTACACAGAAAACATCCCCCCAGGTTGACCTGCAGGGCCTGGAGCCAAGCGGCGGTATCCACCTGGTAGGTGGGGCCGATGGGTCCGAGCATACCGGCGTTGTTGACCAGGATATCCACCCCGCCCCAGACCGCCTCCAGATGACCCAGCACCTCTCGCACCTCGGTTTCTCTGGCCAGATCAGCACTCAGCACCAGGCTCCGCTCGCTGCCCAATTCGACAGCAACCTCTTCCAACTGTGGCCGGCTCCGGGCCAGCAAGGCCACCTGCGCCCCTTCCCGCGCCAGCGCCAGAGCGATAGCCCTGCCGATGCCCCGACCGGCCCCAGTCACCAGCGCCTTTCTGCCTTTCAATTGCACGCTAATCCACCTTTTTTAGAATCTAGAAGTTAGGATAGGGAAGAAAGGGACCCGCTGCCAGGGCCGGTTGACCAGGTAGGCGGTGTCGCCTACATTCTTTGACTTCACCCGAGATAGGTTTCATGGCCCTGCCATCTATTCAAATAGATCCCCGTCAAGTAGATCCCAGAACGCTCTGCCTGCACATCAATGCCCAGTCGCCTGAGGGGGGCCTCTTTGCCGGGGATCGCACCCAGCTCCACCCCGACAGCCGGCTGCCCTGGCGCATCTCCCCCGAGCCTTTCTGGCTGAGCGCCGACCAGCACCACCTGCTCCAGCAACTGGGCCCGGTGCTGGTGCGCTTCTACAAGGCCGCCAACCTGCTCTACCACCACAGCGTCAAAGGCCTACAACCGGCCTGGGTACACCGCTATCTCGACCAGGGCAAACCCGAGCGGGTCGTCGAACTTGGCCGCATGAACCGCTTCCGCACTCACCTGCCCCTGGTCCTGCGCCCTGACCTCCTGCTCACCGCAGAGGGGTTCCGCCTCACCGAACTCGACTCAGTGCCCGGCGGCATGGGCTTTACCGCCCTGCTGGCCCGCCTGTACACCGAATCGGGCTACCAGGTCATCGGCGGGGCCGAGGGGCTGATCGGAGGCTTCTACGCCGCCCTGCGCGCCACCCTCCAGCAGGAACGCCCGGTGGTGGCCCTGGTGGTCTCGGATGAATCCAATGACTACCGCGCCGAGATGGAGTGGCTGGCCGCCCAGCTCCAGGCCCAAAATTGTCCGGTCTACTGCCTGCATCCCAAGGACCTGCGCTTCGACGAGGAGGGGCTCCTGGTCGAGGCCGCTGGACAGCGGGTGCGGGTGGACGCGGTGTACCGCTTTCTGGAACTCTTCGACCTGCCTAACATCCCCAAAGCCGAACTCATCCTCTACTTTGCCAAGAAAAATGCTCTG
>CAMAVQ010000015.1 GCA_945861755.1 Gemmatimonas phototrophica
TCGACCTCCACCCATAGCCAGCGGCCGGCGTGGAAGCAGAGGGTGCAGACCATCCAGGCCGCCATCGACACCAACGCGATGTGGGGCTGGTCCAACAGAGCACCCACGCTCAACTGGAGCAGGCTGACGTTGCGGCGGGCGGCGATCAGGTGGAAGGCCGCGTCCACCGGGCGGTAGTCGAAGATCTCCCGGCGGTGGCGTTTTTTGAAGGCACTGCTGACGATCTTGTCCAGCACAAAGGACCCCACCAGGGCCCAGGTCGCCAGGGCCATGGGGGTGTCCCGCAGTAACTCCCCTCCACTGCAATGCCATCCCAACGCCAGGTACCACAATCCCAGAGCTGGCATGGCGCTCAGATGCTCCAGCGTGCCCATCGCCTCGCTCAGGTGCAGGGTCAGGCGGGCCAGTTTGCCGTCCACCGAATCGAGGATCACCCCCAGCCAGGCCAAAAGGACGCCGGCCCCGAGCTGTCCCAGCGCGAAACAGGGGACTGCCGCCCAGATGGCCAGGATGGAGAGGGCAGTGAACAGGTTGGGGGTCAGGGAGGTGCGGCTCAGTTGGCGGGTGATCCAGCGCACCAAATGGTAGTACCCGTACCGGGCAATGGCGTCGATGACCCCCTTGAAGGTGCGGTGGTAGAGCAGCTGGTCCAGGGAGGGCAACTCGCTCTTGGCGCGGGCCCGCAGCAGGTAGGGGGGCATGGTCAGGCGCAGGGAAGGGACATAGGGGTCCAGTTCGGCGGGGCGGCGCGGTTGCAGGCCGGCGGCGGCCAGGGCAGCGCCCAGACCCCCCCCGGTCTCCCAGTGTCCGGCCAGCGCGCGGGCCTGGGCGGGATTTAGGTAGGCCACCACCTCGTCGCCTTCGGCCAGTGCCGTGCCCGGGCCGCCCTTGAGCAGGTGGCGCAGCAGACGGTCGTCCAAGACCAGGTCGCCCTGCAGGAGCAGCACCGGTTCGTCTGCGTAGGTCAGCGCGGCGCAAAGGGGGCGCTCATCCTCAGCGGGAATCACCTCCAGCTGCAGGGGGAAGACGTCTTCCAGGTCCCGGCGCAGGCGCAGCACTTGTGGCTGCGAGGCGGGGGACACCCAGATGCGCGCCCGGGAAAAACCGTGCAGGGCAGCCTGGCGCAGCTGGCGTTCGACCAGGTTCATGCCCCACAGTCGCCAGCCGGCAGCTGGTGGCCGGGCATCGATCCAGACCAGACCTGGGTCCATGGCGTCTCTCAGGCGCCCTGTAGGCGGGGGAGTACCTCGCGGCAGACCCGCTGGTAGTCCTCCAGCGAATCGATCTCTCCCCAGGGCAGGTCGCCTACCTCGACGGCGTAGAGTCGCTGCAGAGCGATGAGCGGCCCATAGGCCGAGGTGGGGAAAGCGTCGCGGTGCTCGTCGCGCACCAGCCGTTCCACTTCCTGGCCCACCGCCAGGGCGCCTTGGCGGTCGAATTTGACCAGTTGGGCGCTCTGGGCTTGGCTATGCTCGGGGGCCAGCGCTTTGCTGATGGCCTGCACCCGGCCTTGGAGGTCGCCGGCCACGTTCATCTCGCCGGCCACCCGCGCCACCTGCGCATCCACGGCCACGGCGTTGGGGCGGGTCAGCAGACGTGCCAAGATTTCTGGATGAAAGAGAATGTCGCAGTTAAAAAGAAAGGTGTCGGTGTCCAGTTCGGCGGCGGCCAGGTACAGGGAGTAGATGCTGTTGGTGCTGAGGTAGTCGGGATTCTCGATATAGCGGGCGGTGTGGCCGCAGTGGGCGCGAATCTGGTCGGCCTCATAACCCACCACCAGCACCACGTCGTCGACCCCGACCTGGCGCAGGGCCTGCAGTTGGTAGTCGATCAGGGGCCGTGGGCCCACCTTTACCAGGCATTTGGGGCAGCCATCGGTCAGCGGGCTGAGGCGGGTGCCGGCCCCGGCCGCCAGGATAATCGCTTTCATGGATTCATTTCTTCCTGCGAAAGAGGCGTTTGAAGGGGGCCTTGACCCGTTGGAGCATCAACCGGTCCTCGCTGCTGAGGCCCAGGGCGTGCAAGGTCACCAGATACACGGACAGAAAGGCGCTCAGGGGCAGCCCGAGCGACCAGGCCGGCCCGGCGGGGGCCACCTGGCGGCAGAGCCAACCGGCCAGGATGCCCCCCAGCGCCGCCAGCAGGGGTTTGAGCTGGGCCCGACTGAAGGGCAGGATGTCGTGGATCATATAGAGTTGTACCAGGCGCAGGGTTCCAGCCATCAGGGCAGAGAGCGTGCTGCCCCAGGCCGCACCCATCAGGCCGTAGTCCCTGATCAGCCAGAAATTGAGCAGGATGTTAGCAAGTAGCCAAAAACCATTGTTGAACAGGTTGAGATAGGGCCTGCCGGCCATGGTCAGCACCGGATCTACCATGACAAAGAGCCCCTGGGCCATCATGGCGATACACAGTACGGCCAGCACATCGAGACCAGTGTGAAAATCGCCGACCTGCACGTGGCCTATCAGTTGCAGCAGGGCGTCGCCGGCTAACAAGATAGCGGCGCAGATGGGCAGGTTGATGGTCAGGATCCAGCCAGAGACCACCGAGAAGCGGTAGCCCAGGGCGCGGTGCTGATCCCTGGCCGACAGTTCGCTGGCGATGGAGCTGAAGATGGGGTCCAGGGACTGAGGTGCCTTGAGCATGGCGCCGGCGATGTTCTTGGCCAGCGCGTAGATGCCGACTTGGGCGCCCACTGCGCTGGGTTCGCCCGGGAGCAGGCGCATCAGCATCAACACGTCGAGGTTGCTCAACACGCCGTAGATAGAGTCGGTGGTCATTACCGGCAGGGAGAAGCGGCCCATGGCGCGCCAGGGCAGGCCCTGCCCGAGGCGGGCCAGGCAGGATCTCAGGGAGAAGAAACGGCCAAAGTAGTGGGCCGCCAACCAGCAACTGCCGACGGCCATAATCAGATTTGCCCAGGCCAGGCCTTCGAGTCCCCAGCCGGCCAGGCCGGCGCCGATGCTGAACACCAGCAGCAGCAGCGGGCCGGCGATGGACATGACGTACACGTCGTAGCGCATGATGCGCAGGGTCCGGGTGGCGGCTACGAAGATCCAGGCCCAGGTCATAAAAGGGGTGGAGAGCGCCATGATGCGCACGGCAGGGGCGATGGGTTGCTCGTAGAAGGCGGCGATCCAGTCGGCCGCCAGCCAGGTGCCCAGCAGCATCGCGGCGCTGACCGCAGTGCCCAACCACAGGGCCGAGGCCAGCACCCTTTCCACTTCGGCCTGATCCCCGGCAGTGCGGGCGGCCACCGCGAAGCGGACCACCGTGATCTGCAGGCCGAAGCGGCCCAGGCGTTGGATGAGAGAGGCGATGCTCCAGGCGGTGCTGAACAGGCCCAACACCTCTAGGCCGCAGAGCAGGGGCACCGCCCACAGGAAGGCGGCGCGCGAGAGCCGGCCGAGTTTGCCGACGAAATTGACCAGAGCGCCGCTGGCCAAGTCCTTAATATCCCTCTCGGCCTCGGCGGTGCTGGCAGGTGGTACGGGCGGTGCGCTGAGGGTCTGGGTCACGTCCAGGTCCTTGCGCCGGGCGATTGAGAATGAAGCGCGAAAGAAATATAAGCCCCAAGCGGCGATTTATCGAGCCGGAGGCGCGTTTCGCATTGACGGGACATACGGTTATACATAGATTTTTAGAGTTGCTCCCCACGTTGGTACTCCGCACCCAAAGGCAATGAAAGCTATAGTCCTGGCGGCCGGTCAGGGCCGCAGATTGTGGCCTTTTACCGCAAATTGCCCCAAATGCCTGCTGCCCATCGGCGCCGGCTCCATCTTGCAACAACAACTGGCCAACCTGGAGGGCGCTGGTATCCGGGAGGTGGTCCTGGTATGCGGGTTTGGGATCGAAAGAATCCGCACCGCGCTCGCTGCTTTTCAGGGCAAGCTCTCAGTCAAACTCAGATATAATCCATTTTATGCTCTGGCCGATAATCTCGTCTCGCTGTGGACTGCGCGCGCCGAGATGGATCGCGATTTTCTGCTGCTCAATGGCGACAATGTTTTTCATCCCCAGATCCTCCAGCACCTGTTGGCGGCCGAGGATTGCTGCTGTCTGATGATCCGCCGCAAAGCGTGTTACGACCCGGATGATATGAAGCTACACGTGCAGGACGGGCAGGTCCGCGCCATTGGCAAGAATCTGCCGGCTGCCCACGCCGAATCGGTGGGTATCATGCGTTTTTCCGGCGAGGGCCGCCGGTGTCTGCTCGGGGTATTGGAGGATCTGGTTGCCGGTGCGGGAACCACCTCCAAGTTGCGCTATGTGGCCGGGGTGCAGCGGCTCATCGACTTGGGACATCCAGTGGTCGGCTGCGAAGTGGGCGACTTGCCTTGGGCCGATGTGGATACACCCGAGGACCTGCACTTTGTCCGCCGCCACCTCCATCTCTTTCAGGGCGATGAGGTGGAGGCCCAGGGGCAGTTGCGGGCAGCGGAGACCCCCGCATGATCCGCCAGGGCCTGCTGATCTTTCCCGACCACCAGCGCGGCGTCGATCTGCTCTCCAGGCGGGTGGCGGGGCTTTCGCTGCTCGACCGCATGGTGCGGACCATGGCGCGGGCCGGCGTCGAGCAGCTGACGGTGGTGGTCGCCCCCGGGGCAGGGCACCGCGTAGGACAGCTGCCGCGCAAGTTACACGTCGAAGTCCAGTTTCTCGAATGGGGGACCTCCGCCCCGCTGCCTTTTGGACCGCAGGGCGAAGGGCTGCTGGTGGTGATGGCCGAGTACGTGCACCACCACGCCTCGCTCACCGAACTGGTCAAGGGGGGTCTCGAAGGCAAGGACCTGGTGGCCCAGGTGAGTGCTTCGGTCCGATCCGGTACCTTCACCCAGGTCCGCCTCGCCGGGGACGGGGTGGAGTTTGTCCCTGCCCTGGGGGGAGAAAACGCCAGCACCGGGGCTTTTCTGTGTAGTGCAGAAGTGGCAGATGCTACCAGTGAATTGCTGGCCGCAAGGGAAGAGGTGTGGGGCTGGCTGAGCCGGCGCGTTCGGGGCCGACAGTTGCAGCTGCGCCCTTCGGCCCTGGCCCTGTGGCGACGGGTCGAGGACCGCCGCAGTTCGAGGGCGGCCAAGAACATGCTCTTCAGCCAGGTGACCAAGTCCACCAGCGGCTTTGTCTCGCGCCACCTCAATGCGCGTATTTCCATCCCCATCAGCAAAGTCCTGATCGAGACCGGCATCTCCCCGCATCTGGTGACCTCCCTGCTGGTGATGCCCGCTGGGCTGGCCAGCGCCTATCTGGTGACGCGGCCCGACCAGTACGCCTGGCTCGCCTGGTCCGGCGTGTTGTGGCAGCTGGCGGCCATTCTCGACCGCTGCGACGGGGAGATCGCCCGGGTCAAGCTGAGTGAGTCGAAATTCGGCGCCTGGTTCGACACCCTCACTGACAACATTGCCTATCTGTGTGCCTATGCCGGCATGCTGGTCGGCCTGCACCGGGTTCACCCGGATTCGCCCTCTTATGTGTACCTGGGCGTTTCGGCGATCTGCGCCCTGCTGCTGACCCTGGGCATCATGTACAGCTACGCCCTCAAGACCGGCAGCGGCAGCCTGCAGAATTACCTGGTGGGTTTGGCCCGCCATGTGCCCAAAGACCAGAAGGGCGGTTTCTACCGCTTCACCGAGCGTTATGGTTTTCTCGCCAAAC
Organism: Gemmatimonas phototrophica; assembly: GCA_945861755.1. Lineage (GTDB taxonomy): Bacteria > Latescibacterota > UBA2968 > UBA8231 > UBA8231 > SICG01. Next base: position 5,653 of record CAMAVQ010000015.1, read on the forward strand.
GCGACACTTTTTCCTTTATCTACCTCGTCGCTGCCCTGGCCAACGTGCTGGAATTCATGTACTGGTTTACGGTAGCAGGCATCCACCTAGTGGCCGTCGGGGTGCTGATCTCTCAGCAGAAGATGCTACAGGCGTACCCACCCGTCGAGGGCCAGGAGGCAGTGCCGGTGCCGGGGACCTCTTCCGCAGAGGGCCGGCCATGAAGGTGCTCAGACTCCTGCTCCCCGGCCTGGGGCTGCTGCTGCTGGGTTATCTGGTGGGCAAGACGGGCGTGGGGGAAGTCCTGCATCACCTGGCCATCGTCAAGTGGTCCTTCCCGGTAGTGCTGCTGGTCGCCTTCCTCTGGCACCTGAGCAATTCTCTGGCCTGGAGTTTCGCCTTCCCGCCCGGAGCGTTCAAACCGCCCTTCTCGGCCCTGCTGCGGGCCAAGTTGGCCGGCGACGCGGTCAGCCAACTCACCCCCCTGGCCAACCTGGGCGGCGAACCGCTCAAGGCGTACTTACTCAAGGGCCAGGCCCCCACCTCGCTGAGTCTGGCGGCGGTGGTGGTCAACAAGACCACCCAGGTGCTCACCGGCCTGGTGTTCTCGTCCCTGGGCTTTTTGCTGGTCGTTTTCTCCTGGGACCTGCCCCATGCCCTGCCCCACTCGGTGGAACTGGGCCTGGGCGTAATCTTGGTGGCCAGCGGGATGCTGATCTGGGGACTCTACCACCAGCAGCACCACCTATTCACCTCGCTGCTGACCCTGATCCGCCGTCTGGGCATCAAGACCGATTGGATCGCGAGCAAGATGGCCAAAGCCAGGCGCATCGACGACCACATCGGTCATTTCTACCAGCGCCACAAGGGGCGTCTGGCCGCGGTGGTGGCCTGCCATACCGTGGGCTGGCTTTTGGGGACCTGTGAGACCTATGTGATCCTGAGTGCCCTGGGGGTCGATATCGACTTCACCGTGGCGCTCTTACTTACCTCCCTGTCGGTGAGCATCAATAGCCTCTTCTTCTTCATGCCTTCCAACATCGGTGTGCTCGAAGGCAGCCAGGTTTTTCTTTTTATCAGCCTGGGCCTCAATCCGGCCGCCGGGTTGTCGATGGGCATTGTCAAGCGGCTGCGCAAGGTCTTCTGGATCTCGGTCGGCTGGATCTTCCTCTCGCAGATGAGCCGGCAACTGGCCCGCGCCGAAGAGGCGCAGCAACAGGCCGCCGCGCAGGCAGGGACCTTGTCCTGATGAAGCAATTGGGTGCCTGGACCCTGTTGTGGCTGTGTGTTTGCGTCTGGACGGCAAAGACCTGGGCCGCCGATCCCGAGGCTCCTTACACGCTAAAGGAACTGACCGAACTGGCTCTGCGTCACACCCTCGCAGCCGGGGAGGGATCGTGGAAGGTGGCCGGGGCCCAAGCCAGGCTGCGGCAGCTGCAGGCTGCCCGCTTCCTGCCCCGCCTGCGCCTGGAGAGCACCAGCGGGCTGGTGCCCTCTGCCCACGGCGACATCTTCAACCCTCCAGAGGACACCTCCGGGCTGCGGGATCTGGGCCCCTTCAACCAGACCGAACTGGAGTTTGTCCAGCCCCTGTACGTGGCCGGGGCGGCGGCGCTGGGGCAGGCGGCGCAGCAGGGGGTGGTGGTCGAGGAGGCCGGTGTCGAGGGGCAGCGCTTGGACCTGGTGCTGGAAGTGGCCGAACTCTACTACAGCATCCAGCTGGCCCATCAGCTGGGGAACCTGGCGGACGATTTGCAGAAAAAGATAGCCGAGAAACGCGCCGAGATTGAGGAGAACCCGGCCATCCCCTTGTCGGGGCACTACAAATTCCGGCTGGCGTTGGTGGAACTAGAAAAACAAGAACAGATTGTCGAACAGAAGCGGGCGCTGGCCCAGGCGGCTCTGGCCTGGAAGACCGGATTGAAGGAGGGCGAGAGCGTGGAACTTGACAGCTTGGAACTGGTGCCCGAAACCGCAGTCCTCCTGCCTTTAGACAGCCTCTGCGCCCGGGCTCTGGAGCAACGACCCGATTGGCGCAAGCTCCAGGCCGGCCTAAAGGCCAAGGAAGCCATGGTCAAGGCGGCGCGGGGGGCGTACTATCCGCAGGTGATGCTCAGCGGCGGGGTGCGTTACGCCGTGGCGCCCAAGCGCACCGACCAGCACAGTCCCTTCGTCAAGGACGAGTTCAACTACTTCAACGGCGGGATGGTGCTGCGGCTGCGGCAGGCGCTGGAGTGGGACCTCATCGGCGCCGAAGTGGATAAGGCGCAGGCCGAATACCAGGAACTCAAGGCCAAGGAGCGTCTCAATGCCCAGGGTATCCGGGTGGATGTGGAGCGGGCCCATACCAATTACCAGCAGGCCCAGAGCGAACTGGGGGCAGCCACCGAAACCCGCCGGCTCAGCCGGCAGTGGATCAAGGAGGCGCAGGACGCCTACGAGCTGGATGCCGACGAGGCCAAAGAGCTGATCGCCGGTTTCGAGGCCTGGGCCCAAAGCGAGCAGGCCTATTATGAGGCGGTGTACCGCCATAACCTGGCCCTGGCCAAACTCGAGAAGACCACCGGGGGCCTTTCCCTGAAGGTGCAACCATGAAGCGCGCCCTGGTCGGCGGGATTGGCCTGCTGCTGTTGCTGGTGGTTGGCAGTCCGGCCCAGGAACAAGGGGAGGGGTATCTCCTCCTGGAGGATTTCTCCAACACTCCGGTCGGCCAGCTGCCCAAGGACTGGACCTGGCGTAATAAGGACGACGATAAAACCAAGCCCTACCGGGTGGAGGGTGCCGAGGGCCAGCACTACTTGGCGGCCCGCGATAGCGGTTCCTCGGTGATCCTGGGCAAGAAAGTCCAGTGGAATCCGCTGGTCTATCCTATCCTGACCTGGTGCTGGCGGGTCAACGTCCTCCCCCCGGGCGGGGACGAACGCTACGACAGCACCAACGACAGCGCCGGGGGCCTCTACGTGATCTATTCGACCAATTGGCTGGGCATCCTCACGCAGATGAAGTACGTGTGGAGCTCAACCTTGGAGGCGGGGACCTCGGGGCGGCGCAACAAAGTGGCCCGCCCTTATTTTGTGGTGATGGAAAGCGGCGAAGAGAACCTGGGCAAATGGGCCTTCGAGCAGGTGGACGTGGTCGCCGACCACCAGCGGTTCTACGGCAAGACCCCTCCCGATCGCACCATGGGCCTGGGTATCCTCACCGACGCCAACTCCACCAACTCCTATGCGGAGGCCTTTTACGCCGGCCTGCGGGTGTGGACCCGGGACGCCCAGGAAAAGGGGCTGATCCAAAATTATTGCAGCTGTTATGAGGAGGCGAAGGCTGAGCAGACCGCCTCGCCCCCCAACCAACCCCCCTTGTCGGGGAAGTAGAGAGAGGTGGATTGAAATGAGGGGATTGGTTTTTTTCGGCGCTATGAGCGCCCTCTGCCTGACCCTGGGCGCGGCGGGGGCGGCCGAGCTGCCCGACCCCATTGCTTTTCTCCAGGGCCGCGACGCCCAGGCCCAGGCCATCGTCAAACAGGCCCCCACCGGCCCCTTGCCCCCGGCCTTGCGCCAAGAGTTGGACCACCACATCAACGAGGTGTTCGACTTCGGCGAACTGAGCCGGCTGGCCCTGGGCGCCGAATGGGATAAACACACCGCTGCGGAACGGCAGCGTTTCGTCGAGGTTTTTGGCGCCATCATCCGCGAAAAGAACTACACCAGTTTCCTGCGCTACTACCGCGAGGGAAAGACCACTTACCAGGACCAGAAGGTGGAGGGCGAGCGGGCCACGGTGCACGCGGTAGTGCCCCTCAAGCAGGAAAAGGTGGCCATCGGCTATCTGCTGCGCGCCAGCCAGGGGCAGTGGCGGATCTACGACCTGAGCATCGACAGCGCCAGCACTGCCGACGGGTACCTGCGCCAGTACTCTCGCTACCTCCAGAAACACACCTATGAGCAGCTCATCCAGCAGCTTGGCAAGCAATTAGACAGCCTGCGCCAGATCAAGAACTGATCGCCAAATGCGGCTAGATTATGGGCGTCTGGCCCACTATGTCCATCACCACCCCCTGCGCATCATTTTCCTGGCCCTTCTGCTCTCGCTGGGTGCGGGGTACTTTGCCGTGCAGCTGCGCATCCAGACCGACTTCGCCGCCCTGCTGCCCGATGACTACATCAGTGTCCGCGAGCTGAACCGCATCAAGGAGCGGGTGGGGGGCATCAGCCCGCTCATCATCGTTGTCACCTCCTCGGACCTCGACCAGGCCGCCCGTTTCGTCGACGTGCTGGCCGACTCCCTCGAACACAATCCGCTGATCACCGCCGTAGTCAGCCGCCACCAGGACGACGATTTCTACAGCCGCAACCGCCTGCTCTACATGGAACACGCGGACCTGGAGGAGGTCCACCGCCGCCTGGCCGAGTACCTGGAAGAGCAGAAGCTCAGGCAGTCGCCCCTCTACGTGCCGCTCGAAGAAGGGGAGCCGGTGCTGGATTTCTCCGACCTGGAGAACAAGTACCAGGGGCGCACCGAGCACACCGGCCTAGCGCGCGACTACCTGCTCACCGTCGAGCAGAATGGCATCGCCATCACCGTGTACCCGGCCGGCGGACTCACCGATATCAAGCTCACCCGCCGGCTGATGGAGAGTGTCAACCAGACCATCGCCGCCCTCCATCCCGAAAGCTACCACCCCGACATCAAGTGTGTGTACCAGGGCGCGGTCAAGAACAGCGCCAATCAGTACGACGCGCTGATGAAGGACATGAAGTTCTCCTCGCTGCTGAGCCTGCTGGGCGTGATGGCGCTGATCTCCCTCTATTTCCGCCAGGTGCTCTCGGCAGTGTTGGTCGCCATCCCCCTGGTGATGAGTCTGGTGTGGACCTTTGGCCTGACCTATCTGGTGATCGGCAACCTCAACCAGATCACCGTCGGGCTTTTCGCCATCCTCTTCGGCCTGGGCATCGACTACGGCATCCACGTCTTCGCCCGCTACCGCGAGACCAGACGGCGGGGCCTGGAGGTGGAGGCGGCCCTGAGCGAGACCTTGCAGCACACCGGCACCTCGCTGACCACCAGTGGCCTGACCACGGCGGCGGCCTTCTTCTCGATGATGACCGCCGATTTCAGGGGCTTCTACGAGTTCGGGTTCATCGTCGGCATTGGCATCATCTTTTCGCTGGTGGCGATGATCGCCGTCTGTCCGGCTTTCATCGTGCTGGCCGAGCGCTGGCACCTGGTGCGCCTGTGGCAGGAGGAGGCGCCAGCCCACCTGCTGCGCCGGGGGCGCTTTCCGCTGCCCAGGATCACCCTGGGGCTGTGCGCGCTGCTGACCGCCTACGCCCTCTACCACCTCAAGGACATCGAATTCGAGTACGACTTTCAGAAATTGCAGCCGCCTTCTCCCAGCGCCGGCTTCACCCTGCCCGATGAGGTCAGGGAATCCCGCTCTCCGGCTATCGTGCTCACCGAGAGCGCCGCCGAGGCCGGGGAGGTGGTGGCGGCCCTGGAAGCGCGCAAGGCCGCCGCCGGCGACTCTTCGGCCATCAGCCAGATCCGCAGCGTCTATTCGGCCCTGCCCTCCGAGCAGGGAGCCAAGCTGGAGATCATCAGCCAGATCCGCCACCTGCTGGACGCCGACGAACACCTGTTTTCCGCCGCGCAGCGCAGCCGGGTGGATTCGCTGCGGTCCTACCTGGCGGTGGGGGAATTGCGTCTGGAGGACCTGCCGGCCGAGAAGACCAAGATCTTCCGTGGCAAGGATGGGCAATTACTCAACTTTGTGATGATCACTTCCTCGCTGCCCCTGCGCGATGGCCGCAACGCCATGCGCTTCGCCGAGGAGGTCAAAGTGATCCCCACCCCCTCGGGCAAGATCTTCTACGCCTCTAGCTCCCACATCATCTTCGCCGAGATGCTGAAGCTGATGGTCAGCGACGGCATCAAGGCCCTCACTCTCACCCTGCTCATCGTCACTGCCGTGCTCTACGCAGATCTGCGCAAGGTCCGCGACACCCTGCTGGCCCTGACCCCGCTGCTGACCGGGCTCTTGTGGACCACCGGGTTCATGTATCTCTTTGACATCCGCCTCAACTTTTACAATATCATCGCCTTCCCCACGGTGATCGGCATGGGTATCGACAACAGCGTGCATATCTTTCACCGTTACCGCGAGGAAGGGCCTGGCTCCCTGCGCCTGGTGCTGCGCACCACGGGCATGGCGCTGGTGGCCACCTCGATGACCAACATGGTGGGATTTGCCGGCTGCCTCTCCGCTCACCATCCCGCCCTCACCTCGATCAGCATCCTGGCGCTGATCGGCATGAGTTGCTGCTTCGTCACTTCGATCACCCTGTTGCCGGCCCTGCTGCAGTTGGGGGAGCGGCGAGGGGCGGTGCCAGAGGCGCAGCCCTCCTGAGCCTCGGCACAAAAAAGGACCGACCCCCGTTGCGGGGGCCGGTCCTGGCGTGTACTTCCGGGCGCGGCGTATATTATTGGCGCCCAAAAATGGAGCGGGAGACGGGACTCGAACCCGCGACAACCACGTTGGCAACGTGGAGCTCTACCAACTGAGCTACTCCCGCTGGTACTGCTTTTGATGACGAGGAGGAAATATAAGGATGACCCCCAAGCGCGTCAAGATCTGGGCCTGGTGTGGCCTGCTGCTGGCCGGTGTCGGCTGCCAGGGCGCCGACAGCCCCCAGGCCCGGCAGGCCCGCTGGCACAACAATCAAGGCGTGGTCTACATGGACCAGCACAACTACAGCCGCGGGCGGAATGAATTCAGCAGCGCTATTGTCCTCGATCCGCGCTACGCCAACGGCTTTGCCAATCTGGGGATTTCCTATTATAGCCTGGGCAAATACGACAGCGCCCTGGTCGCCCTCCAGAATGCCCTGCGCCAGGACGCCGACCATCCGCAGGCCCAGTACACCCTGGGGCTGATCTACCTGGCCCAGGGCAAGGAATACGACCAGGCGTTGCAGGCTTTTTCGGCCGTGCTGAAGCGGGACGGCGACGACCCCCTGGTGCACTACTATATGGGGCGGGCCCAGGAAAAGCTGGGGCAGGCCGAGGAAGCGGCTGCCTCCTTCCACCAGGCCATTCGACTCGACCCGCACAATGTATCGGCGTACTACGCCCTGGCCCAACTCCTGCGCCAGCAGGGCAAGCAGGAGGAGTTCCAGCAGGTGCTGGGCACCTTCAACCAGTTGCAGCAGGCCGGCAACGAGGGGGTCAGTTCATCGTACCAGGGACAAGGAAAATACGCCGAGGCGGTCACCGACGCGGGGGGGGTGCTGCCCGAGCAGGATGACGCCAAGGGACCGCTGACTTTTGCCGCTGCCGAGGTGCCACCGGCTGGTTTGCCGGGGGGGCTGTCTTTTGCGGCGATGGTGGATGTGGATGGGGACGGCGACCAGGACGTGCTGGCGGGGGGGGAGCGCTTGCAGTTCTACCGGAACGAGGGCGGCAAGTGGACTCTGGCCGAAGGGCAGCTCTTAGCCGGTGTCTTTGCCGACGGCGTCTTTGCCGACTTCGACAACGACCCCAATCCCGACTTAGTCCTGGCTGGTGCCCAGACCCTGCTGGTGCGGAGTCAAAAGGGGATCTGGGGTGCGCCGGAGCACATCGGCGCTGCGTCCGACCAGGCCATGCCCGCGGATGTGGACCACGACGGGGACCTCGATGTGTTGCTCCTGTCTGAGGGCGCTACCCAGCTACTGAGCAACGACGGCACTGGCAAGTTCGCCGAGATCAGCGCCCGGGCCGGCCTGGGTGCCAGCACCGGGGGCCGGCAAGCGGTGTTCTCCGACTTCGACAACGACCGCGACCTGGACTTTGTCATCGCCACCGCCGGGAGCGGGCAGTTGTTCACCAACAACCGCGACGGCACCTTCACTGACATCGCTGCCGAGACCGGCCTGGCGGGTCTGGACGCGGTGGCCCTCTGGGTAGAAGACTTTGACCAGGACAGCTACATGGACCTGGCGGCCCTCAGCGCGGCCGGCCAGGTCGCCCTGTACCTCAACAAACAGGGCCACGGTTTTGCGGCCCAGCCAAGCCTGGCGCTCCAGGGCGCGGGGCGTCTGCTGCGCGGGGCCGACTTCGACAACGACGGGGATGTAGACTTGTTGGCCGTGGGCGCCTGGGGCCTGCAGCCGCTGGTCTGGCGGGGGGGGAAATTGCAGGCCGAAGGCAGTGCCCTGCCGGCCGGTGGGGAAGGCCCGGTGCTGGTGGCCGATTTCGACGGCGACGGCCGGGCCGATATCTGGACCGCTGGCAAGCGGTGGCGCAACCAGACCCAGGCCGGCAAATGGATCGAGATCGCGCTGCTGGGGCTCAACAGCAACCGCAGCGGCCTAGGCACCAAAGTAGAAGTGAAGACCGCCCACCGCCTGCAGAAACGCGAGTTGAGGGGCGGTAGCGGCCAAAGCCAGATCCTCAGCTTTGGGCTGGCCCAGTCCGATTCGGTGGAGTTCGTGCGCATCCTCTGGCCCGGCGGCGTGCGGCAGACCGAGCTGGCCACCGGAGCCGGGCAGCGGCTGACCCTCACCGAACTCAACCGCAAAGGCACCTCCTGCCCCATCCTCTATGTGTGGGATGGGGTGGAGTTTCGCTTTGTGACCGACATCCTGGGCGGAGCCATCATCGGCTACCTGCTGGCGCCGGGTGAATACAATACCCCGGACACCGACGAATATGTGCCCCTGGGCCAGATTGCCCCGCGGGAGGGCAAGTACGAGGTCCGCATCGCCAATGCGCTTGAGGAGGTCATTTACCTCGACCAGCTCCAGTTGGTGGCCGTCGACCATCCAGAAGGGGTAGAGGTCTACCCCAACGAGCGCCTGCTCAGCGCCCCGCCGTACCCGGATTTTCGCCTGTACCCATTGCGCGGCCTGCGGCCCCTGCGAGGGGCGACTGACCAGCGCCGGCAGGAAGTGTCGGCGGCGCTGGCAAAGATCGACGACGAGTGGTACACCGGCTTTGGGGAAACCCCCATTCACGGGTACGCCCAGGAATATGCGCTCACCCTCGATCTGGGCGATCTGGAAGCCAACCCCCACCCCGTACTGCTGGGGTACGGCTGGGTCGATTACGCCCACTCCTCCTCCAACTGGGCCGCGGCCCAGCAGGGCCTGGAGCTGCGCCCGGTGCGGCTGGAGGTGCCCGGGCCAGACGGGGGGTGGCAGCTGGTCACCCCGGATATGGGGACCCCAGCCGGGCTGCCCAAACACCTGCTGGTCGACCTGAAGGGGCTGTTCAAAAAGAGCGGAGATTGCCGAGTGCGCCTGAGCACCAACACCCCCATCTATTGGGATCAGTTTCTAGTGGGGGAAGCCGAGGATCTGGCCCTGCAGCCGGTCCGCCTGCAGCCGGCGCGGGGCGATTTGCACTGGCGCGGGTACCCGGCGTACACCGCGGTCAAGGGCACCTTTGCCTTTCGCTACCATTACGACCAGTTGCAGACTGAGGCCGATTGGGGCACCCATGAAGGGGCCTTCACTCGCCAGGGCGAGGTCACCGAGTTGCTGCAGGCGGCCGACGACCGCTACGCGATCATGTTCCACGGCGACGAACTCAGCGTGCAGTTCGACGCGGCCGCGCTGCCGCCCCCGTCACCGGGGACCAGGCGCACCTTTCTGCTCTACGCCGACGGTTTTGGCAAGGACATGGACTTCCATTCGGCCCACTCGTTGACGGTGGGTCCCCTGCCTTTCCACGGCATGAGTTCGTACCCGTACCCGGCCACCGAGTCCTATCCGCAGGACGAATCACACCTGCGTTATCTGCTGGAGTACAACACCCGGCAGGTGAAGGGCCAGTACGACTGAGTTGGGTAGATGGTAAAACGCGCCTTTATCGGTATCTTCGGCTGCCTGCTGGTCCTGAGCCTGGGCCCGGCCGCCGTTTATTTTGCCTTCAACGACAATCTGCCCGACCTGGACGAGCTGGAGCGTTTACAGCCCAAGCGGGTCAGTAAAGTCTTCTCGGCAGACGGCCAACACCTCAAGAACTTCCTCGAGGAAGACCGGGAAATCCTCTCCTACGAAGAGATCCCCCAGGCGATGAAGGACGCGCTGATCTCCATCGAGGACCGGCGCTTCTACGACCATTGGGGCATCGACCTGCGCCGCATCTTCGGTTCGGTGTGGGCCAATGTGCTCTCGGCCAGCCTGACGGCGCAGGGGGCCAGCACCCTCACCCAGCAGCTGGCCCGCAACCTCTTCGTCAAGGTGGGCCGCTACCGCAGCACCGCCACGGTGGGAGACGTCAAAGCCACCTTTGCGCGCAAGATCCGCGAGCAGATCACTGCGGTCAATATCGAGCGCTTGTACACCAAGCAGGAAATCCTCACCATGTACTTGAACACCGTCTCCTTCGGCCACAATCGCTTCGGCCTCAAGTCGGCGGCGGGGTTCTACTTTGGCAAGGAGGTCAACCAGCTCAGTGTGGAGGAATGCGCCCTGCTGGCCGGCCTGCTCAAGGCGCCCACCACCTACAGCCCGCTGCGCAGCCTCGAGCGGGCCCGCGAGCGCCGCAATGTGGTGCTGCTGACCATGGTGGATACTGGCCGGCTTGGCCGCAGTGCCTACAACACCCTCAAGCGCACCCCGGTGGCCATCAGCCAGAACCGGCGGGCCGAGACCTATGGCATGGCCCCCTACTTCATTGAGGAATACCTGCGGCAGCAGCTGGAAAAGGAGTTCGGCCAGGGGCTCTACCAGGACGGCCTCAACATCTACACCACCATCGACTCGCGCCTGCAGCGCATCGCTGAGAAGGTGCTGGTCAGCGAACTGGCCGAGGTGCAGAAAAGGGTGGACGACTACCTGGCCGGCCAGCGCGGCCCACGCCCGGATTCGGCCATCGTCCAGGGGGCCATGGTGGTTATGGACCCGCACGACGGCCACATCCTGGCCATGGTGGGGGGGCGCGATTTCGACGAGAGCAAGTTCAACCGCGCCACCCAGGCTCTTAGGCAGCCCGGCTCGGCCTTTAAGCCTTTTATCTATACGGCGGCCATCGACAACGGCCTCTTTCCCATCGATGTGCGCGACGACAACGCCATTACCCCCATCACCGAACCGGACGGCAAGATCTGGAAGCCGGAGAACTACGACCGGGAGTTCAAGGGGCCCATGACCCTGCGCCAGGGGCTGAAGGAGTCGCGCAATATGATCGCCATCCGCCTGGCCATGGAGATCGGCCCGAATCGGGTGCAGCGCTACGCGCAGCAGATGGGGATCACCACCCCCATCGCCGCGGTCCCCTCCATCGGGCTGGGGACCAGCGGCGTGCATTTGCTGGATCTGGTAGCCGCCTACTGCGTCTTCGCCAGCCGGGGCATCTACCACGAGCCGATGGGCATCAAGAAGGTGCTCGGCGAGGAGGGCAACGCGCTGCTGGAGCCCCCGGGTAGCAGCCGAGAGGCGCTTCCCCAGGCGGTGGCGGTGATCATGACCGACATGTTACACTCGGTGGTGGCGGAGCCGGGCGGCACCGCCTACCAGAAGGCCCAGGAGCTGGGCTTTAAGGTCGCGGCGGCGGGCAAAACCGGGACCACCGACAGTTACGCCGATGCCTGGTTCGTGGGCTACACCCCGCACCTAGTGGCAGGAGTGTGGGTGGGCATGGACAACCAGGCGCTGAGTCTGTGGCCGCGCCAATCAGGCGCGGTGGCGGCGTTGCCGATGTGGTTGAAGTTTATGCAGGAGGTCTACCGCACGGTGGACCCGTACCGCCGGGAGGCGGACGAGGGCTTTGAGTATCCCGATGATTTGGTGGTCAGGATGCCGGTCTGCCAGGACAGCCACAAGCTGGCTACCCGCTACTGCCCGCGCCAGCAAGACGAGTTATTCATCAAGGGGGGCGCTCTGCCCGAGATTTGCCCGCAGCACAGCCGGGGCGGTGCCCCAGGGCGCCGGCAGCGCTTCTAACCCTTCACTCTTCCAGCTTGAACTTGGTGGGTTTGCGCCGCCGCTCCCGGTCCTTGAACTCTTCCCCCTTCTTCTCCAACTCCTTGAGATCCTTCTCCAGCGTTTTTATTTCTCCCTGCAGCTCCTCGGTGCTGCCCTGAGCCGAGGCCGCACCGGTCTGTTCCCCGGCAATACGCGCCTCGTACTCCTTGATTTCCTTGCGGGCCATCTCCGCTCGGGGCCTCATGGTGGCGGAGTTCTTGAGGAACTCGAGCAGGAGGAGGACCAGGAAGCCAACGGCGCCAACGGAAATAAAAAGAAATACCCAGGCCATGTTCGCCTCGACAGGTTAAATAGTTTCGGAGGTTCAGAACTCCTGCATCAATTTGGCGATGCGCGCCGCAAAGGCGGGCTCCATGAAGCCCATGATCTTGGCCTTCTGGGCCGGCTGCAGCATTTTCAGCAGCCGCGCTACCGTGGTGTCGCTCAATTCGCTGTTCTGTTGTAGAATATCGGCGGCGTTCGTCGCCTTGATCTTGTTGAAAAGGGTGGCCAGGTCCTTGAGATTCTCGTCCTGGCGCAGCTTGAGGGTCGAATCGACGTCTTTGCCCAGGATCTGGTTCTTTAGCTTGACGCTGTCGCCCATCACCGTGATCTTGAGCTGCTCGCTCATCAGGCTATCTTGTAATTCCTTGGTGCGCTTGATCTCCGCCTCGTAGCTGGAGTTGTACTGGCTGGCGGTTTCCAGCAGCTGGTCCAGCTCGTCGCTGCGGTTGGCAAACTCCTCGACCACCCGGGTGGAGTCAGGTGCCTTCTCGGCGATTAATTTTTCTAACTCCTCGGACGTCTTCACCGTGCCGGTGAAGAAGAGCATGGCCATCAGTGCGGCGATGAAGGAGGCGAACATCCCGATGATGAGCAGTGGCACCAGCAGAAACTTCACAGGGCAACCTCATCAAGGAATAAAGAAAATATAAAACAGCCCGCCGAGGATGCTGGCCGAGAGCCCGCGCTCTATGGCCTGGTGCCGGTCCTCGATGCGAGTGCTCTTGAACAGCGCCGAGGCGGTCTGGGCGCCGGTCTGGCCCCCAGGCACCACGTCGGTCTGGTAGGCCTGTATCCGCCGCATCCAGTCGATGTGATGGTCGGGGTTTTCCAGGCGCAGGTACAACTCGCCGTACGCTTCCCGCCGCTGCCGACCGCCGAAGGGATTCCAGCCTTGGGGGGCGGGGGTATAGATCACCCGGGAATCGGCCAGGCGGTAACGCAGCACCACTGCTTCGGCCTCGGGCTTGAGCAGCACCTGGTAGCCCTGCCGCATCAGCACTGCCACCAGGGCATCGTCGAGGACCCAATTCTTATCGGTCTTCTCAAAGGGCTCCAGGTAGATCTTGGCGCTGGGAGGCAGGGGCAGCTGCCCCAGGGCTGAGTTAGCGGCCTGGGCAAAGGCCTGGCGCAGCAACTCTAGATCTGTGGCCGGGAGGTCACCCTCAGGCTGCTGATCCGTCTTCGCTTCGGCCACCCGCAGGGTAGTCTGGCCGGCAATCGGAACAAAGTCCGGCCGTTGCGCGGGCCTGAAAGCACTAGGCCAATAAAAGGGTCCGGGCCGCTGCGGGGTGGTTTCGAGTTCTAGGCGGGCCACTTGTCCCGGTGCCAGGGAGCCCACCTCTTCCACGACCACGGCGTTCGGCTGCACCACTGCTTTGCCCAGGCTGGTCTGCACTACCCGCACCTGGGTGAAAGAAGCGGGGATCTCGATCTTCAACGCGGCGATGTCCAGCGCTTCGCGGCCCTGGTTCTGCCACTGGCAGATCAGGCGGCCAGGCCGCCCGGTCTCCAGCCACTGACCGCTGTCCGGCATCACTTGGACCAGGGGAGCGGCCACCACCAGCAGGGCGGTTTCTGGCAGGGGTGAACCGGCGACCTGGGACGCCCCCGCCCGACCGCGCACCACCAGCTGGCCGGCGGCCCAGGGGGCGATGCGGGCCTGCCAGACCAAGGTGTCCGGCCTGCCCGTGGCCAGCGGTACCGGCCAGTGGTGGCGGGACGGTGCCGGGTCTACTTCCAGGCCCTCAGGCCACTCCCAGACCACGCTATTCAGGCCGCGCGTATCGTCATTGCGCACCACGGCCTCCAGCCGGATCTGTTCGCCGGCGAATACCTGGGCCGGACGCAACTCCACACCTAGGCGCAGGGGCGGGGCTACCTGCAGGAGTGCGTCAGCACTTCGTTCGCCGCTGCTGTCGGCGCTCGTGCGGACGGTGCTCTGCCAAGAAAGCTGCGCCGCGCCGGTCTGGGCCACCAGGCTGAGCAACAGGGTGTCCACCTGCTCGTGTCCCAGGGGCTTGGCGCGGTAATCTATTTCAATTAGGCCCGCCCTAGTGCGCGCCTGTCCCAAAGCCGAATGGGCACTTTTCAGCTCCACCAGCGCCGAGTCGCAGCGGAACTGGGCACTGAGGATTGCTTCGCCATCGCCGGGAAAATAGTAAAGATAAAGCGGCGTGGAGTGCTCGATGCCGGGACCGGCAATGACCTGTTCGGCAAAACGGGGAGCCAGGGTCGAGCGGGCCTGTGTCTGCCGGCCGCTGACCAGCGCCCCCAATAGGGCGACGCAGAGGGTGAAACGCAATGAGTTGAATTGTGCCAAAGTTCTTTTTTACTAATACTTAATAATAAATTTCCCTAGCTGTCAAGGCCTTTCTGCTCCCCGAACTTTGGTCCCGGTGGCCCGGTTTCTGGCAGGCAGGGGACCTCCGCCCTTGACGCAGGGCTCTGCGCCTGGCTAGGTTAAAAAGAAATGGTTTGCTGCCCGATCTGTAGATGCTCTTATTCCTAACGATCCTGCTGGGTCTGGGCCTGGCGGTGTTGCTGCTCCCGGTGCTCATCGTCCTCGGGGCGGAGCGCGCCGGCCCCTCCGGACCGGTGAGCTTCCAGTTGAGCTGGGGGTTTCTGCTGGGCGGGGCCGGGTTGCAGTTGCGCGTCCGGGACCAGACCTGGTACCTGCACCCGCTGGTGCTGGGGCGGCACCTGCCCTTCCCCCGGCTGTGCCTGCAAGGGGCGGCCGGCGATAAAGAGGCCCTCCCCCCAGAGCCGGCACCCGCGCCCCCACCCGTTCCCCCGGCGGTGCCGTGGGTGTCCAACGCGCGGGCCGTGCCGGCACCCGCGCCGGAAGTTCTCCGGGAGTCCCCGCCCCCGCCGTCGGCCGAGAAACCCTCGGGAAAGGCAGGCCTAGGCAAACTGGCAGGCGAGATGGTGCGTCCGGGTCTGCGCCTGCTCGGGTGGCTGCGGGGGACCTTCCACCTGCGCCGGCTGCATCTGGTAGGCCGCTTTGGCCTGGCAGATCCGGCGGCCACCGGCCAGGCTTTCGGCTATCTGCAGGCTGTCCGGGGCCTGCTGCCCCGGTGGTTGCGGCTGGAACTGAGTCCCGACTTTGTCCACCAGGGGGTGCGCGGAAAAGCCCAACTGGCGATCCATTTTCATCTAGGTTTGGCCCTATACCTGGTGACCTGTTTTGGCGTCCGGCTGGCCTGGCGCTGGTGGGCGATCAAAAAAAAGACCCGCCGGCCCGGTCCGCCGGCAACCACCCCTTCGACGCGGAGATAAACGCAGATGCCATCCTCGGTAGAAACCCTCATCGAAAAGGTCATGGGTGAATTACACCGCATCGTGCAAACGGAGACGGTGGTCGGCGAACCGGTACAGGCGGGCAATGTGACGCTGATCCCGGTATCGAAGATTTCCTTCGGGTTCGGGGCCGGCGGCCAGGAGGGCAAGGGGCAGAGCGGGACCGGCGGCGGGGCCACGGTGGAGCCCATCGCCTTTGTGGTCATCGATGCGGAGGGCCGGGTCCAGATCATGAACCTCAAGGACAAGGAGGCTTCCCTAGGGCAGCTGGTGGGCCTGGTGCCAGACGCCCTGGCCAAGATCAGGAAGTTCATGGGCAAGAAAAAAAAGGACGGGGATGAGGCCGGGGACGAGGCGGAGACGTCTAAGAGTCAGCCAAGCTGAGGTCGAAGGGGAAAGCCGAGATGAATAGCAGGGCAAGAGGTCTATGGGCAGTATTGGGTGCCTTGGTGGTTCTGGCGCTCCTGGCGCTGCCCAAACTCCGCTTGTTGTCGGGCTCCCCAGGCAGCACCGGTGCCGCTGCTGGCGGGCCCCGAGATCAGGGCATGACGGTGAATATGGAGGTCATTCGCGCCGAGCAGTTGGGTGACCGGATCGCGACGGTGGGCACGGTGTTGCCCAACGAAGAGGTGGACCTCCGGAGCGAGATCTCCGGCAAGATCGAAAAGATTTTTTTCCGCGAAGGCAGCACCGTCCGCAAGGGCGAGGTCTTGGTGAAAATCGGCGACGCCGAGTTGCAGGCGCAGTTACTGCGGGCGCGTTACCGCCAGGCCATTGCCGAGGACCAGGCAGAACGCCAGCGCCAGCTCTTTGCGGTGCAGCAGACCTCCCAGGTCGAATACGACAGCGCGGTCAATGCCCTGAATATCTCCCGGGCCGAGGCGCAGCTGATCCAGGCGCAGCTCGACAAGACCGAGATCCGCGCCCCTTTTGCCGGTCTCATCGGCCTGCGTCAGGTGAGTGAAGGCAGTTACCTTTCGCCGGCGACCCCTATCGCCATGTTACAAGACCAGCGCAGCGTCAAGGTCGAGTTTTCGGTTCCGGAAAAATATGCCGGCGCCCTTGAGGTGGGCGACGAGATTCACTTCGCTGTGCAGGGGGTGGCCCAGAGCTTTGTCGGCCGCGTCTATGCGCTGGAGGCGAAGATCGACCAAGCCACCCGCACCCTGCGCCTGCGCGCCCTCAGCCCCAATCCCGACGGCGACCTGGTCCCGGGCGCCTTTGCCGAAATCGACATCGTGCTGCCAGAAAGAGAGGGCCTGACCATCCCGGGCGCGGCCCTGATCCCCGAACTGAAGGGGCACCGGGTGTTTCTGTGTGTGGCGGGCAAGGCGGTGTCGCAGTCGGTAGTAATCGGCGCCCGCACCGCCGACCGGGTCGAAATCACCAAGGGGGTGCAGGCCGGGGACACCCTGATCACCTCGGCGATCTTGCAGTTGCGATCCGGCATGGCCGTGCGGCCGGCATCGGCCAACTGAATTTCCGGAGCCTGTTTTGAGCCTATCTGCCACCTGCATCCGACGCCCGGTACTCACCATCGTGTTGTCGATCGTTGTCGTCCTCTTCGGCGGTATCGGCTTCACCTACCTGGGGGTGCGCGAGTACCCCAGCGTCGATCCGGCGGTCATCAGCGTCAACACCGGCTATGGGGGCGCCAGCGCCGACGTGGTCGAATCGCAGATCACCGCGCCGCTCGAAGAGGCCATCAGCGGCGTGCCCGGCATTCGCACCATCAACTCGTCTAGCCGCGAAGGCGGCAGCAGCATCACCCTCGAGTTTGGCCTCGACGTCGATCTGGAAACGGCGGCCAACGATGTGCGCGACAAGGTCGCCGGCGGCGTGGGCCGCCTGCCACCAGACGCCAATCCCCCCCAGGTCGCCAAGGCCGATGCGGACGCCAGCCCCATCCTGGTGATGAACCTCACCAGCAACACCCGCAATCTGCTCCAGTTGAGCGAGGTCGCCAACAATGTTTTCAAGGAGCGGCTGCAGACCATCCCAGGGGTGAGCGAGGTGCGCATCTTCGGCGAGAAGCGCTACGCTATGCGCCTGTGGCTAGACCCCGCCAAGCTGGCGGCGTACCGGCTTTCGCCGCAGGATGTGCGCAGCGCGCTTAGCACCGAAAACATCGAGTTGCCTGCAGGCCGCATCGAGGGCGACCAGGTGGAGTTGACGGTGCGCACCCTGAGCCGGATGGAGACCCCGGAGGAGTTCAACAACCTCATCATCCGCGAACAGGATGGCAGGATCATTCGTTTGAGCGACATCGGCAAGGCCGAGCTGGGGCCCGAGAACGAGCGGCAGATCTCCAAGGGCCTGGCCGGCCCGCGGGTGGCGGTGGCTGTGGTGCCGCAACCCGGCTCCAACCACATCGCCATTGCCGACGAGTTCTTCCGGCGGGTCGAGTTGCTCCGCAGGGACATCCCAGAAGACCTCGAAACCAGCATCGGTTTTGACACCACCCGCTACATCCGCTCGTCCATCGAGGAGGTGTGGGAGACCATCCTCATCGCTTTTGTCCTGGTGGTGATGATCATCTTTCTCTTTCTGCGCGACTGGCGCACCACCATCATCCCGGTATTCGCCATTCCCATCTCGCTGATCGGGACCTTCTTCATCATGTACCTGGCGGGCTTTTCCATCAATGTGCTGACCTTGCTGGGGCTGGTGCTGGCCATCGGCCTGGTGGTGGATGACGCCATCGTCATGCTGGAGAACATCTACACCAAGATCGAGGCCGGCATGGCGCCCATCGAGGCCGGTCTCAAGGGAGCGCAGGAGGTCTTTTTTGCCATCATCTCGACCACAGTGGCGCTGATTGCCGTCTTTATGCCCATCATCTTTCTGCAGGGGCTGACCGGCAGGTTATTCAAGGAATTCGGGGTGGTGATCGGCGGATCGGTGGCGATCTCCGCCTTCATCGCCCTCACCCTGACGCCCATGCTCAGCACCCGCCTGATCGTGGCCCACCAGGGGCACACCTGGTTCTACCAGCGGACCGAGCCCTTTTTCGCCGCCCTGAACGAGGGCTACCGCAACTCTCTGGACACTTTTCTGCGCCGGCGCTGGCTGGGATTTGCGGCGATGCTGGCCGCCACGGGCCTGGCGTGGCTGTTCTTTGCAATCCTGCCCCAGGAGTTGGCGCCTTTGGAGGACCGCAGTCGCCTGCGCTTGAATTCCACCGCCCCGGAGGGCACTTCCTTCGAGCGCATGGAAAAATACATGGACCGCCTGGTCGACCTGATCAAGGCCGAGGTGCCCGAGGCCGAGGCGGTGATCGCCAATACCTCGGTGTCTTCTGGGTCGACGACGCTCACTCTGGTGCCGCCGGAAACGCGGCAGCGCAGCCAGCAGCAGATCGCCGATGCCCTGTCGCGTTCGGTCAAGAACCTCAACGAAGCCCGCACTACCGTCACCCAGGAACAGACCATCGCCCTGGGCGGGGGCGGTGCGCGTTTCGGATTGCCGGTGCAGTACGTGATCCAGGCGCCCAGCTTCGCCAAACTCAGGGCCGTGCTGCCGCAGTTCCTCGACAAAGTGGGGGAGCGTCCCGAGTTCAGTGTCAGTGAGATGAACCTCAAATTCAACAAGCCGGAGCTGGTGATCGCCATTGACCGGGCCCGGGCCCGGGCCACGGGGGTTTCGGCCAGCGACATCGCGTAGACCCTGCAGCTGACGCTGGGCGGGCAACGGTACGGCTATTTCATCAAAGATGGCAAGCAGTACCAAGTCATCGGCCAGTTTGCCCGCCGGGACCGCGACGAACCGCTCGACCTCAGCTCGAGCTTTGTGCGCAACCGCACTGGGCAGCTGATCCAGCTCGACAATCTGGTCAGTGTTTCGGAGCAGGCCAATCCGCCGCAACTCTTTCGCTTCAACCGCTACAGCGCGGCGACCATCTCCGCCGGGCTGGCCTCGGGTTATACCCTGAGCGATGGCATCAAGGCCATGGACGAAATCGCGTCCCAGGAGTTGGACGAATCTTTTAGCACCACCCTGGCCGGCGCCGCGCGCGACTTTGCCGAGAGTTCGTCGAGTTTGGTCTTTGTCTTCGTCCTGGCGCTGGTGCTGACCTACCTGGTGCTGGCGGCGCAGTTCGAGAGTTTCCGCGATCCGCTGGTGATCATGTTCACCGTGCCCCTGGCGGTGGCCGGCGCCCTGCTCTCGTTGTGGTACTTTGGTCAGACCATCAACATCTTCAGCCAGATCGGCCAGATCATGCTGGTCGGCCTGGTGACCAAAAACGGCATTCTCATCGTTGAGTTCGCCAACCAGCGCAAGGCAGCCGGGTTGTCGGTCATGGAAGCGGTCCGGGGTGCGGCGGCGGCCCGTTTTCGCCCGATCCTGATGACCAGTCTGGCGACGATCCTCGGCGTCCTGCCCATTGCCCTGGGCCTGGGATCGGGCGGCGAGAGCCGGGTCTCGATGGGTATTGCCGTGGTCGGCGGCCTGATTTTTTCTGGCGGGCTGACCCTCTACGTCATCCCGGCGATCTACTCCTACTTCTCAAAGGAAATCCAACAGGCGCAGGCCGCACCAGAACTCCACCGGGCCAGTGCGGCGGTGGGGGTGCAGACCAGCGAGGTGGCAGGTTAGTGGTGGTTGCGGTCGGCGGGGAAGAGCTTGAAGTGGCCGTCTAACAACAGATGGGTGTACCAGCCCACCACGCAGGCCACCAGAAAGATGGCGTGGCTGGCCAGCAGCTGGCGGACG
This sequence comes from Gemmatimonas phototrophica, assembly GCA_945861755.1. Taxonomy (GTDB): domain Bacteria; phylum Latescibacterota; class UBA2968; order UBA8231; family UBA8231; genus SICG01. The sequence goes on from CAMAVQ010000015.1 coordinate 25,875, forward strand.
TTTTCCCACGTGAAACCACTCAGCCAGGCGTGCCGGGCCCGCCAGTACTCAAAGACCGAGCCCAGGACCAGGGGCACCAGCAGCGGGCTGATCTTCCAGTGGGTCCAGCCGCGGTGGTGGTCCAGGAGGGGCAGGACCGCCAGCACGCCCACCAGGGTGGCCCGCTCGTAGTCCTCGGTCCAGCCCAGGTAGAGCAGGCCGACAAAGACCAGCCGGAAGAACCAGCGCTGGGGCACCGAGGCAGTGTCGAGGTCGGGGAAGAGGGAGAAGGCGATGGTGGTGCTGCAGACCTCGGCCCACGATTGGTAGTCCTGGGCGGGCAGGTAGCCCAGGCGGGAGGCGGCGGTGGCCAGGCCGATGCCGGCCAGGACCCCGCCGATCAGGTGGCCCTTAAAGGTCATCCTGCTGGAGCGAGGGCGGCCGCCTGGGCTGACCGGGGCCGGCGTTCCTGGGCCTGGTAGAGCTGGCCGCAGGCAGCGTCGATGTCGCGGCCCCGGCTCTCGCGCAGGGTTACGGCCATGGGGGAACTGGCCTCCAGGGTCTGGCGGAAGTGGGTGACACGTTCGGGAGGGGGCCGGCGGAAGGGGGTGTCCTCGCCCAATTCGTTGTAGGGGATCAGGTTGATTTTGCAGGGCACCTCTCTGGTGAGATCGGCCAGGCGCAGGGCGTCCTCGTCGCTGTCGTTCACCCCGGCCAAGAGCACGTACTCAAAGGTGACCCGCCTTCCCCTCAGGGAGAAAAACTCGGCGGCGGCGGCCAGGAGCTCGGCGATCGGGAACTTGCGGTTGATGGGCATGAGTTGGTCGCGCAACTCGTCGGTGGTGGCGTTGAGGGAGATGGCCAGGCCCAGGTTCAGGTCTTCGCGGGCCAGGCGTCGGATGCCGGGCACGTATCCGGCGGTGGAAACGGTCACCTTGCGCCCGCCGATGGCGGGGCCGTGTTCCAGACGCATCAGGCGCAGGGCGCGCACCACTTCCTCGTAATTGAGCAGGGGTTCACCCATACCCATCATCACCACGTTGGTCACCCGCTCGCCGCGTTCGGCCATCAGGGTCCGGGCCAGCTGGAGCAGCTGGTCGGTGATCTGGGCGGCGCTCAGATTGCGCAGGAAACCCATACGCCCGGTGGCGCAGAACTGGCAGTCCAGGGGGCAGCCCACCTGAGAGGAGAGGCAGGCGGTGCGCCGCTTGCCGTCGATGATCAGCACCGATTCGACCCGCTCGCCGGTGGGCAGCTCAAAGAGGAATTTGATCGCCTGACCAGCTGGCGAATTCTGTCTCTCGACCTCCCGCAGCCGGCTCACCCAGGCCACCCCCTTGAGCTGCTCCCTGAAGGCTCGGGACAGGTTGCTCATCTGGTCGACCTCTTCGACCCCCTTGCCGTGAACCCAGGAGAGGAGCTGGCCGGCCCGGTATTCCTCCTGGCCCAGTTGGCGGACCAGGGTGCGGAGTTCTTCGGGCAGGATGCTTTTGAGGTCGACCAGTACCGGGGTTTCGGATGGGGTCATCGGGCTCCGTGGGGGTGGGGGATTTAGGGCTTGACGCTTCTGCTGCAAGAATTTATCATTTAAGGGCGTTGTTTTGCCATCTCCAATAATAACAACACTTCGAACCAGCCGTCAACGCTGCCGCGTTTTGCTGCGGCAAGGGGGGTTTTTGTTTCCTGACGAAAACGAGACGTTGCGCCAGCGTCTGGTCCGGAGGTTTACCTCCGCCAACTCCAGGTTCTGGCTGCTGGCTGCCTGTCTGCCGCTTTTGACGATCCTGCGCCTGGGCGTATTCTGGCTCCCCTCCCAGGCACCCCCTGAACTTTCCACCGACCTGGAGCCCCTGACGGTGGCCCCTGAGCCCCAGCGGTTGAGGCGGACCCTGGGTAACGACGATTCGATCTACCAATCCCTCAAGCGGCAGCCCCTTTCCGAGACGCAGGTCGTCGAACTGATCGAGGCCATCAAGCCGGTCTTTAATCTGAGAAGCGATTCCCGACCTTTGGACCGCTACACCCTGGTGCTGGACCCGGGTGGGGAGGTTCAGCGCTTTGAGTACCTGCCCCTGCGCGAGCCGGAGCGACCTTTGGTAGTTGAGCGGCAGGAGGGCCGGCTGGTGGGCCGCCGGAACGTGCTGCCCCTCGAGAAGCGCACCGAAGCCATCGAGGTGCGCATCGTCGACAATATGTCCAACGCCATCGAGAACGCCGGGGAAGGCCAGGAACTGACGGACCAGATCGCCGACGAGGTTTTTGGTTCGGTCATCAACTTCACCAAGGACCTGCGCCGCGGGGACCGCCTGGGCATCGTCTGCGAAAAGTTCTACCAGAACGGCCACTTCATCCGTTATGGGCAGGTGCTCCTGGCCAAATACAACGGGGCAGAGGTGGCCCAAGTGGGGGTCTATTATAAAGACCCAGAAGGCCGCAAAAGCTATTACGACCTCCAGGGCAATTCGCTCAAGCGGATGTTCATGAACTACCCCGTTCCTTTCCGCGGCATCAACTCCCACTTCAACGCCGCCCGCTTCCATCCGGTCCTGAAAATGACCCGCCCTCACCTGGGCACCGACTACGCTGCCAGGCAAGGGACGCTGGTCTGGGCTTCGGCCGGCGGGAAAGTGGTGCGTGCGGGTTGGGACGGCGGCGGTTATGGAAACATGGTTGAGGTCGACCACGGCAACGGGTATCGCACCCGCTACGGCCACCTGAGCAAGGTCTCCGTCCGGGCTGGGCAGCGGGTGGACCAGAAGACCCCCTTGGGTTTGGTGGGCGCCACGGGTCTGGCCACCGGGCCCCACCTCCATTTCGAAGTGATCAAGAACGGAAAACAAATCAATCCCGAGAAAGTCAACCGCGACGCTCTGGGTGCCCCACTGCCAAAAAACGCGCTGGCCGATTTTGCCGCGCAGCGCGACCAATATCTTTCCCTGCTGGCCGGCAGCACCCAGGTGGCGGCGCACCTGAGTCCGTCGGTGTCCGTGGCTGAATGATCCTGGCAGCATAGTATGGAAGAGAATATCCTCGACCGGGTGGAGGCCGTGGCTGAAGCCGACGGCCGTTACCAGAAGGCAGGATATCTTTTTCTCTATGAAGCCTTGCAGCACACGGTGGGAAAGATGGGCAAGACGGCGCTGCCCAAGGAACAGCGCCACGTGTCTGGCCGGGACCTGCTCCAGGGCATCAGCGAATACGGCCTGGATCAGTTCGGCCCCCTGACCCGCTCGGTCTTCGCCCACTGGGGCATCAGCCGAACCGCTGATTTCGGCCGTATGGTCTTCAACCTGATCGAAGCCGAGCTGATGAGCAAGACGCCCCAGGACTGCGTCGAGGACTTTGTCGAGGTCTACGACTTCGCCGAAGAGTTCGACTGGAAGAAGCGCAAAGCCCAGTTCAAGCGATTACCTGCCAGCTGATCCCCGATGAAAATTGCGTATTTCGACTGCTTTTCCGGCATCAGTGGTGACATGGTGCTGGGCGCGCTGGTCGATGCCGGGCTCGACCCGGCGCTGCTGCAGGCCGAGCTAGACAAGCTGGAGTTGCCCGGACTCAGCCTGAGTTTCGAGCGCACCAGCCGGCAGGCCATTGCGGCCACCCTGGCCCAGGTGCAGCTTGGCGGCGATCCCATCGCTCCTGAACGGGAACACCACCTGGAACCGGGGCAGGGAAGCGATCACAGCCACGACCACGATCATGGCCACTCTCACGATCACCCCCACCCTCATTCCCACCCACCTTCACTGGCGTACGAACACGCCGCGCCGCCCAAGCGGGATCACGGGCCTAGCCCCGAGCACGGGCACCACCACCTGGGCGATATCCTCGCGCGCATCCGCAGCAGCCGCCTCGACGCTGAGGTGAAGGAGAAGGCCTGCCGCATCTTTGAGCGCCTGGCCGAGGCCGAGGCCCAGGTCCATGGGCTGCCGCCCGATCAGGTCCATCTCCACGAGGTGGGGGCCATGGACGCGGTGGCCGATATCGTCGGTGCGGTGGCGGGCTTGCGCCTCCTGGGGGTGGAAAAAGTTTATTCGTCGGCCCTGCGCGACGGCACTGGGTTTGTGCGCTGCGCCCACGGCCGCTACCCGGTGCCGGTGCCCGGGGTGCTGGCCCTGTGCCGCGACATCCCCTTTGAGCAGACGGAGATCCGCGCCGAGTTGGTCACCCCCACCGGGGCGGCGATCATCACCACCCTGGCCAGTGCCTGGGGGCCGGCCCCGCCCTTTCGCCTGGAGCGGGTGGGATACGGGGCGGGCCGGCGTCAGTTGGAGGAAATCCCCAACGTCCTGCGCATCCGCATCGGCCATACTGCGCAGGCCTACCAGCAGGAGCGGGCGGTGCTGGTGGAGGCCAATATCGACGACATGAACCCCGAGGTGTACGGGTACCTGAGCGAGCGGCTGCTGGAACAGGGGGTGTGGGATGTGTACCTTACCCCGATACAGATGAAAAAGGGGCGGCCCGGCACCTTGCTCAGTGTGTTGGCCGGTGAGGAGCAGGTGGACCTGGTGGTGGAGTTACTGCTGGCCGAGACCACCACTCTGGGGGTGCGCTTTCACTCGGTGGAGCGCCGCAAGTTGGAACGGGGCAGTATCACCGTGGAGACGGGGTACGGCCTGGTGCGTATCAAGGTGGGACACCTGGGCGAGCGGCGTCGCTATGCCCCCGAATACGAAGACTGCGCCCGCCTGGCCCGCCAGCATCAGGTGCCCTTGCTTCAAGTTTACGAGGCGGCCAGGGCCGCTTTGCCGGAGGAGTAAACACCATGCACACGGGAAAATGCGCACTGCTGGTGCTGGGGTTGTTGTTGGGGGTAGCCAGGGCTCAAGAAGGGGTGGAGGAGGGCCTGCTGGCCGAGATGGGGGCGCTGCTGCCGCTGCCGGCCGGGGAGGGGGGCAAACGTTTTGCGCTGGGGGATGTACACGGTTTTGTGCATGTCTATGAGCAGCGCGAGAGTGGCGGCTACGCCGAGATCTGGGTCAGCGAGTACTTTGAGGGGGGCCTCGGCGGTCTCTTTTTGGCCGACGCCGACGCCGACGGCAAGGAGGAATTAATCGTCTACACCGACCAGGGCCGCTTCCTGTTCCTCGACTCCCAGACCTATAAAACCATCTGGAGCAACCCGCCCCACGAGTACCAGCGGATTAGTGCCATGCTGGTGCGCAACATCGACGACGACCCCGCCCTCGAACTGATCTTCTGCGCCGACGGCCGCCTGGTGATCTACGACGGGAAGGATTACTTCGAGGAGTGGCGCAGCACTCAGACCGACCTGGCCAGCGCCCAGATCCTGGTGGCCGACGTGGATGGGGACGGGGCCGAGGAAATCGTGCTCAACGACGGCTATGTCTTCGACGCCCGTTTTCACGATCTGGAATGGCAGTCGCCCGAATCCTTTGGGGAACGCCTGGGGTTGCGCGATGTGGACGAGGACGGCATCCCCGAGGTGATCGGGGAGTTTCAGGGGCGTTTTCTGCGCATCTTCGACATCGATTTGCGGCGCGAGAAATCGGCGCGGCGCTGAGCGCCGCACCTCTATTGACACCTGTTAGCGCGGCTCCTAACTTGTGCCCAGAATAAGGGGCGCGGTTCTGCGGGCGCGCGGATGACAAAAAAGGAGAAGAATCATGGCGAGAAGACCGGTCACATTGTTCACCGGCCAGTGGGCCGACCTGCCGCTGGAGAAGCTGGCCCAGATGGCCAGCGAATGGGGGTATGACGGCCTCGAACTGGCCTGCTGGGGGGATCACTTTGAGGTGGACAAGGCCCTGGAGAAGGATAGCTATTGCCAGAGCCGGCACGATATCCTGGCCAAGTACGGGCTCAAGGTGTGGGCCATCAGCAACCACCTGGCCGGGCAGGCGGTGTGCGACCTGATCGATGAGCGCCACAAGAGTATTCTGCCCCCGCGCATCTGGGGCAGCGGCAAACCCGAAGAGGTACGCAAGCGGGCCGCTGAGGAGATGAAGAAGACTGCGGCGGCGGCCAAGGCCCTGGGGGTCAAGGTGGTCAATGGTTTCACCGGGTCCTCGATCTGGCACCTGATTTACTCTTTCCCGCCCACCAGCCCGGCGATGGTCGATGCCGGTTATAGCGACTTCGCCGCCCGCTGGAATCCCATCCTCGACGAGTTCAAAAAGCACAAGATCCGCTTCGCCCTCGAGGTACACCCCACCGAGATCGCCTACGACATCGTCACTGCCGAGCGGGCCATCGAGGCCCTCAAGGGGCGCAAGGAATTCGGTTTCAACTTCGATCCTTCCCACCTGCTGTGGCAGTGCGTCGATCCGGTGAAGTTCATCTACGAGTTTGGCGACCGCATCTACCACGTCCACGTCAAGGATGCCATCCAAAACCTCGACGGCCGCAGCGGCATTCTCGGCAGCCACCTGAACTTTGGCGATCCGCGCCGAGGGTGGGATTTCCGCTCGCCCGGCCGGGGTGGGGTTGACTTCGAGGAGATCATCCGGGCCCTCAACAACGTCAAATACAAGGGCCCGCTCTCGGTGGAGTGGGAGGACAGCGGCATGGCCCGTGAGCACGGGGCCAGGGAAGCCTGCGATTTTGTGCGCGAGATGGACTTCGAGTCCTCGGGTTTGGCCTTCGACGCAGCCTTCGCCAAGTAGGTCCACCGCCTTTGGGGACGATGGCCTTCGGCAAGACTGCCGGAGGCCATTGTGCTATTCAGGACGCCCATGCCTCGACTCGGCCTCTTCTTGTTGATTCTGGCGCTGGCCGGCCTGGCCGGCGCGCAGGTTCCGGCGCCGGTCGCCGCCCCGGCCGACACCGCCATGCAACGGGCGCTGGCGCAGGTGCGCCAGGTGCTGGTCTCGCCCCGCGAGCAGGCCTTTGCCCAGGTGCTGGTGAGCGCCGAGGTACTGCGCGATCCGCGCGATACCTCCTTCTACGATATCGTCGTGCGTTTCGATCCGGAGCGGTACCGCGATCCGTACCTGGGCCGGTATCCGCTGACCTTTGAGGATCAGTGTCTGCTGTGGGGCAAACGACTGGCCCTGTACTCCCGGATCGCCTCCTGGAAGGCCGGGCGTTTCTACCTGCACGACCTGGCTAGCGGCCACCAGGTCTGGGTGGACCTGGCGACTGCCCGCCTGCTCTCGCCCCCTTATGGCACCCCGCCCAAAACCAAGACCTTCGCCGCCTGGCTGCCCTACATCCACCACAGTCCACCCAGCACCGAGCCGCGGGCGCTGGGCAGTTGGCTGCGGCTGATGGTGGAGGAGTCGCGGGACCTGGTGCTCTACCAGTGGCGGGCCGTCCGTCCCGACACGACCCTTCCCGCCGACTCGCTGGGGGGCCGGTGAAGCGGTGGTGGCTGGTCCTGGGGCTGGCCTGGCTGTCCTGTGGCCAGCATCCTCTAGACGTGTTGGTCTTTGGGCGCGGCTCCGACTCGGTGGGCCTGGACCCAGCTCTGGAGAACGACGGGGAATCCTTCAAGGTCTGCGACAATCTCTACGAAACCCTGGTCACCTACGAGCGGCAGAGCACGGCCATCCGCCCGCTTTTGGCCCGTTCCTGGGAGGTGAGCGCGGATCGGCTGGTTTGGACCTTCCACCTGCGCACGGATGTGTCTTTGCACGACGGCACGCCCTTCAATGCCCCGGCCATGCTTTTCTCCCTGGGCCGGCAGTTCTTTGCCGACCACCCCTTCCACCAGGTGCAGGGGGCCTTCAAATACTGGAAGGATATGGGCATGGACGAGATCATCGCCGGCATGGAGGCCCCGGACGACTCGACCTTGGTGGTGCGCCTCAAGGAGCCCAACGCGCCCTTCCTCTCAAATCTGGCGATGAATTTTTGCGCCGCGGTCAGTCCCACCGCAGTGGAGAAATACGGCCGCGACTACTTTAGGCACCCGGTGGGCACGGGTCCTTTTCGCCTGGTCGAATGGCGCAAGGACGAGCGGCTGGTGCTGGAGCGCAATGAGGACTACTGGGGTGAAAAGGCCCGCTTGCGCCGGCTGATCTTTAAACCGGTGCAGGACCCGTCGGTGCGTTTCCTCGAACTGAAGACCGGGGCGGTGCAGGGCATCGACGACCTCAACCCCGAACTGGTACCCGAGGTCCAGGCCGACCCCCAACTGCAGTTGCTCATCCAACCGGGTATGAACGTGGGGTACCTGGCCATGAACATGGATAGACATCCTTTTGACAACCATCTGGTGCGCCTGGCCCTCAACCACGCCATCGACAAGCAGTCGCTGGTGGACAACTTCTACCAGGGCCTGGCCCAAGCCGCGGTGAACCCCATTCCGCCCACCATGTGGGGCTACAACGACACCATCGCCGCCTATGCCCACGATCCGGAACGGGCCGTGGAGCTCCTGCGCCAGGCCGGCTTCCCCACAGGCTTCGACACCGAGCTGTGGGCGATGCCAGTGTCGCGTCCGTACATGCCCCAGCCCGACAAGATCGCCCAGGCCATCCAGGCCGACCTGGCCAAGGTGGGGGTGCGGGCCCAGATCGTGCAGTGGGAGTGGGGCACCTACCTGGACAAGGTGTCCAATGGCGAGCACCCCATGGCGCTCTTGGGGTGGACCGGGGACAACGGCGACCCCGACAATTTCCTCTACGTGCTACTCGACCTGGCGGCGGCGGAGAAGCCGGCGGCCAACATCGCCTTCTATCGCAGCGAAGAGGTACATCGCTTGTTGGGCGAGGCGCGCCGCCAGCCCGACCAGGCCCTGCGGGCCCACCTGTATCGGCAGGTGCAGGAACTGGTCCACCGCGACGCGCCCTGGGTGCCCTTGGTACACGCCACCCAGACCATCACCTTTGGCCGGCAGGTGCGGGGTTTTGCCCTGCATCCGACGGGCAGTCACTGGTTTCACCAGGTTTTCCTGGAGCAGTAGCCATGTACCTGTTCATCCTCAAGCGCCTGGGCCTGGCCATCCCCACCTTTGTGGGGATCTCGGTACTGGTCTTTCTGATGATCCACCTGGTGCCCGGCGACCCGGCGCAGATCATGTTGGGCGAGCGGGCCGACGCGCAGAGCGTGGCAGCGCTGCGGGCCGAACTGGGCCTGGACCAGCCGCTCTATGTGCAATTCACCCGCTTCTTCGGGGACCTGCTGCGGGGGAATCTGGGCTATTCGGTACATACCCACGAGCTGATCAGCGCTGACCTGGCCCGCCGGTTTCCGGCCACCTGCGAGCTGGCCTTCTTCAGCATGCTGATCGCGGTGGTGGTGGGGGTGGGCGCCGGGGTGCTGGCGGCGGTGCGCCGGGGCGGGCTGCTCGACTACCTGTGTATGGTGGGGGCCACGGCCGGCATCTCCATCCCCATCTTCTGGCTGGCGCTGATGCTGATCCTGCTCCTGGGGGTGCATCTGCCGCTCTTGCCCATCTCCGGGCGCATCTCGGCCCATCTGGATTTTGTCCCGCGCACCCACTTCTACCTGTTCGACGCCCTGCTGGCCGGGGACTGGGCGGCCCTGGGGGATTTGCTCTGGCACCTGGTGCTGCCGGCGCTGGCACTGAGCACGGTGCCCCTGGCGGTGATTGCCCGCATGACCCGAGCCAGTCTGCTGGAGGTGCTGGGCGAGGACTATATCCGCACCGCCTGGGCCAAGGGGTTGAGGGAGAGCCAGGTCATCTGGCGTCACGCCCTCAAGAATGCCTTTATCCCGGTGCTGACGGTCATCGGCATGGAGTTCGGCTACCTGCTGGGGGGAGCCATCATCACCGAGACGGTTTTCGCCTGGCCGGGGGTGGGGCGCTGGCTCTTTTTGGCGGTGCAGGCGCGCGACTTTCGCGCGGTGCAGGGCGGGGTGCTGCTGCTGGCCGGGATCTTTATCCTCGTCAACCTGGTGACCGACCTGCTCTACGCCTGGCTGGACCCGAGGATCAAGTACGACTAGGAGGCTGCTTCGGATATCTCTATAAGCCGCTTGTAGATTCCTGGATGCTGTACGACAATTCGGCAGAGGCACCACAACTGCTTGAAAAAGGGGGTACCCCATGAGTAATCAGCCACTTCATGTGGACCGGGATATGGAAGGGGTAGATGCAGCCCTGCGCCGCGCTGCCCGCAGAGCCCGCGAGTTGGGAGAGCAGACGGGTACGCCGGTCTATGTGCTGCGGGATGGGAAGATTGTCGATCTCACGGCAGAGGAGCTGTCGAACGGGGGACCAGAAAAGGAAGCGAGGCAGACGTGGTGTTGCCTGGATTCGGAGGGAGCAAGGACTACGCCAAGTTTCGCGCCAAGGCGCAGGTATTTCTGCGGATGCATCGAGATTTCGTCGCGATCTACAAGCTGCGGATGAACAAGGCCCTCACGGTGGCCGACCTCGCCGAGCTGGAGCGAATCCTCATTGAAAACGGCGTTGGGGCGGCCGAGGACCTCAGCCGCGCCAAGACCGAATCGCAGGGTCTGGGCCTCTTTGTGCGGTCTCTGGTGGGCATGGACCGGGAAGCCGCCAAGGAAGTCTTGGGTGGATTCCTGACCAGCAAGTCCTTGAGCGCGAATCAGCTCGAGTTCGTGAACTTGATGGTGAACCACCTGACCGAGCACGGTGCGATGGATGCCGAACGGCTATACGAATCGCCCTTCACTGATTTCACCCCGAAGGGACCCGACGGACTCTTCAGTTCTGCACAGGTCGACGAGTTGGTGGCCGCACTTGAGCGGGTCCGCGGCACCGCGACGGCGGCATGACTTGACACTGCTAAATGGAATTGTCTTTTATATCGGGGAAAAGGGGTCAGGGTAGGGAAACTCTCTGGTTTGGCGAACCTTCAGGCCTGGGCAGCGGAGGACGCAGAAATGAGCGTTGATTTCCCCGCGGCAACGCCCGTTGCCGAAATGGAAGTAGCGGCGCTTTTCCGCCGGTTGCGCCGCCTGTACTGGTGGTCGCTGGGTTTTGCCTTGGCCATTCACCTGGCCCTCATCGCCACCCTGACCACCGCTACCCGCTCGGCCAATGATCAGCTCGCCGAACCGGCCAAGGTCAAATTTTTCACCCGCCGCGACCCGCTGCTGGCCAAACCCTTGGAATTGCGCAAGGTGCCCCAGCCCAAGCGGCAGTTGGTGCGGCGGGAGGTGCAGGTGTCGGCGGCGCGGATGGACCAGGTGCGGGCCACTGCCGCCTTTGATACCCGCAGCCTGATCGCCGGGCAGGGCAGTGGGGTGAGCGCCATTGCGCTGCCCAGGCAATTGGACCACCATCCCAACAGTGCACTGGGCCTGGAGCCGGGGCTGGAGGCGCAGGGCGTAAATACCTCGCGCATGGTGGAGGACAAGATCGACATGGCCCTGGAAATGTTAGACGTGAACAGCATGGACACGGGCCGGTACCGGGCCATGGTGGTTCAGGACGCCAAAGATCGGCAAAACCTCAAGGGGTTTATCAGGTTTGCCCAGGTGATGTCGGCCAGCGCCGTGTCCTCGGGGACCATGGCCTGGGGCAATATCGGGCTGGGGACCGTCGATGCGCTGCGGGATGCGCTGAACGAGTACACCGGCGTACATGCCGACTTTGTCGGCAGTATCTCCTTCGACGACGAGCGGCTGATGGAGGTGCCGATCATCATCCCGCAGGGGACACCCAATGAGAGCGAAATGGCACAATTGGCCAAGTATCTGTTGGCCGGTGGATTTGTGTTTGGGTCGATCTGGGGGGAGGCGCTGGAGAAGTACGGCGGTCTGGTGCAGGGCCGCGATTTCTGGAGCGCCCGCCTGCCCGACGATCACGCCGTCTACAGCTCCTTCTTTGACCTCAAGGGCGGGGTACCCTCCTCTGGCGGCGCACCCTTTGTCAACCGCAGTGAAAATGCGATCTCCGTCTCGCAGTATCTGATTGGCTACTTCGTCAAAGGCCGGCTAGCCGGCGTCTCTTTCTTTGGTTTGGCGAACACCCGCAATATGCAGATGACGATCAACCTCGTGGTCTACGCCCTCACCCAGGAGGGCTCCATGACCCAGCGCCTCATGCAGATGGTGAACTGAGAAGGTCTGACGGGTACAAAACCACGAGCCGGCCCCCCTGTGGGAGCCGGCTCGTCTTTTTAGAGCGGAAGCTCAGACCTTGGTCCAGATGCCCTTCTTCTTGGAGCTGGCCACGGCGGCGGCGACGAAACGCATGCCAGCCACCCCCTCGTCCACACCCGGATGGGCAAAGGGGGCCGGGACCTTTTCGCCGCGTTTGCGGCGGATGGCCCACTCGAGGCTCTGGTGCAGGTTAGCCAGGGCCTCAAAGAAGTCCTCGTGGTGGCCGGCAGGCACCCGCAGGTAGGGCTTCACCGTGTCGGGGATATAACTCAAGCCGGCACCGATGAAGTAGTGCTCATCCACCTCGCCCCGGCGCACCAGCAGATCTTCGGCCCGCTCCTGATGCCATTCCAGCGACCCCTTGGTGCCAAAGATGCGCACCCCGTTGTCGTTGCGGTAGCCGATGGCGATCTGGGTGGCGGTGATCAGGGCGGTGCCGCCGTTCTCCAGCTCGCCGATGACGTTGAAGTCGTCGTCGAGCACCCGGCCTTTGACAAAGGTGTTGAGGCGGGCCGAGACCTTTTTCACCGCCAGGCCGCTGACCCAGGTGGCGGCCATGAAGGCGTGGGTGCCGATGTCGCCGCCGCAATTGGCTAGGCCGGTCTTTTTGGGGTCGGTGCGCCAGGAGGCCTGCTGCTGGCCGGTCTTTTCGAGGGCCGTGGCCAGCCAGCCCTGGTTGTACCAGGCCTCGACCTTGCGCACTTCGCCCAGGTCGCCGCGCCGCACCATTTCTTTGGCCATCATCAGCATGGGGTGGCCGGTGTAGGTGTGGGCCAGCACAAAGGGCACCTTCTTGCGTTTGACGATGCGGGCCAGGTCCTGGGCCTCTGCCACGGTCATGGTCATCGGCTTTTCGCAGAGCACCGGGATGCCGGCCTCCAGAAAGGCCTTGGCCGGGCCATAGTGGGCGAAGTTGGGGGTGACGATGGTGACGTAGTCGAGGGACTCTTTGCCGCTCTGGCAGGCTTCGAGCAGGGCCAGGTAGGAGGGGTAGCCCTTGATGCCGTAGTCGGCGCCGGCCTTCACCGCTGCCTTGGGGTCGCTGCGCAGGGCCCCGGCCACCAATTCGCGGCTGGCGTCGAGGGAAATGGCGCGCTTGTGTACGCCGCCGAAAAAGTTGCCGGGTCCGCCGCCGCCGATCAGGCCGACTCTCAGTTTCGCCATGGTATCCAGCTCCTGGTAAAGGGGTTTGCGGAAGTGCGGGTAAACAATTTACTCCAAGGGTTCCAGGTGGTCCAGGGGGATGCCGCGGGTGAAGGTGGATTCGCTCAGGCCGGTGTTTATTTCCCAGGACCGGTACTCGACGATCACGGCCTGTTCCCCCTGACGGAGTTCCACGCGGCGGGGCAGGTACATGGCCCCCACCCGCTGATAGTTCTGCAGGCGGCGGATCAGTGCGGGCGCTCCTGCGGGGTCGAGTATTTCTTCGGCGGCGATCAGGCCGTGCCGGGTGTCCAGCCACAGCCGCCGTGCCGGCGTGCCGCCCAGGTAGGCCAGGCAGCGGCCGGGTTCGGCCTGGACCAGCGAGTCGAGGGGTCCGGGGGCCACCAGGCCCAGCAGGGCGTAGCGCAGATCGTAGCCAGACAGTTCCAAACCCAACAGGCGGGCCAGGACCGCGTCGGAGAGGGGGTCGCGGCGCCAAAGGCCATCGCCGTCGCTGACTACCAGGGAGTCCCCGCGCAGCAGGGCGGTGAAGAGGTGGACGAAGAGGGGCCCGCGCACCTCGATGCGGAAGAGGTCGGGCGCTTTGAAGAGCAGGGCAGCGCTGGCGTACTGTCGTTGGCCGGACTGGACGAGGGTGAGTTCGGCGGCGGCTTTCAGATCTCTTAGTTGCGCTGCTTCGCGGGTGGCAGCGGCGAGCAGGAGGGCGGGGTCCTGGGCAGGGGACCAGCCCTGGCGCAGGAGGAAGGGGGGGGCGCAACTGGCCAGGGCCAGCAGGCACCCCCACAGGGCAGCTTGCATCAGGGGCGGGCGGGGGGGCTGAGTTTGCGCTGCACGGTGTCGTTTTCGGGGACCAACTCCAGGGCGCGCTGCCAGTGCTGCTTGGCTTCGGGGTGCCGGCCCATGGCCTGGGCGATGTCGCCGGCATGGTCAAAGATGACCGCCTGCTCCTCGCCCTGGTAACTCTTCATCTTTTCCAGGGCCTGGTCGAGGTACTGCTTGGCCTGGTCCAGCTGGCCCAGGTGATAATAAGCCCAGCCCAGGCTGTCGTAGAAGGCGCTGTTTTCCGGATCGATGGCCACGGCCCGCTGCAGCAATTCCACGGCCTCGTCGAGGTGGATGCCCCGGTCAGCGTAGAGATAGCCGAGGTAGTTGAGGGAGTAGGAGTCGTTGGGGTTGAGGGCCACCAACTGCTTGAAGATCTCGATGGCCCGTGCCAGGTAGTTGGCCTGGGGCTGGTGCCCGGCGGCCTGCTCCAGGCAGCTGCCTAGGTAGAAGAGACCGTAGCTGTCGTTGATGTCCAGTTCGCTGGCGCGGGTCAGCTTCTCGATGGCCGGCTCCCACTGCTCTAGTTTTTGCAGGGCAATGCCCCAGTGCAGCAGAATCTCGCTGTCGAGTGAGTCCAGCGCCGCGGCTTTCTGGTAGCGGCCCAGGGCCTCCTGCCAACGCTGTTGCCGGCCCAGGACGATGCCCCAGCGGATGTAGAGCTGGGGATCGGGGGGGGCAACGCTCAGTCCCTGGCGGTAGACCTCGACGGCCTGATCCCACTGCTCCTGCCTTTCGAGCACAAAACCCCAACGGAGGTACAGGTCGGTAATGGCGGGGCAGTGTTCCAGCCCCTGCCGGTACACGGCAATGGCTTCGTCGAGGCGTGCCTCCTGTTCGAGGGCGGCCCCCCAGAACAGGTAGAGTTCGCTGCTGTCGGGCATGGCGGCCACTGCCTGGCTCATGACCTGGCCGACACGCCCGTGATCGCCGATGTGCAGGTAGTAACGGGCTGGTTCGAGCCAGCCTTCAACGGTGGTGGGTCCCTGGCCGACGATATGCTCAAAGATGCGGGCCGCCATGTCGTAATGCTCGGTCTCGGCCAGGGTCACCCCGAGGCGATAAAGAAAGTGCAGATCCGGGTCGTGTAACACCTCCTCGACGCTGCCGATCTCGGCCAGGAGCTGGGCCAGCTCGTAGAGGGCATGCGGGCTGTCGGGCAAAAGCTGGGCGGCCTGGCGATAACAACGGATGGCCTCCTGGCGCTGGCCGCGGGCCAGGCAGATCTCGGCCAGCCCCAGCCAGGCTTCCTCGGTCTGGGGATCTTCCGCGATCAGTTGCCGGTAGATGGCCTCGGCCCGCTGCTGCCGGCCGAGGCGGGCGAAGATGGCGGCCACATCGGCGCGCGCATCGGCCGGGGCGTTGTCGCGGGCAAGCATCCGGTTGAAGGTGCGGGTGATGCGGTCCTGCTGGCCGGCTTCCAGGTAAAGCCGCGCCAGGATCGAGTAGAGCGGCCAGTTATCTGGTTGAAGGTCGAGGATGGCCTCTAATTCGCCGGCTGCCTGCGGGTGGTGCCCCTGGCGTTCAAAGATGCGGAAGCGCAGATAACGCAGGGCCAGGCGTTTGGGATCCAGTTCCAGGGCCCGGCGCGAAAAGGCCTCGGCCATCAGGAAGTCGTCCATCTCCTCGTAGTCGTAGGCCAGCTGGCTGAGGATGGTGGGCGAGGTGGGGTCTAGGTCGGCGGCATTGCGCAGGGCGACGATGGCGGCGTTGTAGTCCTTCTGCTCCTCGGCGACTTTGGCCTTGACGAAATAGTGCATGGCCCGTTTCTGGGGAGCCGTCTGCCCGGAGGAGAAGGGGCGGCGCTGGACCGGGGCGGCGCAGCCGGCCAGCAAAGCGAAGAGGATCAGCAGGGGGAACATAGTTTCCTCAATTCCGCAAGGCCGCCCCCCGAGGATCGAGGGCGTCGCGCAGGCCGTCGCCAAAGAGATTCAGGCCCAGGGCCGCGGCAAAGATGGCCAGACCGGGAAAGGCCATTACCCAGGGGGCCCGCAAAAGCAGGTCGCGGCCGCCCGAGAGCATGGCCCCCCATTCAGGGGTGGGGGGCTGGGCGCCCAACCCCAGAAAGCTCAGGCCAGCGGCGTCGAGCATGGCGGTGGCCAGGCTGAGGGTGGACTGGACAATCAGCGGGACCAGGCAGTTGGGCAGGATGGCTTTGACCAGGATGTGGGTGTCCGAAGCCCCCAGGGCGCGGGCGGCCTCCACGTAGTTCAACTCGCGGATGGAGAGCACCGCCGCCCGCACCAGACGGGCGTATTGGGGGATCAGCACGATACTGACGGCGATCATCACGTTGTCGATGCCCGGGCCGGTGATGGCGACGATGGCGATGGCCAGCAAGATGCTGGGAAAGGCCAGCATCACATCCATCAGGCGCATGATCAGGGTATCGGCCAGGCCGCCGCGGTACCCGGCCAGCAAGCCCAACAGGGTGCCGGCCCCGAGGGCGGCGCTGATGGCGAACAAACCCAGGCGCAGGGAGATGCGGGCCCCGTAGAGGATGCGGCTGAAGATGTCGCGGCCAAATTCGTCGGTGCCCAGCAGGTGGGACCAGCCGGGCGGCTGCAGCCGGTGGTAGAGGTCCTGGGCCAGCGGATCGGCGGGGGCCAAGAGCGGGGCCAGCAGGGCGGCAATGGCCAGCAGGACCAGCAAAGCGCCGCCGGTGAGGGCCAGCGGGTGCCGGCGCATGGATTTCCAGAAGTAGAGAGAAAACACGGCTAGTCCGGGCTCAGGAAGAGGCCTGTTGCTGTTTCTTGGTGAGGAGATTTTCGACCAGCAGTTGGAACTGTTGCAGGTTTACCGGCTTGTCGATAAAGCCGGCGAAGTGGTGTTTGGCCACATCCTCGGCATCGGCGTACCCAGACACCGCCACCACCGGCAGGTCGGGGAACTGGTTGTGCAGGGCAGCCTGCAAGGCGAAGCCGTCCATGACCGGCATCTTGATGTCGGTGATCACTAGATCCAGCCTTTCGGCATGCACTACCTCTAGGGCGACTTTGCCGTTTTCGGCTTCAAAGACCTGGAAGGCCGGCAGGGCTTTCTTGACGATGCTGCGGAACCCCGCCTCGTCGTCGGCGATTAACACCCGTGGGACCAAGCCCTGTAACTGCTCCTCGACGTACAGCTCCAGTTCGCCTTGCTCCAACCCCTTCTGCTGCAGGGCAAGGTCAAAGGCCAGCTGGACGCGCTGAGCCTGACTTTCAAGGTGATGTTCCAGTTGCTGCATGCGCCGTTCGACCCGCTCCTTGTCGAGTTGGTAGTTGCGCAGTTGGGTGTTGTCGCCCTCGAGCTTGTCGGAGAGGATCTGGATGATATTGAGATAGATCTGGCCCTGCATGGCCTGGTCTTCGCGCAGGACCGCGTCTAGCTGCTGCTTGTGGATCACGAAGAGATTGCTGGGCTGGGTGGCCTGCACGGTGGCCGAGCGGGGTTGGGCGGTGATGACCCCCATCTCACCCACGGTGGTCACCGGCTTGATGGACGCCAGCTTGACGCCCTCGCTGGTCACCACCGCCAGTTCGCCCGAGAGCAGGATGTACATCTCGTCGCTGGCAGCGCCGCTGCGGCAAATGAGCTGCTCGGGTTGGTAAATCTTGTGCATACACAGCCCTAGGATCTTCTTGATCTTCGGGGGGTCGAGTCCCTTGAATAAGGGGATCTTGCGCAGCACTTGCAGCAGCTGATTTTCTTGCTTCTCAGGGGGCATAGGTAATTCCGGTCGGCGGATCGATCTGTACCAATATACACCCCGGCTGGGGGCGTGCAAATTACTGGGGCTGGAGGACCAGCATGCCCAGCGGCGGCAGGCTCAGGACCAGGGACCAGGGCCGGCCGTGCCAGGGTACCGGTTCGGCCTCTAGGCCGCCCTGATTGCCGCTGCCGCTGCCGCCATACAGGTCGGCGTCGGTGTTGAGCAGTTCTCGGTAGTATCCGCCCCGAGGCACGCCCACCCGGTAGCCCTGGCGCGGCACCGGGGTGAAGTTGCCGGCAAGGATCAGCAGATCCTCGCTGTGGGGGTCGCGGCGGAGGAAGGTGTAGACGCTGTTTTCGATGTCCTGGCAATCGAGCCACTCGAAGCCCTGCGGGTCGGTGTCGGTGCGGTGCAGGGCCGGGTGGGTGCGGTAGAGGTGGTTGAGGTCGATGACCAGGGCGCGCACGCCGCGGTGCGGCACCTCCTCCAGCAGGTGCCAGTCCAGGCTCTGCTCGTAGTTCCACTCGCCCCACTGGCCGAACTCGCCCCCCATGAAGAGCAGTTTCTTGCCCGGGTGTCCGTACATGAAACATAGCAGCAGGCGCAGGTTGGCAAATTTCTGCCAGGCGTCGCCGGGCATCTTGTCCAAAAGCGAGCGTTTGCCGTGTACCACCTCGTCGTGGGAGAGGGGCAGGACAAAATTTTCGTGGTAGGCGTAGAGCATGCCAAAGGTAAGGTCGGAGTGATGGTACTTGCGGAAGACCGGTTCCTTGGACATGTAGCGCAGCACGTCGTTCATCCATCCCATGTTCCACTTGAAGCCAAAGCCCAGGCCCCCGGCGTGGATGGGCCGCGACACCGCCGGCCAGGAAGTCGACTCTTCGGCGATGGTCAGGGCCCCGGGAAAGCGGGCGTAGACCTGGGTGTTGAGTTGTCTGAGCAGTTGGATGGCCTCCAGGTTTTCTCGACCCCCGTGCAGATTGGGAATCCACTGGCCCTGAGGGCGGGAGTAATCTAGGTAGAGCATGGAGGCCACCGCATCCACCCGCAGGCCGTCCACATGGTAGCGGTCTAGCCAGAAGAGGGCGTTGGCAAGCAGAAAGCTGCGCACCTCGCTGCGGCCAAAGTTGAAGATGTGGGTGTTCCAGTCGGGATGGAAGCCCTGGCGCGGGTCGGCGTGTTCGTACAGGCAGGAGCCGTCGAAGGTGGCCAGTCCGTGGCCATCGGAGGGGAAGTGGCCGGGAACCCAGTCGATGATCACCCCGATGCCATGGCGGTGGCAATGGTCGACGAAATAGGCGAAATCGGTGGGCAGGCCAAAGCGGGCGGTCGGGGCGAAATAGCCGGTGACCTGGTAGCCCCATGAGCCGTCGAAGGGATGTTCGGCGACCGGCAGCAGTTGCAGGTGGGTGAAGCCCATTTCGAGGGCGTAGTCCACCAACTGGTGGGCCAGGTCGCGGTAGTTGAGCGGATGGTTGGCCCCGGGCACCCGACGCCAGGAGCCCAGGTGGACCTCGTAGATGCACAGGGGCAATTCCCACCAGCGCTGCTGAGCCCGGCTGGCCATCCACTCCTGATCGTTCCAGCCAAAGACGGCGTTGCGGACCACCGAGGCGCTGCGCGGCGGGGCTTCGCTGCCAAAGGCGTAGGGGTCGGCTTTGAGCAACAGCCTTCCCTCGGCGGTGAGCAGCTCGTACTTATAGTGGGTTCCCTCTTCGAGATGGGGGAGGAAGAGTTCCCAGATGCCCGAGGCCCCGAGGCTGCGCATGGGATGGTGGCGGCCGTCCCAGCGGTTGAACTCCCCCACCACACTCACCCGTCTGGCGGTGGGCGCCCAGACGGCGAAATAGACCCCCTCCACTTGGTCGACGCGGCGCAGGTGTGCCCCGAGGTGTTCGTAGACCTGCAGGTGGGTCCCCTCGTTGAACAAGTACTGATCATAACTGCTCAGCTGTG
>CAMAVQ010000016.1 GCA_945861755.1 Gemmatimonas phototrophica
CAAGCCTTTGCCGTGGGCAGCCGCTGCGACTTCCGCGCCGACGGCGAGGGGGTTGTCTTCTTTGCCATGAACGAACACCCCCAGCGCAACAACCAGGCCGGCAAGCTCTTGGCCCAGGTCATCGTCTTTGGCGATTTCACCGCCTGACCTGGCCCAGGCAGCCCAATATCTGCGAGCGCATCTACCCCAGCTAGTTCCTGGGGCTGCGGTGACCAGCGTCGCCCCCCTGACCTCGGAAGTATCGGAAGTCACCCTCGCCGACGGGCGCCTGTTGGTCGCCAAACACCAGCTTTTTGGCTTCCTGACCCAGGGCCAGCCGCACGATCTGCTCGCCGTGGAAACTGAGGTGCTGGGTCTGCTCAACCAGGCCGGCTGCCCTGTTCCCCAGATTTTGGGCAGCGATGCCCAGGCCCAGTTTATTTTTTTTGAGCACTGCGGCAATCTCACCCTCGAAGAAGGCTATCACCCCGTCTACCTGCCCCAGGTGATCGAGGGTCTGCTGCACATCGAGCAGACCCTGCGCCAACACCAGGATCACCTGCTCCCCCGGGTGATGCCCCAGGCCCAGCCCGCCTGCCTGCAACAGGCCTGGACCCAGGCCACCTCCAGGGCCCTGCAGGGCCTGGAATGGCTGGCCCGGCAGCGCGGCACCGATCCGGTTCTCCTGGGACCGGCCCGCCAGGCTCTCGCACAGGCTTGCGCCTTCCTATCAGCCCGCCCACCCAGCCTGGGAACCATCGACTACAACCCGCGCAATATCGTCGTTGATCCGGCCCGGGGACAGGTGCACTTCATCGAGTTCGCCAAGATCGGCTGGGACTGGACTGAACGCCGCCTGGTGCAGTATACTAATACCATCAAGCCCGGCTTTGGCTGTCGGCTCGACCAAGATCAGGTGGAGTGTTATGCCGGCCAGGTGGATCGCGAAGGAGCCCGCGCCCTGGCCTATCATCACCTCGTCTTCTGGCTGAATGCCGCTGCCATGCTGGGCCAGGCCCTCGACGCGCCTGAGGAACATGCAGCCCTGGTGCGGGCCTGGGCGCCCCTATCGCCGCGCCTGGGGCAATTGGTCCAATGCCTGAGAACGCCGCTGGGTGCCGACCCCTGGGCGGACACGATCAGAGAGGTATGCAGATGAAGGAAGAACAGACACTCGATTTCAAACCCCGGGCCCGGGGCCTGGTCATCGGCAACATCCCCTGGCTGGCGCGCGCCACCGACAAGGCGCGGGCCTTTGCCGCCGACCGGATCGGCGATTATATCTACCCCTGCCCGGCGGACCAGCAGTTTCTGCGGGAGATGAAGATCTCCGCCGAGGATTTCACCGCGCTGGTGATGGCCTCGGCCGACGACGGCGAGGTCATCGAGAGGATGAAGGCGCACCTGGCCGTGAAAGGCAAGTAACCATGGCCGAGCCCACCCCGGCCACCGAGAAGCGCGAACGGCGGCGCGTCCGCGAACTAGAGGTTGTGGTAGCCAGGGTGCGGCGCGAGACCACGGATACCACCTCGCTTTTCTTCGCTGCCGATCAGCGCTTTGAATACGAGGCCGGGCATTTCTGCACCATCGATCCCCACCAGTTCCCGGTGCTCAAACATTTCGTCGCCCACCTAGAGGACCTGAAGGGCCACCAGGAGAAGCCGCGCGCTTATTCCCTGGGATCTGCCCCGCACGAAGAACACGTGGTCGTCACCGTCAAGGAAGAGACCTACAGCAGCGGCGAGACCCCCTATCCGCCCGTGCTCTCCCCCCTGCTGGCCCACCACACCCCGGTGGGCACCCGCCTGGTCATCAGCGGCTTCACCGGCGCCTACACCCTCCCCCACGACGCGGCCGAGCGCATCGACCAAGTGGTGCATGTGTGTGCCGGCAGCGGCATCGTTCCCAGCTTGGGCCTGATCAAGTCCAGCCTGCACCGCAACGAGCCTTTCCGCCACATCCTGCTCTACAGCAGCAAAACCCGCCACGATATCATCTACTACCAGGACTTCGAGGAATTACAGCGCCAGCACCCGGACAAACTCGAGGTCATCCACTGCCTGACCCGCGAGGAGCCGACCGGACTGCGCGGCGGCCGCCGGGGCCGGATCACCAGGGAATTGCTCCAGGAGACGATCGCCGATCCAGGCCGCGCCCTGGCCTTCACCTGCGGCCCGGGCATCACCCCCTACGAGCGCAAAGCCGCCCGCGAAAAGGGCGAGGAACCCACACCCCGTTTCGTCGAACACATGGTGGCTCTGTTACACGAGGTGGGCCTCGACCGCAAGCAGGTCAAACAGGAGAGTTGGGGCTAGGCATGAAGCTGATCGTCCAGATCCCCTGCCTCAACGAAGAGGACACCCTGCCGGCCACCGTGCAGGATATCCCCCGCCAGATCGAGGGCATCGACCAGGTCGAGATCCTGGTCATCGACGACGGCTCCACCGACCGCACCAGCGCCGTGGCGCGCGAGTTGGGCGTCGACCACGTGGTGCGTTTCCCCCGCAACCGCGGGCTGGGCCATGCCTTCAAGGCCGGCTTCGACACCTGCCTGAAGTTGGGGGCCGACATCATCGTCAACACCGACGGGGACAACCAGTATTTTGGCGGCGACATCGCCCTGCTGGTGAAACCCATCCTCGAAGGCCGGGCCGACCTGGTCATCGGCGACCGGCAGACCGCCGCCATCGGCCACTTCTCGCCCGTCAAACGCTTTTTGCAGAATGCCGGCAGCCGGGTCATCAGCCGTATGGCCGGCATCCAGGTGCCCGACGTGGCCAGCGGTTTCCGCGCCTACAGCCGGCAGGCGGCCCTGAGCCTGTCCACCTTCACCAACTTCGACCACACCGCCGAACACGTGGTCAAGGCCGGCCAGGATCGCCTGGCCGTGGTCTGCCTGCCCATCCGCACCAATCCCAAGGCCCGCGAGTCCCGCCTCTTTTCCAACATCGGCGAGTTCGTCTTCAAGTCAGGCCTGATCAGCCTGCGCACCTACGCCCGCTACCAGGCCCTGCGCATCTTTGCCCTCTTCGGTACCCTGGCCTTTGCCGGGGGCCTGCTGCTGGGCCTGCGCTTCCTCTGCTACTTCTTTTTGACCGACCAGGGTTTCACCCACATCCAGTCCCTGATCCTCGCCGCCATCCTGCTTTTGGCCGGTTTTCAGATGTTCCTCACCGGCATCGTCGCCGATTTGATCGCCACCAACCGCAGCATGTTAGAAGACACCCTGGCCCGCGTCAAGAAGCTGGAATTCGACCACCAAGACCAGCAGTAGCCCAGGTCGCGGATTCTCCCCGGCACTATTTGCACACTCACTTCCCGAAGTCCACTTTAGGCGCTTTCGAGATCTCGGCCTCGTTCTCCACGGCAAAAGTGGGCTTGGGGGAATGGCCGAAGAGTTTGGCCGTCAGGTTGGAGGGGAAAGAGCGCACCGCGATATTGTATTCCTTCACCGCCTCGATGTAGCGCCGCCGGGCGGTGGTGATGCGGTTCTCGGTGCCCTCCAACTGGGTCTGTAGATCCTGGAAGAGCCCGTCGGCCTTGAGCTGGGGATAGTTCTCGGACACCACCAGCAGGCGCGAGAGGGCGGAACTGAGACCTTGCTGGGCCTGCTGGAAACGGGCGAAGGCCACCTCGTCGTTGAGCAACTCCGGGGTGGCAGCGATGGAGCCGGCCTGGGATCTGGCCTGGGCCACGCCCTCTAGCACCTCCTGCTCGTGGGTAGCGTAGCCCTTGACCACGCTCACCAAATTGGGGACCAGGTCGGCGCGCCGCTGGTACTGGTTGAGCACCTCGGCCCAGGTGGCCTTGATCTCCTCGTCGAGGGACTGGAAACGGTTGTAGCCGCAGGCGGACAGGCCGCACAGGGCGCAGAGCAGGGCGATAAGTCTCCAGTTCTTCACATGTCCTCTCCTTGTTCGGGGATTGTTGTTTATAGCTACCACTTGCCCGAAGCCCCGCCGCCCGAGAAACTGCCGCCGCCGCCCGAAAATCCACCCGAGAATCCGCCTGATCTCCGACCACTCCCACTTGCCAGGGCACCCCAGAAGATCGGGCCCAGGCCACCGCGCCGGCCCGCACCCCTAGATCGGCCGAACCGGCGACCCAGCCCGGTAAGGGAGAAGATCAGGCGCAGCGCTCCCAGGCCGACTATCAGCAGGCCGGTCAGGCCCAAGCCAACCAGATCACCCGCGAAGATGGCCACCCCCACCCCTACTATCACCCACACCGGCACCAGAATCAGATAGACCAACCAGCCAGCCAGGCCGGGCGTGAAGAGGGCGGATTTCACCAGCTTGGCAAAAACTACCAGGCCGACCACTACCAACCACCACATAGCACCCCAGCCGCTGGCAGCGGACTCGCCTTCCCCTGCCGGCGCCTCGGCTGGGTAGACGCCGCCGATGGCCGCCAGGATCGCCCCAGCCCCGCGCAGGATGCCCCCCTCGTAATCCCCCTCGCGAAAGCGGGGCACGATCTCGTTGCGGATGATGCGGCCGCAGGTGATATCGGGCAACATGCCCTCCAGGCCGCCGCCCACCTCGATGCGCACCTCCCGGTCGTCGCGGGCCACCAGGAGCAACACGCCGTTGTCCTTTTTGGCCCGCCCCAATTTCCACTGCTCCACCACCCGCATCGAAAACCCCTCTAGATCCTCGCCCTCCAACGAGGAGATGGTGAGCAGGGCCACTTGATTGGTGGTGGAATCCTCGTGGGTCTTGAGCAGGCCTTCCAGCAGCGCCGCGCTGCCCGGCGAGAGCAGGCCGGCATAGTCGTTGACCCGGCCCTTCAGGGGCGGGACCTCCAGGGCCGGGGCTGCCAAAGGCAGGAGGCATAGAACCAGCGCCAGCAGCGTTTTCATGCCTCGCCCTCCCCCCCGGTGCGCGGGGCATTGCCCAGCTCGTCGGTATCGTCGGCCCGGCGCTGTACGCCGCAGCGTTCCAACAACACCCCGCACTGGGCGATAGCCTCAATAAGACCCTGGGCCGGCCGGCCCTGACGAATGCCCTGGGTGATGAGCCGCACCACACCCTCCCATTCCTCCTGGGCCACCCGGGCGTTGATGCCGGTGTCGCCCAGCACCCGCACTTCGTGTTCCATCAGGCTGAGAAAGATCAGGATGCCGGTGCGCTCGCGGGTGGCGAAAATCTCTTCTTCGACAAAGGCCTGCATTGCCCGCCCGGTGACGCGCCGGTCCATCAACTGCTCGCCGGCCAAGAGTCGCCGCAGGGCCGGCACCCACTGGACCAACAACATGGCCGCCCCGCCGGCCAGCACCACCCCCGCCCCCATCGCCCCCAGGCCCAGGGGCAGCCAGACGGGGGTGAAGGCGCTTAGGCAGAAGAAGCCGGCAAAGACCAGAAAGGCGACAATGGCCCCCCCCCGCCAGGCCGCCTCCTCGTATTCGTCGCACTGGGCGACGATACAGGGCACGATCTCGCCCGAGGTGTGCCGCTCGGCCGCTTTGACGGCAGCGGCGATGTACTCCCGCTCCTGGGCGGTGAACAGGTCTTCGACCTTATTAGACATGGGTGCATTCCTCTGCTTGATCAGCGGGTACAAAAACCCTTGACAAGTCTTCTGTGGGCGGCGTATTAATGGGGCCATGAAATACTGCTGGTCATATACGCTCTGCGGTCTCCTGCTGGCCGGCTGCGGCCTGCTCAACCCGGCGACCCCGGAGTACGGACTCCTCCCTCTGGGCCCTTTCCGCTACGCGGTCCAGGAAGACGAGCAGCCTCTCTTTGAGCTCGAGGTGCTCAAGTGGCCCGATGGCCACCGCGCCGCCGTTTCCATCACCTACGACGCACCTTTCGGCACCCATCCCGGTCACCGCCTGGCCACCGACGCAGTGCTGGCCCGGGGCCTGACCATGGACATCGAGATGGTGACCTCCATCTTTCAGGGGGCCAAAAACCGCCACCTGCTAGAAGATATCCAGCACCAGCTACTCCCCCGCGGCATTCACTTTTTTGGCCACGGCCACCGGCATATCAACCACGACTCGCTCAGCTACCAAGAAGCCCTGGCCGACTTCAAGCGCTGTTTTTATCTGATGACCGAATGGGGGCTGCGGCCCAGGGCCTACGCCTACCCAGGCAGTGCCGGCCGCCTAGCCCGGACCCAACTGGCCAACCAGCAGGCTGGTTTCCTCTGTGCCCGGGGCATGTCAGTGAATCCCGACGAATACTGCATCTGTCCGGGCGACACCACGGAGCCGGCCAACTGGTACTACCTGCCCTCCGTGGTCCTGGCCCAGGGCGAGTCTCCCAGCTACGTCAACAGCTACGAGGAGTTGGAGCCCATCCTGGCCGATGCCCTCGCGCGCCAGGCCTGGGTAATCCTGATGCACCACGCGGTGGGCATCCCCGAGGGCTGGGGCTATTTTCCTTTGGACGATTTTGAACGGGAACTCGACTACCTGGCCGGCCACGACTTCTGGAGTGGCAATATGGACATGGCCGCCCTGTATATCAAGGAACGCAACGCCTTTGCCCCGCAACTGGGGCGCGGCACCAAGAAAAAGGGCCAGCGCACCTTTGCTCTGGTCCTGGCAGATGGTCTGGACAACAGCGTCTATGACCAGCCCCTCACCCTGGAATTCCGCTTCAATTCCCGGCTGAAGGGCCAGACCCTGCACGTGGCGCCGGCCCTGGAGGGCCGGACCGAATTTCCGATGGTCGACGGCGTCCTGCGCCTCCAGGCCATCCCGGACGAACAAACCTACCAGTTGAGCCTGCGCTGACCCTCCTGGCCGCAGGTCTTGATCTCCACTCCCGGGCTACTGCGGGTCCTTGATCTTGTACCGGTCCACGTACAGATACCCCCACTGGTCGGGTGGGCTGATCTGCAAGAAGCCCCCATATCGCCCCTCCTTGCTTCCCAGGTCCATCAGCAATTTCCACCGCCGGCCATCCCCCACCCACAGCGAGGGCCGGTGCGTCTGCTCGACGTACTTCATCATGGGAACGTAGATCAACCCGCTGCGGCCCCTGGCCATGTCGTACACGCTCCCGCCATAATTCCCTTCCCGGTTGGCACTCAGGGTCTTTTCGTAGATGCCGGCCCGCCGGTCGTAGCGAGTCACCGCTCCTTCGTAGGTGTCCTCTCCCCAGATAATGGCCTCCGCAGTGAAGACCACGCTGGTGGCCTGGGAGGAATGCTGCCATTTCCAGTGCTGGCCACCGTCTTTGGACACATACATGGCCCCGTGCGGACCGTCGCCATTGGTCACCCACACCGCCCCGGTGTACGGATCCACGGCCACGCGGTGAATATGGGTGCCCTCCACGTCCGGGATCTGGAGCACCACCTTCCAGGTCTGGCCCAGGTCGGTGGACTTCCACACCTTCTTGGAAAACCCCCGGTCCCGCGGCCCGTACTCCCCCAGGTAGAGATTGTTGTGGCTGTCCGAGGCAAAGGACCACCACAGGGCACAACTGGCCCGCAGGGTTTTGACCCGCTCGAAGGTGAGTCCCTGATCGGTAGAGCGGTAGATCCTGCAGGGCTTGTCCGGGTCCCAACGGTCCTGGTCTATGGAGACAAAGAGGTACCCGTTGGGGAGGCAGTGCAGGCCCTGGATCGGATCGGCAAAGCTGTGTACCGCTTCGATGTTGTCGCCCTGGTCCACGATACGGTACAAAGTTTTGTCCGCTGCGCCAAAGGCCTGCCCCTCAGGGCTGAGGGCGAAGAGGCCCAGGCTGTACTTCACCTTGCGGATCTCTACTTGGGCCAGGGCGCGGCCAGAATCGGCGAGGGCCTTGGCTGCCGGCGCCACGGTGGCCGGCCCCACCGGCTCCACCGGCCCGACGAGCCGATCTGCCTGCTCGCACCCGGCGCTCCAGACCAGCAGCAAGGCCAGGTACTTCCAGTAGTTCAGGGGTTTTGCTCGCTGTACTGGGACAGAAATCACGGACCCTCAGGCGGTGGATGGGCGCACAGGACGAGTGCGAAGCGAGGGCCATCTTACGTCAATTAATGTGGAATTGTCAAGAAAAATATACTTGACAGCGCGATCGAGTAAGTTATTTTTATTCAAAAAAGAGAATA
Source organism: Gemmatimonas phototrophica (assembly GCA_945861755.1). Taxonomy (GTDB): domain Bacteria; phylum Latescibacterota; class UBA2968; order UBA8231; family UBA8231; genus SICG01. The sequence continues at coordinate 8,029 of CAMAVQ010000016.1, forward strand.
AATATTCAGGAAAAATTATGACCAGACCCCGGATCTACATCGACGGCCAGGAGGGCACCACCGGCCTGCGCATCCGCCAGATGCTCGAAGCCCGCCAGGATCTCGAACTGCTGCTCATCCCCCCCCAGGAGCGCAAGAACCCCCAGGTGCGGGCCGAATTTCTCGCGGAGGCCGACCTGGCCATCCTCTGCCTGCCCGACGAGGCCGCCGCCGAAGCCCTCGAACTGGCCAGCCCCTCGGGCGCCCGGATCATCGACACCAGCACCGCCCGCCGCGTCCACCCCGACTGGGTCTACGGTATCCCCGAGGTCAGTCCCCGGCAAAAGGAGGCCATCCGCCAGGCCCCCCGGGTAGCCAATTGCGGCTGTTACCCGGTCAGCTTCATCCTGGCACTGCGCCCGCTGGTCCGGGCCGGCCTCATCGATCGACAGGCGGCCTACACCATCAACGCCGTCTCGGGTTATTCGGGGGGCGGGCGCAAGATGATCGAGGCCTACGAGCAGGCCCCCCGCCCTCAGCGCCAGGCCGATGCGGCCCTGCCCTTCTGCCTGTACGGCCTGGACGGGGCCCACAAACACTTGGCCGAGATGCACCAGTTCAGCCTGGTGGCCAAACAGCCCCTCTTCGTGCCCTCGGTGGCGCCCACCTATTGCGGGATGCTGGTCAGCATGCCGCTGCCGGCCAGCCACTTCACCCGCCCCGGCACCACCGCCCGACAGGTGTGGGAGGTGTGGGAAGCCTACTACCGCGACTGCCCTTTTGTCTGCCCGGTGCCCCCAGACCAGAACACCGCCCATCTGCGCGATGGCCGCATCCTGGACCTGGAAGGCTGCAACTTCACCAACCGGATCGAACTCTTCGCCTTTGGCAAGCCCGACCAGGGCCTGGTACTGGTGGGCCGCCTCGACAACCTCGGCAAAGGCGCCTCGGGCAACGCGGTACAATGCCTCAATCTGATGCTGGGCTTTGAGGAGACCACCGGCCTGATCGCCTGAGATGCTCATCGACACCCACTGCCACCTCGACCAGCTCCCCAACCCCGCCGCTGCCCTCGCTGAGGCCGCTGCCCAAGGCGTAACCCAGGTAGTGGCCGTCAGCGAGAGCGCTGCCTCCATGCCCGCAGTGCTCGCCCTCGCCGAGGCCCACCCCGGCGCGGTGGTGGCCGGCCTGGGCCTGCACCCGGCCTGGATCAGTCAGCAAACCCCCGAGGAGGTGGAAGCCGGCTTCCAATTCCTCGCTGCCCACCTGGCCAGCGCCCAGATCCTGGGCGAGGTGGGTTTGGACCACAAATGGGCGACCACTCCCCAGCAGCAGACCTTTCAGGAGGAGATCCTCGCCCGCCAGTTGGCCCTGGCCGCCGCCGCCGGCAAACCCGCCAACCTCCATTCCCGCCGCTGCCCGCGCCAGGTCATGGAGCGGGCCATAACCTTTGCCAGACAGACCAGCCTCAACGCCCAGCTCCACTGGTTCACCCATTCCCGCAAGCTGATCCATCAGTGCAACGACGCCGGGATCTACGTCTCGGTGGGACCCATGGTGGTCGACAACCCGCAGACCCAGCAGGTAGCCCTGGCCATCGCCGACGAATTACTGCTGATCGAGACCGACGCCCCCGTGCCCATCGGCGGCCAACCCAACCAGCCGGCCCGCGCCCGGATCGTGGCCGAAAAACTGGCCACCCTAAAGCAACGCCCCCTCGAAGAACTCGCCGCCCTCACCACCGCCAACTTTCAACGATATTTGAGCGGCGGGAGGATGACCCTGTAGACCTTTCTCGGGGAGCGGCGGGGCAGGGAAGTCCGCGTGGTTGGGGGCCGGGCAGCGGAGCGAAGCGAGCCAGAGGGCAGGACGCGCCTGGAGAAAGGTCGGAAGGGCATGCCACGCCCCAACGTATGGGGCGTGGCCCCCGCCGCTCCTTGGGGGACTTCCTCCCCCGGTCCGGTATCCCTATATTTCATACTCTGTCTTTTATTCACGAGGAATCCTACCCATATGAGATCCATCTGTGTAATGGGGACTGGGTACGTCGGTCTGGTAACCGGGGCCTGCCTGTCCGACTTTGGCAATGCCGTCACCTGCGTCGATATCGACGCCCAACGCGTCGCCCGCCTCAAGGCCGGCCAGGTGCCCATCTACGAGCCCGGCCTCGAAGAAATGATGGCCCGCAACACCGCCCGGGGCCGCCTCACTTTCTCCACCGAGATCCCCTTTGCCATCAAGGCCTCCCAACTCATCTTTATCGCCGTGGGCACGCCTTCCCTGCCCGACGGCGACGTGGATATGTCTTATGTGTTTGAGGCGGCCCGCACCATCGGTCGGTACATGGAGGACTACAAGATCATCGTCAACAAAAGCACCGTGCCGGTGGGCACCGGCGTGCAGGTGGCCGAGTTGATCCGTCAGACCCAACCCGGAGTCGATTTCGACATCGTCTCCAACCCGGAATTCCTGCGCGAAGGTTCGGCCATCGACGACTTCATGCACCCCGACCGCCTGGTCATCGGCGCCGGCAACCAGCGCTCGCTTGAGGCGGTGGTGGACGTGTACCGCCCGCTGTACCAGAACGACATCCCCATGGTGCTCACCGACGTGGAGAGCGCCGAAATGATCAAATACGCCGCCAACGCCCTGCTGGCCACCAAGATCTCCTTCATCAACGAGATCGCCAACATCTGCGAGGCGTACGGGGCCGACGTCACCGCCGTGGCCCGCGGCATGGGCCTGGACCAGCGCATCGGCCCGCGCAACCTGAGCGCCGGGGCCGGGTACGGGGGCAGCTGTTTTCCCAAGGACGTGGCCGGTCTGGCCGCCATCGCCCGCAAGGGCCAGGTGGACTCGCCGTTGATCCAGGCCATCAACCCCAGCAACGCCCACCAGCGCCAGCGCATGATCGCCAAACTGCGCGAATTGGTGGGTCCCTTCGCCGGCCGCACCGTCTGTCTGCTGGGACTCTCCTTTAAACCCGACACCGACGACCTGCGCGAAGCCCCGGCCCTGGAGATGATCGAGGCGCTGCAGGCCGAGGGCGCCACAGTCAGGGCGTACGACCCGGCAGCCATGGAAAAAGCCCAGCAGCTCTTTCCCCAGCTGGTCTGCTGCGAGAGCCCGTACCGCGCCGCCGAAGGGGCCGATGCCCTGGTGCTGATGACCGAGTGGAACGAATTCCGCAACATCGACCTGGCGGTGTTACACAGTGCCCTCAAGGCCCCCAAGATGCTCGACTGCCGCAACCTCTACCACCCGCGCCAGATGCAGGAGATGGGCTTCGAATATCTCAGCGTCGGCCGCCCGCCGCGCCGGCCCGGCCAGGAGACCCCGGAGAAGACCTCCGACTGGCTCCTGGGCGGCTACCCTTTGCGGCGCTGACCGGTATTACACTCTGTGAAATCAGGAGGAAGTATGACATCGAGGTACCGGCCTTTACTGGCCGCCCTGAGCCTGCTGGTGGCCAGCGCCCTGCCCCTTTTGGCCCAGAGCCAGAGCGAACTGGAGGATCTGGTCGAGCAAGGCCAGGCGGAGGAAGAAAAACTCCTGCAGCTGCCCGGGGCGGACATGGGGGGGCTGGGCAAGGAAGCCCTTTCCGGCCGCGCCCGCCTGCCCAAGGGGGAGGAAGTGGAGCGCCTGCGCATCAGCCAGGACCAGCAGGTCGACCCCGCCACCTACCTGGTCGGCCCAGGGGATGTGTTCGAACTCTACATCTGGGGCGAGTGGAACCGCTCCTATCTGGTGCAGGTGGACCCCGAGGGCAACGCCATCGTGCCGGCAGTGGGCAGCTTCCGCGTCTCCTCCCAGAAACTCGCCCAGGTGAAGGAACAGATCCTGAGCCGGACCCGCGAAAAGTACCCCCGGGTGGAGATCACCCTGACCCTGACCAGTATGCGCTATTTCACCGTGTACCTGACCGGGGCCGTGGTGGACGAAGGCAGCTTCGTCGCCCATCCCAACACCCGGGTTTCCGATCTGATCGAAAGAAGTGGCGGCTTCCTGGACGACCTGAAGGGCAACATCGAAGAAACCGTGGCCGGCAAGAAAATCACCCGCACCACCCAGATCCAACCCCAGCCCACGGGACGGCGCTCCATTCAGCTCATCCACCGCGATGGCACCCAGGAAAGGGCAGACCTAGAGCTGTACCGGGCCACCGGCGAGGTGCATTTCAATCCCTATGTGCAGATGGGTGATGTGATCCACGTGCAGTACCGGCAGCAGGACATCTTTGTCTACGGCTCGGTGAACAAGGAAGGGGTACAGGAGTACCGCCCCGGGGACACGGTGGGCACCCTGCTCTCTCTGGCCGGAGGGGTGAGCGGCGACGCGCCCCTGGAGGTGGCCGAGATCTGGCGCTTCAGGCCCGATGGCCGCACCAACGACATCATTCCGCTGATCACCGCCGAAGACGTGGCCCGCCAGGTCAGGGCCGCCGACCTCCACGGCGTGCCGCTGCAACCCAAGGACATGCTCTTTATTCGCTCTCGTTCCGACTGGCAGCAGACCCCCACCGTGTACGTCCAGGGCGAGGTCAAGTACCGCGGCCGCTACCGCATCGTCCTGGGCCAGACCCGGCTGCGCGACATCATCGGGCAGGCCGGCGGTTTCACCGAACGCGCCTCCCTGCCCGAGGCCCGGTTGCTGCGCGCCAAAGCGCGGGCCATCAAGGACCCCGAATACCAACGCCTCCAGCTCCTCCAGCAAGTCAGCGGTCTGGCCGACATGACCCCCGAGGACAAGGCCTATCTCAAGACCAAGGGCCGTGAGGAGAGAGGTCGCCTGGCGGTGGATTTTCAGCGCCTCTTCGACCAGGGGGACGAGACCCAAAATGTCCCGCTCGAAGGAGGCGACGTCGTCTTTATCCCGGAGCGGCGTCACACCATCAGCCTCAGCGGCCAGCTGAAAAAGCCGGGGCTGGTCGACTTTGTGGAAGGACATCGGGCTTCCTACTACCTGGAGCAGGCCGGCGGCTTCTCGTGGAACGCCAACAAGGGCAGCGCCCGCCTGATCCGGGCCCGCACCGGCGAGCGGGAACAGCTCGAAAAGAATCTGCTGGTCGAGGCCGGCGACGAGATCTGGGTCCCCGAAAAGGAATACCGCAACTGGTGGGCCTTCGCCCAGTCCACCATGCGCACTGTCGCCGAGAGCCTGACCCTGATCCTGCTGGTCCGCGCCATCTAAGTGCCCACATGGAACAGATGTGTATCTAGTGGCTGCCGCGGCGATCAGGAGCGACCCGTCGACTGCCTGATTCGCCGCGAGGCTTAACCCGAGGAACCTGGTACATGAACGACAAACAAGTCGATGTGCTCGATCTGCTGGACGCCCTCAGCGCCGGCAAGCGTCTGATCCTGGGCGGCACTTTCGCGCTCTGCCTGCTGGCTGCCGGCGTGAGTTTGTTGTTGCCCAACGAGTACGAAGCCCAGGTCCAACTCCTGCCGCCCAAGGAAAACAAGGAGGGCTTTGGTTTTGCCGATCTGCTCTCCTCGCTGCCTATCCCCTCGCTGCGTCTGGGCGAAAAAGGGACCCCGGCTGACATCTTCATCGCCACCCTCAAAAGCGAGACCATGCGCCGGCAGATGGTCGAGCACTTCCATCTCGTGCAACTCTACGAGGTGGACACGATGACCGAGGCGCTGGAAACCCTCAAACAGCAGACCATCATCGGCAAGAGCGAGGAAGGTACCATCCTGATCTCGGTCTTCGACCAGAGCCCGCAGCGGGCCGCCGACATGGCCAATTACTATCTGACCCTGCTGGACGACACCAATCGCAGGCTCTCGCACGAGTCGGCTCAGGACCGCTACGACTTCATCGACGGCCTGCTGGCCAGCGAGAGCAACAAACTCGACGGGTTCATGGGCGTCCTGAAGGACTTTCAGGCCAACAACAACGCCATCTCCCTCGAAGACCAGGCCAGGGCAGTGATCCGCGCCGCTGCGGAGATGCAGATGGCCACCATGGAGTTGGAGATCAGCCGCAAGAGCCTGCTGGCCTCTGGTTTCTCTACCGATCACCCCGAGGTGCAGAAGCTGGATCAGGAGCGCTTGCTGCGCCAGCAAGCCCTAGTGCTGTTGAGGGACGGCCCCAGCAGCGAGAGCAGCACTGGCACACTCAGCCTGCACCTGGACGAGAACCTTTTCCTGCCCCTGCGCGCCATCCCCCAGGTGGCCCAGGAGTACGCCAAGATCGAGAAGGACGTGTTGGTGCAGACGGCGCTGATGAAGATGTTGCTGCAGCAGAAAGCCGAAGCCCTCATCGAAGCCAGCAATACTACCTCCACCGTGCAGGCGCTGGACCCGGCCAGCGTCCCGGAAAAGAAGGCCAAGCCCCAGCGTTCCCTGATCGTCTTTGTCACCGCCATCCTCGGCCTCTTCGCCACCTCCTGTTATGTGTTGAGCGCCGGCTATGTGCGCCTCTTACAAGACAGGTGGAGAGCCGGGCGTTCCGCCTAGGAGGCCCCCAGCGTGGAAATTCAGGTTCGCCTCACCAAACCCGCTCACTTGCCCATGCCGGCCTACCAGACTATCGCCAGCGCCGGCATAGATCTGCGCGCCGCCCTCGACGCCCCCCTGATGCTCGAAGCCGGGGGGCGCAGTCTGATCCCCACCGGCCTGCGCCTGGAGATTCCCCCCGGGTACGAAGGCCAGGTGCGGCCCCGCAGCGGCCTGGCGCTCAAACGCGGCCTGACCGTGCTCAATTCCCCCGGCACCATCGACGCCGACTACCGCGGCGAGGTGGGGGTGATCCTGATCAATCTATCCCGTGAGGCCCAGCGTATCGAACCGGGCGAACGCATCGCCCAACTGGTTTTCGCCCCGGTGGCTAGGGCGATCCTGGTCGAGGCCGAATCCCTGGCCGATTCGGAGCGCGGCGCCGGGGGCTTTGGCTCCACCGGAGTGAACTAGGAGCAAGATATGACTAAAACCGGCCGCACCCTGGCCCTGCTGCTCCTGCTAACCACCCCCGCCCTGGCCGCTGACCTGGGCGGTTTTGTGCGCGACAAGGCCAGCGGCGAGAGCCTGCCCTTTGTCAATGTGTACTTGCGGGGCGAAAACCGGGGCACCACCACCAACGAAAGCGGCTACTACGCCATGGCCGCGCTGCCCCCCGGCGCTCACACCCTGGTCGCCTCGCTGGTGGGCTACCGCAGCTTCGAGAAGCAGATCCAGGTGGAGGATAAGGACCTGGTGATCAACATCAATATCCGGGAGGAATCCATCCAGCTGGAGACCACCACCATCGAGGCCAAACGGGACGAGATCGCCAGTTACGACATCAGCCCCGGCCGCACCACCTTGCAGGTAAAGGAACTCAAGTCCGCGCCGGCCGCCATCGAAGCCGACCCCATCCGCACCATCCAGACCCTGCCCGGCGTCAGCGCCCTTTCCGACTTTTCCGTGGGGCTCTACGTGCGCGGCGGCACCCCAGACCAGAATCTGGTCTTGCTGGACGGCACCGACGTGTACAACGCCTCCCACCTCTTTGGGCTCTTCAGCACCTTCCCCGCCGACGCGGCCAAGAGCACCGAGCTGTTGCGCGGAGGGTACCCGGCCAAGTACGGCGACCGCCTCTCCGCGGTGCTCAACGTCATCACCGACGAGGGCAACAAGGAGGAGTTCCAGGCCCAGGGCGGGCTCAGCCTGCTCGCCTCGCGTCTCACCCTCCAGGGGCCGGTGGCCAAAGGCTCGTGGCTGCTTTCGGGTCGGCGCACCCACCTGGACCCGGTGATCGGGCTGGCCAAGGACGCCCTCGACGCCAAGAAATTCGCCTACAATTTCTACGACCTGCAGGGCAAGACCCACCAGGTCTTCTCTCACGCCGACCAGTTCACCCTGGCCGGTTACAGCGGCCGGGACGCCCTGGTGTATCGCTTCGACGAATTCGACATCGACCTGACCTGGGGCAACCGCACCATCAGCTCCAAGTGGACCCATGTCTTCGACAGCGCTCTCTTTGGCAACTTTCTCTTTACTGGCAGCCGCTTCGAGGCCAGCACCATCTTCAACACCGAAGACGTCGAACTCAGGGAGTTCAACCGCCTCACTGATTTGTCGCTCAAGGGCGATCTCAACTACTTCCCGGCCAGCGGCCATGCAGTGGAGGCCGGCTTTCTGAGCAAGCGTATGTCCATGGAGTACCGCTTTGGCGAGGCCGACCAGAACTGGGTGAACATCGACACCGAGGGCTTCCACCACGCCTTTTATTTACAAGATAACTGGACCTCCACCCCCCGGCTCACCCTGCAGCCGGGCCTGCGCTTCAGCCACTTCACCAACGGCAGCTACTCGGGGGTGGCCCCGCGCCTGGCCGCCCGCTACCAACTGGGGGTGGACACCTTCGTCAAAGGCGCGGTAGGCCGCTACCACCAGTACATCTTCCGCCTGGCCCGCGAATTCCAGGGCATCTCGATCCTGTCCAATGTCTGGGCCCTGGCCGATTCCACCGCCGAGCCCAGCGAGGCCCTCCACTACATCCTCGGGGCCGAGACCCGTTGGCTGGGCATCCTGGTGGACGCCGAGGCCTATTACAAGGACTACGGCGGCCTGTACGAACTCAACTACGACGAGCAGGACTCCATCGAGATCCGCGACATCCTGCGCCGGGGAAAGGGCCGGGCCTACGGCTTCGACGTGCTCTTCAAGCGCAGCGAAGGACGACACACCGGCTGGCTCTCCTTCTCCACCGGCCTGAGCGAGCGCACCATCGACGGCCTCAACCAGGATGCGCAGGGCAAGGAGAGAGCCTTCAAATCCAAGTTCGACCGGCGCTTCTCCGTGGACCTGATCCACTCCTGGCGCTTCCGCAAAAAGTGGACCCTCAACACCGCCCTGGCCTATGCCTCGGGGCAGCCCTACACCCAGATCCTGGGCCGCGGTGAAATACTCCTGCCTTCGGGCACCCGTTTCCCGGTGCAGGAGAAGGGGGAACTCAACGGCGTGCGCCTGCCCTCGTACCAGCGCCTCGACATGGGCGTGGAGCGCCAGTTCAACTTTCGCTCCTGGGACATGAAATTCTTCTTCCAAGTGGTCAACCTCACCAACCGCAAGAACATCTTCAACTACTTCTGGAGCGACGGCAAGCCGGAGCAGCGCAAGCCCGACAAGCGCAGGGAGATTCCCATGCTGCCCCTGTTGCCCAGCTTTGGCATCGATTTCAATTTCTAGGAGGAGAACCCCATGGCCCAATACACGCTCTTCCTGGCGCTGTTAACCTTTGCCTGCAGCAACCCTACTGAGGTCGAGAATCCGCCCGCCACCCTGCTGGTCCAGGCCTACCTCACCCCGGGCGAGGACCCCCAGGTGGTGGTGCGCCAGACCCTGCCCCCCGGACAATTCTATGACGGCCGCGAAGTGCCGGTGCGCGGCGCCCAGGTGGAGATCATCACCGGCGCCCAGCGTTTTGCCCTCGACGAGGCCCCTGCCACACCCGGCGTCTACCAGCTCCCAGCGGCCCAACTGCCCATCGAAGCAGGGCGCACCTACCAGCTCCAGGTGCGCCACCAGCAGGATCTGCTCCAGGCCGCCACCACTGTGCCCGACCTGGTGCGGATCACCGAGATCTCGGCCGACAGTCTGGTCTATTTCCAGCTCTTCGGCGACCTCTTCGGGGACCTGACCCATCCGGGCGAATTCCGCTGGACCAAGCCGGCCAACGCCGCCGGGTACGTGGTGCGGATCGAGGCCCTCCAGGTCCGCACCCTGCCCGTCACCGCCGACCCGCTCACCGGCGACCTGGACACCCTGATCGCCCGACGCCAGCGCCTCCAGGGTCAGGCCAGCGCCGATTCCCTGGCCGCGTTGGACCAACAGATCGAGACCTTGCGCAGCTATTTTTCCGAGAACATCTCGCTGGTGCGGGCCGAGGGCGATACCATGCGCTGGCTGCGGGATCGCGAGCAGGAGGATTGGGACAAGATCGCCAACAAGGATTGGACGGAGGGCAAGAAGTGGCGCGAGCGGCGTCAGGTCTTGACCAACAACCGGGTGGTGGACTACTGGATCCCGGCCGACACCCTGCGGGGGGACTACTGGTGGCTGGGCCTGCGTTTCGAGGGCGAATACCAGGTGGTCTTACACGCGGCCGACCAGAACTACTTCGACTACTTCACCACCGCTTTTAATGGCATGTCCGGCGACGACGGGGACAAGGGCCCGCTTTTCCACCTGGACGGCGGCCTGGGGGTCTTCGGTTCCTATACCCAGGACAGCTTCCGCGTCCAGGTCTACCGCGGCAATGAGGGCCGCCCCAAGCTAATGGTCAGGAAGTAATAAACCTCTCCGCCGTCTCCACGTCCTCGGCGCTGCCGATGATCAGGGGCACCCGCTGGTGCAGTTTTTCGGGCTGGAGGTCGAGGATGGGCTGCCACCCGGTGGAAGCCCGGCCGCCGGCCTGCTCGACGATGAAGGCCAGGGGCGAGGCCTCGTAGATCAGCCGCAGCTTGCCCTGGGGGGCCTTGGCGTCGCCCGGATAGAGGAAGATCCCGCCCTTGAGCAAATTCCGGTGAAAGTCGGCCACCAGCGAGCCGATGTAGCGGGCCGAGTAGGGCCGGCCGCTAGCCTTGTCCTCCTCCTTGAGATAATCCATATATTGCTGTACTTCCGGCGCCCAGCGGGGGTAGTTGCCCTCGTTGGCGCTGTAGTACCGGCTCCGCCTGGGGATGGTGATATTTTCCTGCGAGAGCAGGAACTCCCCGATGGTCGGGTCGAGCGTGAAGCCGTGTACGCCCTGGCCGGAGGTGTAGACCAGCATGGTGCTCGACCCGTAGATGATGTACCCGGCGCAGACCTGCTCGCGGCCAGGACGCAGGAAGTCCTCTAGAATGGCGTGTGACCCGCTGCTCTTGCGGCGGTAGATGGAGAAGATGGTGCCGATGTTGACATTGACATCGATGTTCGAGGAGCCGTCCACCGGGTCGAAGACCAGGATATAGTCGCCGCGCGGGTGTTTGTCGGGGATGTGGTAGATATCCTCCATCTCCTCAGAAGCCATGCCCGCCAGGTGCCCGGTGTGGTCGGTGGTCTTGATGATGGTGGCATTGGCGAACTCGTCCAGCTTCTGCACCTCCTCACCGTGTACATTGGTCCGCCCGGTCAGCCCCATGGTCACGGCCAGCCCGGCCTTGTTCACCTCGCGGGCGATGATCTTGCCGGCCACAGTCAACTCGGCCAGCAACTCGGTAAACTCCAGATCGGGGTTCCGGCGGTGCTGCTCGATGATGAAGCGGGTCAGGGTAATACCTTTTTCCATGGCCTGGCCTCCTGAAATTGCGGTTGAACTTGCGCCGTCCCGGTAGATATCTTCATCTATATGACCCTGAAGGACAAGCTGCCCCGCCTGCGTCTCCTGCTCGGCACCGTGGAGCCCGCCCACAGCTCCTACTGGCTGACCCGTGCCTTCCTGTTGCGCGGCCTGGGGCTGATCTACACCGTCGCCTTTCTCATCCTCACTCAGCAGTTCATCCCCCTGGTCGGCAGCCACGGCATCCTGCCGGTGCCCTTGTTCCTGGAGCAGGTGGCCCAAGAGTACGGGCCCGGCCTGCCCTCCTGGCTGAATCTGCCCACCCTGATGTGGCTGGACTGCAGCGACGCCTTCATGCTGGGCCTGGCCTGGCTGGGGCTGGGGCTGAGCCTGCTGCTGCTGTGCGGGGTGGCCAATGTCCCGCTGCTGCTCTCGCTGTGGGCAATCTATTTATCCTGCTGCCACGTGGGCCAGCTCTTCTATTCCTTCGGCTGGGAAATCCTCCTGCTGGAGACCGGCTTTCTCGCCCTCTTCCTCTGCCCACTCTGGCGCGCCCGGGTGCCACCCGCCAAAGCCCTTGTCTGGCTCTTCCGGTGGGTGCTCTTCCGCCTGATGCTGGGGGCCGGCCTGATCAAGCTGCGCGGCGACCCCTGTTGGTGGGACCTGAGCTGCCTGATCTTCCACTACCAGACCCAGCCGCTGCCCAATCCGCTGAGCTCGTATTTCCACCAACTGCCCGTCTGGTTCCACCAGGGGAGCGTGCTCTTCAACCACCTGGTCGAACTGGTCGTTCCCTGGTTCTTCTTTGGGCCGCGCCGGCTCAGGCACGCCGCCGGCCTCTTGACCATCGTCTTTCAGGCCAGCCTGATCCTCAGCGGCAATCTCTCCTGGCTCAACTATCTGAGCATCGTCCTGTGTATCGCCTGTTTCGACGACGCGGCGCTGGCCCAACTCCTCCCCCGCAGCTGGATGCCCGCCCCTTGCCAAATAAAAGAAGAGGGCCGCCTGCGGCGGGCCCTCCTCAATGGTCTGGTGATCCTGATCCTGTACCTGAGCATCGGCCCGGTCCTCAACCTGCTCTCCCCGCGCCAGGCGATGAACGCCTCCTTCGACCCGCTCCACCTGGTCAACACCTACGGGGCTTTTGGCAGCGTGGGCCAGCATCGGCCGGAAATCATCCTCGAAGGCACGGTCGACTCAGTGATCACCGACTCGACCCGCTGGCTGCCCTATGAGTTCAAGGGCAAACCCGGCGACCCAGAGCGCCGACCACCCCTGGTTTCGCCCTACCACTATAAACTGGATTGGCAGCTGTGGTTTGCCGCCATGTCCGACTACCGGCACCAGCCCTGGCTGATCCATTATGTCTATCTGCTGCTCACCGGCGACCAGGGCGCCCTGAGTCTGCTGGGGAACAATCCCTTTGCAGCGCAGCCCCCGCATTTCATCCGCGCCGAACGCTACGAGTACCGCTTTGCCCGACCCGGCCAGCCGGGCTGGTGGGAGCGGGAATACCTCGGCCCCTATCTGCCGCCCCTCGCCGCCGACGACCCGGCCCTGCTGGCTGCCCTGGCCCAGTTCGGCTGGGTCAACACTCCGCCCTCACCAGGACCCTGAAACGCGCCTCGTCTTTTCTCCGCGATCTTCAGGACGATCTAGGCTCCCCGGGATCCAGCTGATCCTTGAACTCGATGGCGTAGAAGTCGAGGATGGTCAGGAAGAGGGCGGCCAGGATGGGGCCCAGGATGAAGCCCATCACCCCAAACATGCCGATGCCCCCCAAGGTAGAGAAGAAGATGATCAGATCGTGCAGGCCGGTCTCGCGGCCCACCAACCAGGGGCGCAGCACATTGTCGATGCTGGAGATGACCACCGCGGTGATGGCGATGATGGCGATGCCGGTCGCGTAGTCCCCGGTGACCAGGGAGAAGAGGGCCGCCGGGTAGAGCACCATGCCGGCCCCCAGCAGCGGCAGGATGGAGGCCACCACCATCACCATGCCCCAGAGGATGGGCGAGGGGAAAGCGAAGGCCCACAAGAGGAGTCCGCCCAGCACGCCCTGGGTCAGGCCGATGAGCAGGGTGCCCTTGACCGTGGCGCGGGAGACGGCGACAAAGCGGTCGATGAGGGCCGCCTCGTACCGCTCGTCGAGGGGGCTGAGGTATTTGAGCCGCACCACCAGCCGCTCCCCGTCGCGAAAGAAGTAGAACATGGTGAAGAAGGTGACCACCAGACTGGTCAGGAGTTGCACCGTGCCTTCGGTGGTCTTGTTGATCGCCGTGGCCATGGCGCTGCCTGCGCTTTTGGCGCCCTTGAGCAGGGTCTCCTCCCAGTCGATGTGGAAATATTCGAGGGCCTGGTACCAGGGCAGTTTCTGGAACTCGGCCTTTAGTAGGGTGGAGTCTTGTTGGACCAACGGCACCAGCCAGTCCTCCACGGTCCGATAGAAGTCGCCTGCCTCGCGGGCCACCAGGTTGGCGAGCAGGTACACCGGGGTCACTAGGCAGGCCAGCAGCAGGACGCAGCAGATCAAGGCGCTGAGGTTCTCGCGCTGGCCGGTGCGGGCCAAGAGCCAGCGGTAGAGCGGATAGAAGATCCCGGCGAAGACGGCGGCCAGCATCACCGGCACCAGGAAGACCTTCACCATGTTGAAGACCACCACCGCTACCCCGCTCAAGAGCAGGAGCAGAAAGTAGCTGTGGAAGCTGTTGCCCTGACGGGGGGGAGGGATTTCGCTCATAACTCCTTCATTCGTTTTCTGCGCGCAATCTATACGACTTCTCCGCCCTTGTCAATCGGTTGGAAACGAGAGCGGGAAGGTGGGCGGCTGGGCCTGATGGCGCTGGCGCGGCTCGATCTTTTGGGCGTGGTACTCGCCGATGAACTGCGCCAGGTTGGCGCTGGCTTCCTCGAAGACGATCCTTCCTTTCTCAGCCGTGGCCTTCTCCGCCTCGCCGATCACCCCGGTGTCGCTGTACTGACTGGTCCACTCGATCAGGCCCATCGCCCCTTTGCCGAAAAGATCGCCCCAGATGAATTTGGAGCCCAGCTTGTTGCTCTTGGCCAGCTCGCTCTTGATGCGGTCCTGGCGCACGTGCTGGGGGGCCAGGTGGAGCAACATCGAGGTCTCCAACTCGCAGGCGTGCGAGCAGCCCCCCGGATAGACGCTTTCGCGCCACTGCTTGTCGAAGCCCGGGTTCACCTGGAGCAGTTGCCACCAACTGCAGAACACACAACTGGCGTCGGTCTCCACGATCACCCGGCGGGCCACCATGTCCACCAGGTTGTGGTTGGAGCCGTGGCCGTTGATGAGGATCATCTTCTTGAAGCCGTGGTACGCCAGGCTCTTGCAGATATCGAGCGTGTACTGGATGAAGTGTTCATAATGGATGTTGATCGAGCCGGGGAAGTCCATCACGTGATGCACGTATCCGTAGGTCACCGGCGGCATCACCAGGCTCAACTCGGGCCGGCGCCTGGCCGCCTCACTGGCCACGGCGTTGGCGCACAGGTGATCGACATTGAGGGCCAGATGGGGCCCGTGCTGTTCCACTGAGCCGGTGGGCAGGATGGGGATCTTGCCCATGGTCACGGCCTCATTGATTTCGGGCCAGGTCAGCTCGTCGAACTTGTAGATCTCCTTCACTGAGGGCATGGTTCCTCCTAGGTTACGCGGTATTTTGCCACGACGTTTTCGTCCAACTCCACCCCCAGACCCGGCGCGTCGCCCAGGTGCAACACACCTCCCTCAAAACGCAGGGTATGCCGCACCAGATCGCGGGCCAGGGGCGAAGGGGCGCGGGTGTATTCGGTCAACGGCTGCTCCAGGGCGGCGGCCCACTGGGCTGAGGCGGCCAGCAGCACCCCGGTGCCGTAGGCGTGGGGCACCGGCCGGCATCTGTGCCGGCCCGCCAGAGCCGCCAACCGCTGCCCCCAACTGATACCGCCCACCCGCCCCAGATCGGGCTGCACCACCTGGATGCCGCCCTCGCTTAGCAGCCGCTCGTATTCCTCCAGCAGGGTGAGAAACTCCCCCCCGGCGATGGGCACCGGCGAGGCGGCCGCCAGCCGGGCGTACCCCGCGTAGTCGTAGGGGTGCAGCGGCTCCTCCAGCCACGCGATCTGGTAGCGGGCAAAAGCCTCGGCCCGGGCCAGGGCGGTATCCGTGTCCCAGACCCGGCCCGCGTCCACCATCAACTCCACCTGCGGCCCCAGGGCCTGGCGGGCCGCGGCCACCAACTCCTCGTCCAGCCCGGCGTCCTTGCCCATCGGCCCCCACCCGTACTTCACCGCCCGGTATCCTTGCTCCAGAAATCCTTTTGCCGATTCGCGCACCTGAGCCGGATCATCGGGCCACAATACACTGGCATAGCAGGGGACGCGGTCCACCGCATCGGGGCGCAAGAGCCGGCGCACTGGCTGGCCCTGGGCCTGGCCGCGCAAATCCCACAGGGCCATGTCCACCCCGCTCATCGCGTGGCGGGTCACCCCACCCGGCCCGTACCAGCCGGTGCCGTGTAACAGGGCCGCCTCGATGCCCTCCAGATCAAAGGGGTCAAGACCCGTGAGGATAGCCCCCAGCCCATGCCGGAAAGGCGCCGAGCGCGGGGCTTCGATCACGGCGCGGGCCACGTAGGAGCAGGAGACCACCTCGCCCAGCCCACACAGCCCCTCGTCAGTGTGCAGACGCACCAGCAGGCAATCCTGGGTGCCGTCGGCCACGTCCTTCACCTGGGGCAGGCGCAGGTGTATCGCTTCGACGCGGGTAATCTTCACGGGCTGTTCCTTCTAGGGAAGGCCGAGGATTTTATGGACGCGGCAAGAGAGCCGCCAGTGCGGATGCCGGCCCAGCACCTCCAGGGCCTTCTGCACGTGGCGCGGCTCCGAGGACTCGGGCTGCAGGTAGATCTGCCCGGCCAACTCCTCCTGCACCCGGTCTTCGCGAAAGGACTTCCCCACCACATATTTCAACTCGGTGATGCGCCCGAAGCCCTCGACCACCGGATAGCGCTTGGGCGAGACCGTCCAGTGTTCGATCAGCTCGAAGAGGCGCGGGTCGGGCGAGAGGGTGCCATTGGTCTCGATATGGAGGTGGTAGCCAGCTTCCTTGAGGCGGCGGGCCAGGGGTGCGAGGTTCTGGCCCAGGGGTTCGCCCCCGGTGAAACAGACCCAGGCCGCACTGTGACGCCCCACCTCGGCGTGGATGCTGTCCAGATCCATCTCGGTGAAGCTGTCAAATTCGGTGTCGCAGAAGCGGCAGCGCAGGTTGCACTTGGCCAGACGCACAAAGGTGGTGGGCTGGCCGACCCGGCCGCCCTCGCCCTCGATAGAGTAGAAGATCTCGTTGACCTGCAGCATTTGCCCATCGGCGCGCCACTGGGGCAGACGCGCGGGTGCTTCGTCGGGGATTTCTTCCTGGAGGGAAACAGTTTGGGTTTGCATAGTAGGGGCGCATGGCCAGGCACCCCTACAAAATCACCGCTGCCGAGACCAGCGTCAAGCAGGCCCATTGGCAAGGGCCGGGGATATACGGATCTTAGGGGCCTAGCTCGAAACCTGTCCACCCGTGCAGAGCCGGGGTCCTGCTGGTGGTGCGGCGCTAAGGACTCAGGGCTGAACTGCGTACGCCAGCGGGTCGGGCACCCCGTTGGCCGCAAAGGCGGCCAGGCGCTCGGCGCAGGCGTCGCATTGCCCGCAGGCCGGCCTCTTCCCTTCGTAACAGGTGTGAGTCAATCCGTAGGGCACCCCCAGTTCCAGCCCCAACCTCACCACCTCGGTCTTCCACTTATCCACAAAGGGGGTGTGGATGGCGAAGCCCTGTTCGCGGGTGGCACCCAGGCCCAGGGTCTGCTCCAGACTGTCGTAGAAGGGCCGGCGGCAGTCGCGATAGGAGCGATAGTCGTCCTTGACCGGAGCCAGGTACACCTCGGCCAGCCCCAGGGTCTCGGCCCAGGCAGCGGCCAGGGAAGCGAAGAACAGATTGCGGAAGGGGACCACCGTGGCCAGTTGCCGGTCTTCCCGCGCTGCCGGCATCACCAGCGCGGCATCGGTGAGCGGGCTGCCCCCGATGGCTGCCAGGTCCAGGCCCACCACCTTGTGGGGGACCCCGGCTCGCCCGGCCAGGTGCGCGGCACTCTCCAGTTCCACCCGGTGACGCTGCCCGTAGTCGATGCTCAGGGCGTGGATGGGGCCGCCCAGGTTTTTGCACATCCACCACAGGCAGGTAGCCGAATCCATGCCGCCGCTGAGCAGCAGCACCGCGCCCGCTTTCATCTTCTTAACTCAGGTATGGACCAGTCCGCCGTCCGGCCGCAACGGAATCCAGGGTTGGCGCGGCGGGGCGCCGGGTTGCCACTGGATGCTGCGGATATAGTCCTCGTCCAGTTCCACCCCCCACCCCGGACCCGAGGGGATTTCCAGATACCCCTCCTTGGGTTTTTCGATCTGCTGCTTGAGCAGCCGTCCCCGGTCCGGGTGGGAACCGGCAGTTGGGAGTTCCTGGATGAGGAAGTTCTGCACCACTGCGTCCAGGTGCAGCGAGATGGCCGTGGTCAGCGGGCTCCACGGGTTGTGGGGCGCCATGCTGACGTAGAAGGCTTCGGCCATGGCCGCGATCTTGTACACCTCGAGGATGCCCCCGGCGTTGCCCACATCCGCCTGGATCACGTCCACCGCCTGCTTGACCAGCAACTCGCGAAAGGCGTGCCGGCCAAAGAGCCGCTCGCCAGTGGCTACCGGGATACGGCACTGCCGCCGCACCTCGGCCAGGGCGTCGCTGTGTTCGGGCAGGATGGGCTCCTCGTAGAAGAGGATGCCGTACGGCTCGATGCGTTTGCCCATCTCCACCGCGTTGACCGGATTGAGCACCCCGTGGCCGTCGATGGCGATGCCCACCTCGTCACCCACGGCCTCGCGCACTGCCCGCACCCGCGCCTCGGCCCGCCGGCCCGCCGCCAAGTTATACCCTAGCCCCGTAAACTCGAAGGGGGTGAACTTGACGGTGCGGAACCCCTCCTCCAGCCGCCGGAGCGCATCCTGGGCATAACTCTCGGGGGTATCCCCGTGAATCCAGGCGTACACCTCCACCCGGTCGCGTACCCGGCCGCCCAGCAGTTCCCAGACCGGCAAGCCCAACGCCTTGGCCTTGATATCCCACAGGGCGTGCTCCACCCCACTGAGGGCCGCCATCAGCACCGGCCCACCCCGCCAGATCACCGTGCGGTACATGTACCCCCACAGCCGCTCGATCTGGAAAGGATCGGCGCCGATGAGATAGCCCTCCAGATCGCGCAGGGCCCCCATCACCGCCTGCTCCTTGCCCACGCAAGAAGGCTCGCCAAACCCGACGATGCCTTCATCGGTGTGCAATTTCACAAATACAATGATCCGCCCCTGCTCTGCGGCGAGGATTTCCATACGGGTGATTTTCATCAGAAATAGTCCTCCAGGCGCTCCAGTTGCCAACACACCGTGTACGGATCGAGCCGCTCCCCGCGCTTGTAGCCCCGGCTGGCCGTCTGCGCCGCCTCGATGCGTTTGTAGCGAATCTCGAAGGTCAGCGGCTCGACGAACTGGAAAGGTTTCATCTCTGCCCGCCGGCCCGCTGCCTGTTGCGCCGCCGCGCAGATCTGGGCCACTGCCCAGCGCGGATGTTTGCTCAGCGCCCCGTTCCAGCCCAAGCCCTGCTTGGTGGCCACCGTCTCGGCCCAGGGGAAAAAGGCCTGAGCCTCGGCCACGCCCTTGTCGTCGCTGGCCACCAGCACCACCGGCACCCCCAGGCGGCCGGCCATGGCCCCGTCGATGCCCATCTCCCCCACCTCCCGGCCGTTGATCTTCATATACTGATAAGAGGCCGAGCTGAAGCTGTGGCAGATCACCCCGTCCACGGTATTGTCCATGGCGTGGTACCCGATGAGCGCCACTCCCGCAAAGTCTTTGTCGAGCCCCGGCCAGCGATGCGGAAAACCCACCCCCAGGGCAATGTCGCAGCGCTCGTCCAACTGGTCGTAGTGCAGGTTGAGGCTGCCCCCGTGATTGTCCCAGACGATCACCTGGGTAGCGCCGGCCGCAAAGAATCCGCGCGCCGCCGCATCCGCCTCGCGGGTGGCCTGCAGCCGGGCAAAATCGAGATCGCGCGATTCGTTGAGCGAGCCCCCCGGCGCACCCACCACCCCGGCCACCCCCTCGCAGTCCACGGCGACGATGAATTTCATCAAGTTCCTCCTTCTGTCTGACTTCTCTTTTCCAATGTAGGCAGGTACACCGCAAAAGTCACCCCTCCCCCTTCCTCAGACTCCACCTCGATCCGCCCCTGGTGGCGCCGCACGATCCCCTGCACAATGGATAGCCCCAACCCGGTGCCACTGCCCACTGGTTTGGTGGTGTAGAAGGGATCGAAGATCCGCTCCTTGAGTTCGGCGGGGATGCCAGGACCATTGTCCCGCACCCGCAGCATTACTTCCCCGCCGACCTTCGCCGTAGTGATCCCTATGATCCCCTGATTTCCCTCCGTCGCCAGCGCATCCCGGGCGTTCATCAGCAAATTGGTCAGCACTGTGCACAACTCGTTGAAGTTCCCCTCGATCGCAGGTAACACCCCTTTCTCCACCCGCACCGCGATCCCGGCCTGCCCCAGGTGAGACTGCAAGAGCGCCAGGGTGCTGTCCACCACTGCATTGAGATCCACCGACGCGAACTCCCCCCCGGACCTGCGGGTGTAGTTTAACAGGTTTTGGACAGGAGAGAATACTACACCCGTGGGTGCTCGGCGAAACAGCCCTTCTCGATCCCCGCCCCTTGCTCCCGGTGTATTGGTCATGGCCCGGCCTTTGCTTATATTTCCCTCAATACCTGAAAGAGCTGACGCCCATGACCGCTGAACAACCCCTTGCCGAACTGACCACCCGCGACGTCCTCCTGCAGCTCGACCGGCGCATGAGCCTGGTCGAGGAGGACGTGCGCGATCTAGATGCCAAGCTGGATTCCAAGTTCGACGCCCTCGATGCCAAGCTGGACACCAAAATAGATGCCCTCGATACCAAGTTCAGCGCCAAGCTGGACAATGGACTCGGAGCTCTCGACAACCGGCTGAGCCGCAGACTCGACGCACTCGATGCCAGACTGGACACCAAATTCCACCTGCTGATCGGTCTGCTGCTGACCAGTTGGCTCTCCACCATGGCCGCCGTCCTGCTGAAATAGCATCTCTCACCTGAGCAAGAGCAGCTTGCGCGTTTCTATCTGTGCCCCGGCTTTTAGGCAGTAGAAATAGGTCCCGCTGGCCAGAGCCTTTCCCCGCTCATCCCGCCCGTCCCAATTCACCACCTGCGCCCCGTCTTCCCGCATCCCCTGTACCAAGGTAGCCATCCTCTGCCCGGCCAGATTGTAAACCCCCAACTCCACCTCCCCGCTGGCTGGCAGAGAATAACGGATCGTTGTGCTGCTGTTGAAGGGATTGGGATAGTTCGACGAGAGACTGAAAGCTGCGGTTCTGCCCGAGGTCTCTGCCTGTACCGCGGTAGCTCGCAAGGCGAACTCCGCCTCCTTGCCTGGCATGAGCAGGCCATACTCTGCATCGCGGAGCACCAGGCGCCCCTCTGGCAAAAGGGTGCGGGCGGAATCTGCCACCGCGATCCCCTGCCACTGTTCTCCGGGGACCAGGCATTCAAAGATCACCGGGGCCGGGGCGACGACTTCATTGGCTGTTCCGTTGTAATAGAGCAGCCGGCCCGTATAGATCTCCAGCCCTCCTCGGACGCGGAATTCGCAGTGCGCCGGATCAGCGCCACTGGCCAGCCGGTCCGAGCCGGCGATGAGCACGGTGGTCCCAGCACAGAGGATCAGCCGGCCTTCGGGGGCGATCTCCAGGTCGCCGTCCACCAACACCTGGCCCACCCAGCGCACCTCCTCTCGGATAACGCCAGCCCAGCGGGGCAACACCACGTCCACACCCATATCCCCTCCCTGGCGCTGGATCTTCAGTGAGAGGCCGGTGCTGGCAGCCGGCAGCATACCTCCTGCATCCACAGAAGGATTGGAACCCAGATCGAAGCGAGTGAACCTCACCCCGTCGAAAGGGTCGGTGGCATCTCCCTGGTTGCCTCCGTGTCTTGCGCCATATCCTTCATCGTGGGCCCAGAAATCCAGGTTATCGCGCCCCTTTCCGGGATCGGTGACCTGCCCCAGGGGGTAACCCGCATCTGCGTACAGCCCATCGGCGCATATCAGGTCCACCCGTTTGCGCTCCTCCTGGCCATTATAGGGCGTGTGCGGCCGCACCTGCCACAGGAGCAGGCCCTCCCCGGGCAGGTGGCGGTCGTAGTAGGAGGCACTGCGCACCCGGTACTCCAGCAGCAGGTACTCCTCGATATAAACTACCCCCGAAAGAAAAGTGGTCCGCAGCGGGATCTTGCAGACCACTCCCTGCTGGTAACGCGGAGCGACGACCAAACCACTGGTGTCCGTGCGCACCTCCACCAGCCGGCGGTTGTCCAGACCGATCCAGCCCAATTGCTCCAGGCACCAGGCGCTCAAGGGCACCGGGCCGTCGTCGCCCTTCCAGCCCTGCGCTCCCCAGCCCATCAGGCACCATCGGCCCACCCCGGCGCTGTCTTCCTCTGGATCTGCATAGAAGGGATCATAGAGGTCGGGCAGACCCAGGCTGTGGCCGAATTCGTGCGCCATGAGCCCCGTGGTCTGAGAGAAGTTGCCCTGCTGCACCAGCGCTCCGTGGTATCGGTCGTTGTCCACGCAGACCTC
The DNA here is from genome assembly GCA_945861755.1 of Gemmatimonas phototrophica. GTDB lineage: Bacteria > Latescibacterota > UBA2968 > UBA8231 > UBA8231 > SICG01. Next base: position 30,016 of record CAMAVQ010000016.1, read on the forward strand.
TTTCCCACCTGAAGAGAGATCCGCAGAGCAATAGGCCTGGCCCATCCCTAAGCCGGCGATGCCACTGGCGTCTCCCTTGATGAAGTCGCGCGGAATGGATTGAAGAACGACGAAGATATAGTCCACCCAGCCGTCGTCGTCCCCGGAGTTGGGCAGGCCGTCCGGGCCGTCGTTGTCGAAGAGACTCAGATCCGTGTCCGCATCCACTTTTTTGAGGATTTCCTCCACAAAACCCCCATAACCGCCCAGCTTCCCCGCCGCGCTGGTCAGATAGGCTGAGGCCGGCTTTAGTGAGACATAGCGCCTGGGCAACACCACACCCTCCACCTGCAACTGGCCCGCAGACATGGCGTAGTAGAAGTGCGCGAAACTGCCGGGACGATCTGGGGCGAAGAGATCAGCGGCAAAATCCGGAACTGGTGTTGGGATTTCGTCCCTGAACCGGGCAAAGACCACCAGGGCCTTCAGCCGGCCTCGGGCGGGCAAAGGAACATCAAAAGCGAGTGATTTTGCCGCCACCGTGGGAGGAATTTTCGCCAGTTCGTCACCGGCGCAGCGGAAGGGTACTGCCTGGGTATCTGCCCTCGAAACACTGGCGAGAACACACAGCAGGGCACCGGCGAAAAAGTCGTTGGCACGCATCGGGTAGACTCCTGGAATGCGTTTTTCTGTGACTTTTTCGCGGCGCCGCGAAGTGCGTGATGGTCGGGTTTTACATCGCGCTGTCTTCTCCTATTGCAAAGGGGGTGCCACCCCCGGTAGTGGGCATAAAAAAAGCGCCTGGGAATTGCCCCAGGCGCTTAAATTCGAATCGATGTCGGCGGTTAGATCAGCTGCTGGTACACGGCGCATCACCTAGCCGCTGCGCCCATGCCCTCACCCGGCGCTGGGTGCCACGGCGCGCAGATCCGGGACCAGGGCCTCGTACTCGGCGAAGTGCTCGTTGAAGAGCCCCACCAGATGCCGGGCCTTGATGTCGTACGCAGCCGGGTCCTTCCAGGCGGCGCGCGGTTCGAGCACCTCCCTGGGGACCCCTGGGCATTCCACCGGCATCTCCAACCCGAAGAGGGCGTGTTGGACGCGGGCCACCTTCTCCAGCCGGCGGTCGAGGATGGCGGCCACGATGGCCCGCGTATAGTCGATACGGATGCGTTTGCCCTCCCCGTACGGCCCCCCGTTCCAGCCGGTGTTGACCAGCCAGCAGCGGACCTGGTGCCGGCGGATACGTTCGCCCAGGAGGCGGGCGTAGTGAGTGGGATGTAACACCAGGAAGGGCGCGCCGAAGCAGGGGGAGAAGGTGGCGGTGGGCTGGGCCACCCCGCGCTCGGTGCCGGCCACCTTGGCCGTATACCCGGAGATAAAGTGGTACATGGCCTGCTCGGGGCTGAGGCGGGCCACCGGCGGCAACACCCCAAAGGCGTCGCAGGTGAGCATGATGATATTGGTGGGGTGGCTGCCCAACCCTTCAAAGGAAGCGTTGGGAATATAATTGAGCGGATAGGAGGCCCGGGTGTTCTCGGTGAAACGGTCGTCGTCCAGGTCCACCCGCCGGGTATGGGGGTCGATGACCACATTTTCTAGCACCGCGCCAAAGCGGTGCACGGCGGCGTAGATCTCGGGTTCGGCCTGGGCATTGAGGCGGATGGCTTTGGCGTAGCAGCCCCCCTCGAAATTGAAGACTCCCCGATCGTTCCAGCCGTGTTCATCGTCGCCGATCAGCATGTAGTTGGCATTGGCCGACAGAGTGGTCTTGCCGGTCCCCGACAGCCCGAAGAAGAGCGCCGTCTCGCCGCGGCTGTTCTTGTTGGCCGAGCAGTGCATGCTCACCATCCCCTGGGTGGGGTAGAGATAGTTGAGCACCGTGAATACCGCCTTCTTCATCTCGCCGGCGTAACTGGTCCCACCGACGAGGATAAGCCGGCGCGCCAGGTGGATCACCACAAAAACCTCGGAGCGGGTGTGATCGCGCTCGGGCGCTGCCGCAAACCCCGGAGCGTAGATCAACTGCCAGTCGGGGGCGAAACGGGCCAGGTGCTCGGAATCCATTTCGCGGATGAACATGTTGCGGGCAAAAAGACTGTGCCAGGCCCGCTCAGTGAAGACCCGCAGAGGGACCCGGCACTGCGGATCGGCCCCGGCATAACAGTCTTGCACAAAGATATCCCGCCCGCGCAGGTACTCCTCCACCCGCTCCAGCAGGGCCTGGAAATGCGCGGGGGCCATCGGGTTGTTGACCTTGCCCCACCAGACCGCTTTTTCCGAGCCAGGCTCCCGAACGACAAACTTGTCTCCTGGAGAGCGACCGGTGTACTTGCCGGTATGCACCACCACGGGCCCCAGATGGGCGATGGTCCCCTCGCCGCGCTTGACGATCTCCTCATAGAGCATGGAGGTAGGTAAGTTGTGGTGCCATTTTCCAGGATCGCCCAGGTCTAGAGCCGGTGTCCCGTCGTACATGGTCTTCCTTTCGGTCATGATGCCGCTTGGGTCTCAATTTGTGTCTCAATTATACGGCAAACCCCGAGTGGGCGGAACCTCAAATCTGCCGCCTGCCACTTAGGTCTGTCAAAAGTGCAGTGTCGCTGCCATCGCCAGGAAACACGCCTTGCTAAAATGGCAGGGCCGCGCTGGCCACGGGTGCTCGTACCGTGCCGCATCCCATCGGAAAATATTTTTATCCTGCACCAAGACAATTACTTATAGATCGCCAAGCCGCAGACTCCAGCCAGGCTGGCATACCGATTGCGTTCCTGGGGGGCGAGCAGACACAAGCTGCGAAAACCATCTCAACCCCAAGGAGGGAAGTCATGTTTGCCAGGCCTTATTTCTCCAGCGTCAACCCCCATACTTTGAGCACCCCCTCCGGTGGGCTGCAACGACTCCGGCAGGATTTCGACCGGCTCTTCGAGGGGGTCTGGCAGCCGGCTGACGAATACCCGGCCGTGAATCTTTGGCACCACGGCGAGGGCGCCATCGCCGTGGTCGAACTGCCCGGTTTCGCCCCCGGCGACATCGAGGTTTCGGTGGTCCAGAACGTCCTGACTCTGCGCGGCGAACGCTCCGCCCCCGAACCCAAGGAAGGGGAGGCCCATCACCGCCGCGAGCGCTGGTATGGCAAGTTCACCCGTTCGCTGGCCCTGCCTTTCGAAGTCGAAAGCGCTGCGGTCGAGGCCAAATTCAAACACGGCGTGCTCTCCATTGCCCTGCCGCGCGCCGAAGCGCACCGCCCCCAGAAGATCGCCATTCACACCAACTAAAATATCTCCCAGGAGAACTAGACCATGAGCACCCAGACCCAGGAACTTGAGACCAAAACACCCGCTGCCCCGCCCACTGCCGAACGCGCCAACACGCGGCGGGTCTTCTCTCCACGGGCCGATGTGTACGAAACCCCGGAAGAGATCGTGGTGGTGGCCGAACTCCCTGGGGTCAGCGAGGAATCGCTGGACATCACCCTGGAGAATCGCGAATTGACCATCCGCGGCACTGTTGCCACCACCGTGCCGACCAACTACCGCCTGATCTATAACGAGTACGGGGAGGGCGATTATGAACGCCGCTTTGTCCTGGCCGACAGCATCGACCGGAACGGCATCGTGGCCAACCTGAAAAACGGCGTGCTGCAGCTGCGGCTGCCCAAGGTCAAGGAAGCCCTGGCCCGCAAGATTTCGGTAAAAGCGGAGTAAGCCCCGGACCATTGGTTTCCCGGCCGCAGGGCGCCCCGCGCGCCCTGCGGCCTTTTCAGTTTCGCCAAGGGACTTTACCAATAAGGGTCGATTAGTATATTTATTGGGTCCCGGACGCTGCGTGCCGCATCGCGGCCTGCCACTGATCATCACACGAGGAGATCGCACCTTGATGCCCTTTGCCTTCGACTCCACCTTCATCCTGCTCATCCCGCCCATGATCCTGGCGCTCTATGCGCAGTACAAAGTGCGCCATACCTACAAGAAATTCAGCGAAGTTCCCTCTGCCTCCGGTGTATCTGGGGCAGATATCGCACGCCGCCTGCTGCGCGACAATGGGATTCACGACGTGCAGGTCGAGGAGGTGGAGGGCACACTCTCCGACCATTACGACCCGCGGGACAAGGTGGTGCGGCTCTCCTCCGACAACTACCGCGGCCATCATCTGGCCGGCCTGGCCATCGCTGCCCACGAGGTGGGACACGCCATCCAGCATGCCAACGGGTACGTGCCCCTCAGCCTGCGCCATGCCATCTTGCCAGTCTGCAATATCGGCTCGATGGCGGCCTTCCCGCTCTTCTTCATCGGCATGCTGATGCAGAGCGCCGGCCTGATGGACCTGGGCATCGCCTTCTTCGCCGCGGTGGTGATCTTCCAGGTCGTCACCCTGCCAGTGGAGTTTAATGCCAGCTCGCGGGCCATGGCCCAGCTGGTGGACGGCCGCTACCTGGCCCCCCAGGAAGGCACCCTGGCCCGCAAGGTGCTCACCGCCGCGGCGCTCACCTATGTCGCCGCTGCCGCCACCTCGCTGATGCAGCTTTTGCAGTTCGTCCTCCAGCGCAACCGTTCAGACGACTGAAAGTCACCACTGCGCTTCGTCCAGGGGCACCTCTCTTGCGGGAGAGGTGCCCTTTTCTTTTGCCTTCAGCGCCCGCTGACACCCCAGATCCGCGCCAAGAACCCACAACTCCCCCGCAATTTATTTATATTATAACGCCCCCCAGACAAGGAGTCTGCCATGTTCGTGTTCCTCCTGGCGCTGATTTTTGTCGGCGCCCTCCGCCCGGTTGCGGCGGATATCCATTATACCGAAGAGATCTCCAACTCTGGCCTGGGCCCCAAGAAGGTGGGTGCCCGAAAAACCACCAACAACATCTACATCAAGGGCGAGAGACAAAAAGTCAGCAGCCAGATCGAGACCAGCAAGGAACTGGCCCAGGCTCTCCAAAAAGAGGGCAAACCCCTCAACAGCAGCACCATCCTGCGCCTGGACTCGGCCAAGGTCTTCAAGGTAGACCACCTGCGCCAGACCTACGCCCAAGAAGTCTTGCTGGCCCCCGTCGCCAAACCCGCCGCTGCCAAACCCGCTGCCCCCAGCGCCAATGGTCCGGAGATCCAGTTCCAGGTCAAAGCGCTGCCCGACACCAACCGCATCGAAGGGATCCTCTGTCGGCGGGTGGCCGCCGAGATGCGGGCCCGCTACTACCAGTCCGGCACCAAGACCCTGCGCAAGGAAAACCGCTATCTGTACCAGGCCTGGATCGCCAAGGACTTCCCCGGGTATAAGGAGATCGAGCGTTTCCAGCGCCTGCAAACCGAGAAGACCTCCTTCCCGCCCTTGATCAGCGGGGACCTGGATCAGCTCAAAGGTATGGTCGATGATTCCGACCAGTTGGCCGAAAAAACCACCGTCGAGGAACTCAAAGGCCTGGTCATGGAATCGGTCCTCAAGGTCTTCGTCAACACCGGCAAGGGAGAGGACCAGATCTTTCAACTGAGCCGCAAGATCAGGAACCTCTCCTCCTCGGCGCTGGCCGATTCGGTCTTCGAGGTTCCCAAGGACCTGAACCAGATCAAAAAATAATTATGACTCCCCGCCGCGCCACGTGGCTCAGCCTGGCCCTGGCCCTGGCCATCCTGCTAGTGCTGGCTACTCCTGTGGGTCCCTGGCTCTTGGGTCGGGGATTGGTCTGGCTGGCCCCGCACTGGGGGTGGCAGTTGCACCTGGGCCAGACCTCGGGCACCCTGACAAGCGAGGTCTCTTTCGCCGACCTGCGGGCCTCCAGTTCTGGAGACAGCCTGCTGTTCACCCTCGAGCGCGGTTCTTTCTCCCCCTGGCAGTACGCCCTGACCCTGAAAAACCCGGTGCTGCGCCTGCGCTTGGGGACCACCGACAGCACCGCTGCCGACACCTCCAGCCTGCGGCTGTCCGTCTCCTCCTTCCCCCGTCTGGACCTCACCGGCGGCACCTTCCAGCTCGACCAGCCGGCCGACAGTCTGGAGGTTCTCGCCGAAGAACTAGAAACCCATTATCAGCCCACCGGCGACACCACCGGCACCCTGCAGCTGAAGCTCCCCCGCTGGCAGGTGGCCCAGGCCGGGCGGCAACAGGCGGCCGGCACCCTGCAGACCGAGCTGCAAATCGAACCGGCCCGGCTCCATCTGGTACATCTGCAAACTGAGGTGCACAGTGCCCTGGTGCAGGCCAGCATCCAGGGCCAGGGTTCACTAGGACTGGGCCGTACCCTTCCGGCCACACTCCAGCTGCAAACCGACCTGCAGGCTGATTCCCTGCGCGGCCGGCTCGATCTGAATCTCGAAGGGACGTTCAGTCCCATGGATAGCCGCTTGGTCCTGCTCGGCCAGCTGGAATCCTCTCCCTGGGGGCCGCTCTCGCTGCGGGCGCGCGGGACCCTCGATTCGGCGCGCGCCGCTGTGGACTCCCTTCACTTAGAAGGGGCCGGCGGCCTGGCCGAAGGCCAACTGAGCTACGACCTGGCTGGCGACAGCCTGGCCCTGCAGCTGCGCCTGGACCACCTCGACCTGTCCCGACTGAGCACCTTGAAAGGCCAGGTGGATGGGCAACTCGAGGCCAGGGGAAATCCGCGGGCAGAGCGTTACGCCGTCCAACTCGAGCTCTCGGCCCACCAGCTGGATGCCCTGTCCGGCCCGCCCCTCGACGCCCAGCTCCAGGCCAGGCTCCAGCCCGACCACCGGCTCAACGCCACCCTCGATTCCCGCCTGGGCCGGCTGCAGGTCGCCGGCACCCTCGCCCCCAGCGGGCAGTACGACCTGGACCTCACCGGCGCTCTGGATCCCAGCACCCTGCTCGGGTATGCCGCCTCCCCGGTCCAGTTGCAGGGCCGGGCCCATCCCGACTCGTTAGCGCTGCGCCTGGACAGCCCCAGCCTGCCTCTCAGGGACATCCACCTGGGCCCAGCCCATGCCGAGCTGGCGCTGGTGGACGGCAGACAGTTGGACGCCGCGCTGTCCCTGGCCGGCACCCAGCTGCGCGCCCAGCTGCGCGCAGATCTGCAGGAAAACCGGATCGACACCTTTGCCGCCCAACTGGCCGACCTGCCGCTCGCGCAACTAGACACCTCGCTGACTGGCACGCTGCAGGGCCAGCTGCGCGCCAGTGGCGGCCTGGACCTGGCAACCCTGCGCCTGGACGGCCAGCTCCAGTTCCAAAACGCGGGGTACCAGGGCTGGCAGACCGGCGACCTGGCCCTTGACCTGGAATACACCGCCCAGCAGGCCCAGGCCCTGCTCTCGGGCCAGGGCATCCGGGCCGCCTGCACCCTAAAAGTGGGCGACCACCTCGACGGCCAGCTCGAACTGGATCAAGCCCTCTTCCGGGCCGCCACCGACAGCCTTGTCCTCTCGGGAAATCTGCAGATGGCGGGGCGCGCCTCGCAGCCCGAAAAGATCGCCGCCAGCGGCCTGCTCTCCCGCCTCGACCTGCGCCAGGGAGGGTGGGAAGTCCACAATGCCGACACGCTGAAATTCACCTACGCCGACCAACACCTGCGCTGCGAGCCCTTCTCCCTCCAGACCCCAGCCGGGCTACTAGCGCTGGAAGGCAGCGCCGGCCAGGACCGCCTCGAGATTCAGGGCCGCATAGATACACTTGATTTGCAGCTGCTGGCGCCCCGGGTGACCGGGAGCGGACAGTTGAGCTTTGTCCTGGGCGGCACCGCCGAAAAGCCTCAGCTGCAGGCCCAGGCCCGACTGGACCTGCTCCAGTTGAACGGCCATCCGCTGGGCACTGTGCAGGCCCAGCTCGGCCTGACCGACACCCTGGCTTTTTCGGCCGATCTGGAGCAGGACAACGACCAGGAACGGGAATTCTCCTTCGAGTTGGCCGTGCCGGTTGCGCCGCTTTTTGCCGCCGACTACACTACCGACGCCCAACTGCGTCTGCGCCTACATGCCCGCCAGGCCGACCTGCGCGCCCCGCTCAGCCTGCTGGTAACCGACAGCATCGGCGGACAGCTGAGCCTCGACGGCGACCTGCGCCTGCCCCTGGCCCTGCTGGGCGATCCGGGCCACTGGAACCACCTCGGAGGCCAGGTGCAATTCGACCAACTCCAGCTCGACAAGCCGGGTCTGCGCCTGCATCTGCCCGGCCAGGCACCGGCCACCATCACCCTGGACGACGACCATCTGGAGATCAAAGATCTCGCGTTGCTGCTCGAGCGCTTCGACCCTGCCAAGAACCAGTTGCTAGAGGACGGCACCCTGAGCCTGAAGGGCATCTTCTCCCCCAGCGCTCCTTCTCAACTCCAGCTCGACCTGGACGGGATCGATCCGCGCGCCCTGGACAACTGGAACCAGCAGGAGGCCAGCATGCCGGCCGGCGAGGTCCGGCTGCAGGCGCGTTTTGCCGGCACCCTGGCGGACCCCGATCTGGGAGCCGACTTGGAGATCGCCACCGAAGAGCTGGGTGTGCTAGAAGGCCACTTTCGCGGCGACGCCCGGGAAGGCGACCTGAAACTGGAATGGCTGACCCTCAGCGGCGATAGCCTCCAGTTCCATGCCCTACTACCCTGGGACCTGGAAGGCGGCCTGGCCCACTGGGAACGCGGTCAGCTGCAGGCCCATTCCAGCGGCTTCAGCCTGCTGCCGCTGCTCGATCAGCTCCCCCAGTTCGAACGCTTCGACGGCACCCTGAGCCTGGACCTGGCAGTGGACGGTTTCGCCGATAATCTGCAAGTCAAGGGCTGGGCCGAAGTCGAGGACCTGGAGCTGCGGCTCCTGGACGTAAAGCCCTCCTACTTCTTTCCCGTGGGCCGGCTAGAATTCGCCGGCCGGCGCGGCGAGCTGCGCGACTTCGTCGGCCACCCGCTCAAGGGAGAGGGCCGCGCCGAGTTGAGCGGCTATGTGGAGCTGAAGGCCCTCGACGCGCTGGCCTATGACCTGCGCTTTCAGGTCAAAAATCTGCCGCTCAACTACGACGACATCTTTGTGGCCCCGGGCATCAATCTGGACGGCAACCTGCACGGTACCCCCACCGGCTCGCTGTTGCGCTGCCAAATACACCTCGACAAGGCCCAGGCCGAGGTGCCCCTCATCGACCTGAATGCCCCACCAGTGCCACCCCCGCCGGCCACGGTGCGCGACCCCTTCTTTGAAAACATGCAGCTGGAGGTCGCTCTCGACCTGCGCGACCTGCAGGTGGAAAACGAGGTGCTCCGGCTGCGCATGGAGGGCAATACCCGGATCTACGGCACCTTCTACAAGCCCCAGTTCCAGGGCGGCCTGGACATTCCCGAGGGCAAGGTTTTTGTGCTCAACAGCGAGTTCGCCTTCGAGAAGGGGCGCATCAGCCTGGACCGGCCGGTGCCCTGGTCCATCTTCGACCTGATCTACGACCCTCGGCTGCTCAATCCCGATCTCGACATCGAGCTGGGCACCACCGTCCACCTGAACAGCAACGACGCGGCCGAGCTGGGCGCCGAGGACTGCGAGGTGACCCTCAAGCTGCAGGGACCCACCCTAGGGGTAGTGCCCGATTTTACCTCGGAGCCGTCCATCCCCCAGTTGCAGATCTACTACCTGCTGGCCTTTGGCACCACCCAAATGCCCCAAAACAGGGCCGATTACGAGAAAACCCTCTACACTACCGCCAGCCAGCTGCTGCTCAGCCGGCAGGTCAAACGGATCGGCCTGGACCAATTCCAGATCCTGCCCTCGGGCACCCTCCTGGAAACCGCGGGCAAATCCTCACTGCGACTGGGCAAGTACTTCAAGTTTCCCCTGCCCCTACAGGTGAACTACGAAGCCGCCGCCGCCAACCCCTCCGAGGGTGAATTCCGCGTCGAGTACAAGGTAGGGCCCTATATGACGCTGACCGGGGCAGCGCAGAGCAAGTACCAGCGCTACGGTCTGGGCATCGGTCTCAAGAAGGACTTCTGATGCGGCTGCTCTTCCTGCTGCTCCTGCCGGTCCTGGCCCTGGCCCAGGGACGCGAGATCACCCTGGCCGAAGCCCAAGGCAAGAAGGTTAAGGACATTCGTTTTGCCCACCTGAACGATAAACCCTTCAAGAATCCAGACCTGCGGGCCGGCATGCAGACCCGGGAGGGCGAGCCTTTCCAGCGCCGCTTCTTCCGCGCCGACCTAGCGGTGATCAAAGATCAGTACCGGGGCGAGGGATACCTGGATGTGACCATCCCGGGCAAGATCCTGGTCCTCGAAGGCGAAGACGACCTGCACCTCACCATCCGCATCGACAGCAAGGTCCGCTGGCTGATCTCCGACGTCAAACTGGAACTGGCCGCCCCCTGCGACACCACTGCCCTGCGCCAGCAACTGCAGCTGGTGCCCGGCGGCGTCTATCGCTACAGCCAGGTGGTGCAGGACGAGCGCCAGTTGCTGAGCTTTCTCAACCGCCAGGGCTACGCCCGCGCCACGGTGCAGAACGAATTACATCAGGACCCGACCGCGCACCGGGCCGAGGTGATCTACCGGGTGGACCCGGGGAAGAAGATGTACTTCGGGGAGGTGCACATCGTGCCCGGCGATACCCTTCGCCCCCTGCATACCCGCACCTCCCTGATCCAGCGCCAACTGACCTTCCGTCCGGGAGAGCTCTTCGATCCCGAACAGCTCGCGCACACCAATGCCAATCTGACGCGCACCGACCTCTTTCGCGGCATCAGCATCGACACCCTGCCCGTCACTGCCAAGGACAGCCTGCAGCCGGTGGAAATCAGCCTCCAGGAAAAACGCTACCGCCACCTAGAGAGCAATGCCTTCCTCAGCATCACCGGCAGCCGCATCGAGCCCGGCCTGAGTGTAAATCTCCAACACCGCAACTGGCTGGGACGGGGCACCCGCCTGGGCCTCGACGCCGGCCTGGGGCGGCCCCTGCAGGGCGGGACCGTCTACCTGAGCGAGCGCAACCTGTTCAGGTCGGGCGTGGACCTCACCCTCTCGTCCGGACTGACCAACGAGTGGGCCGGGGCCACCAAAGTGTATGCCGATCCGAGCGATTCCCTGCAGTTTTCCCTGCTGACCGCCAACGACTCCATCCTCAACGGCTTGCTGCTCTTCGCCGGTCCCGGTTTTGCCAGTGAGTACATCGCCGCCTCCACCTACTGCTACGCCTCGGTGGAGCGACTCTGGCAGTATACCAGCACCCTGGGCAAAACCTGGGAGAAACAGCCGACTGGGCAGTACCAGACCGATTTCTCCGTGGCCTGGAACCAGGCGCGCACCCAGCCCGAACTACACGGCAACATCGAATACAATCCTTTTGAACCCGACTCCACCGCCACCGCAGCGGCCCCCACTGATACTTCCTTTGGCGGGGACGATCCCTTCGGTGGGGATGATCCTTTCGGCAGTGACGATCCCTTCGGCACGGACCCCACTGGTACCCCATCTGCCTCCTATGTGGATTACAGCGATGGCAAGATTCCCATCGATCGGACCTGGCGTCAACTGCTCACCAGCCGCTCCAACACCCTCAACTTCACCCTGCGCTTCCAGCGCGACACCCGCAACGACCCCATCGCCGCTTCGCGCGGGACTTTCCTGAGAAGCTCGGCCCGGTACGCCATCCAGATCGGTGGCCAGAACACCCGAGTACTCGACGGCGACCTCGAAGCCCGCCTGTACCTGCCTCTGGGCCGCAGCCTGATCTGGGCCCAGTCCCTGCGCGGCGGGCTCACCGCTTCGCTGCGCAAGGAACGCGCCCTGCCGCAGCTCTACTGGAAGGAATTCGGCGGCGAGGGAAGTGTGCGCGGGGTGGGCCTCAACAGCATCCAGGCCACTGGCGGCGGCCGGGTCGGCCTCAACCTGCGCAGCGAATTGCGGCTGATGGTCCGGGACTTCGGCCTGGTGCTCTTCTGGGATCGGGCCGGGGTCTGGCGCCACACCGGCCAGACCAATTGGTCTGGCATGGTGGACGGGTACGGGACCGGGCTGCGCTACACCCTGGGCATCCCCTTTCGCCTGGATTTTGGCTGGAGCGGCAGCCTGGCCGCGCAGCCAGTCATCTATTTCTCCATTGGCCAGGCCTTCTGAGCCGCTGCGTTGACAGGGTCTGCCAGCACGGGTATATTCTCGACGTTCATTGAAAATTGTTTTGGGGGCGATCTGGCTTCGACGGGAATGGAGAAGCTAGGATTGCGTGCCGAGGTCCCAGAGCCTCGTAAAAACTTTGGGAAACTTTCAATCGCCAACAATACATACGCACTGGCTGCCTAATTAGGCGGCCCACTGGGTCCGGTGGAGCCTGCGCCGCCGGTTCTGGTGTCATTTATAGCAGGCTGGCCAACAGCTTTCGTTCAGGGGCTGGAGGCGAGACCTCATGAACTGGCCGGCTGCGGATCCTGTCAGTTGGAGCTGCAGCGGGCGAGATTAAACAACTGACTACGCACGTAGTGATCCAGTGGAACTGTTTTCGGACGCGGGTTCGAGTCCCGCCGCCTCCACCATATGAAAAGCGCCCCCTTCCATAGCGGAGGGGGGCGCTTTTTTTGTGCGCCTGTGGGCCGGTTGGAGGAGGATTAGGCGCGCTCCTCGCGCAGGTACTCGTCCGGCTGGCGCGAATCGGGCGGCCAGTACCCGCCGCGCGACTGGCGCCAGGGGGTGCCGCACATCTGGGTGATGATCGTCCACTCGCCCGGCCCCGGGTCTGGGTCCGGGTGGAAGAGGAAGCGGGTGCCCCCGGCGGCCTGGGTCGCCCGCAGGATTCCTGCTAGATCGCGGGCCGGCATCGGATCTCCGGCGTGGGGGAAGCGCCCGGTGGAAACCCAGAAGATGGTCTTGTCCACGTCCTTGATGGCCTCCAGGGCACGGCGGGTCTCCTGGTAGACGATCTGGGTGAAGAACTCCTCGGGGAAACCCATCTCCAGGTCGATCAGGCGGTTCACACTCGGCAGTTCGAGACCGAAGAGGGACTTCATCAATAAGAATCCGTCCTCCTCGGACAATGAGGGGTTCCACTCGCGGAACTTGTGCACCCAGCGCTGCACCGTGCCGTACATGCCGTCGAAGCCGCGGTGCCAGTAGTAGTGCTTGGGGAAGATATAGTCGAAGTAGGGCGGCATCTGCTGGTAGTTTTGTCCAGTCAGCGACGACCAGGTGGTGATGCGCGGGATACCGCCCAGTTCGACGTAGCGGTCCACCTTGTCGAGGGTGGCGCGCGCTTCCTGCCACGCTACCAGGGAGCGGTGCTGGCGTCCCCGCAGCCAGTAGAGAGCGTCCTCGTCGATGTCAAAAAGGACGAGTCCGGCCAGCGTGCCGCCCGGCGCGTGGTAACGCACCAAGTCGGGGGTGAGGTGGTGGAAGCGCTCGCGCAGGTGGGCGATGCCGCGCTCGATGCGGTCCACCTCATAGCCGAGGCGCGCGTAGTCCCTGCGCTCGTGCTCGCGCAGCTCGAAAAGTTCGCCGCCGTGGTGGTTGGCCAACTCGTAGTGGTTCTCGCCGGGTCCGTCGATGATGACGCCGTCGACCTGCGGGTAACGGTTGATCAGGCTCTGCACATGGGCCGTCGAACCGCTGTTGAACACCATGATATGCCAGCCGCGCCGCTTGGCGTCGTCGAACATCTGGCTCAGGGCCTGCTCCTTGGCCTCGTCGCGCGGCTCCGCTGCCGGCGGCGTCAGGCCGAGCTTCCGGTAGGCCGCCGCGTCTTGGGGAAAGGCCGGCACGCTGCTCTCATC
>CAMAVQ010000017.1 GCA_945861755.1 Gemmatimonas phototrophica
GGGTATCTTGAGAGGAACCCGCCACCCGGAGCCCGGCATGGCCTCTCCCGCTCCTCAGCGCCGTATCAACAGCGTGGCGCCCATCCGTATCTGCGACAACGGTGGCTGGACCGACACCTGGTTTGCCGAACACGGCGTGATCTTCAACATCGGCGTCTACCCCTATGCCGAGGTGCAGCTCGAAGTGTTCCCGCGCGGCCAGGTGGAGGACCGCATCGTCATCCGCGCCGAGAACTACGGCCAGATGTACGCGGTCAAGCAGTTGGGCGGGGCCTGGACCCAGCACCCGCTGCTGGAGGCGGCCATCGAGTACATGCGTATCCCCGAGGAGCTGGCCATCGAGGTGACCATCTACTGCCAGGCGCCGGCCGGCTGCTCTACCGGCACCTCGGCGGCGGTGACCGTGGCTTTGATCGGCGCCCTCGACGCGCTCACTCCGGGGCGGCTGACCCCCAACGAGGTGGCCCTCACCGCCCAACGCATCGAGACCGAGATGCTCAAACAGCAGTGCGGCATCCAGGACCAGCTCTGCTCGGCCTACGGCGGCATCAACTATATAGAGATGTTCAAGTACCCCCACGCCTCGGTCTCCCAGCTCCAGGTCTCCAACGCCATCTGGTGGGAGTTGGAGCGCCGCCTGGTGCTGATCTTCCTGGGCAAGTCTCACAGCTCCTCCGACGTCCACAAGAAGGTCATCGCCGAACTAGAGGGCGCCGGCCCCGATTGCAAGAAACTGGCGGACCTGCGCCAGACCGCCCCGGCCTCGCGCGACGCAGTCTACGCCGGGGACTTCGCCGCCCTGGGCCGGGCCATGATCGCCAACACCGAGGCTCAGGCCCGCCTCCACCCCGAGCTGGTGAGCCGGGAAGCCTGGGAGATCATCGGTATTGCCCGGGAATGCGGCGTCCTGGGCTGGAAGGTAAACGGCGCCGGCGGGGACGGCGGTTCCCTCACCCTGCTCACCGGCCCCCTTTCCCACGCCAAGCGCCATCTTATCCAGCAGATCGAACAGACCAATCCCCTCTTTCAACACATTCCCGTGTACCTCAGCCGCACGGGCCTGCGCCTGTGGGAATCTCCTTGATTGGGAGGAGTGCGGTGGTTATTTTTTGGCGATTGACTTTGCTCGCTCAGAGGAGGAACGCTTGAAAAGACGATATCGGCCAGCCAGAGCCTGGTACGGAAGCCCCAACCCACCTGACGAGAACTTCCTGCAGGAGATGGAGGCCCTCGACCAGTACCCCGAGGTGCTCTACGACAACAACGGGGGGGAACCGACGGGTTTGGAGCCAGACCTCGTCAAGGGGCTCTACACCAAGATGGACACCCTCAAGCGCAGCCCCGCCACCTTCCGCTCCTGGACCGAGGAAGACGGTATGGAAGCCTTTCTGGGCACCTTGCTCGACCTGACCCCCGCCAACATGAGAACCCGCGTCCAGTTCCTGCAGCTCTTCGGCTCCTTCAAGTTCAGGACCAATGCCACCCCCGAAGATAAGAAGGAGTTAATCGGCGGCGTCTTCGCCGCCGAGGAGAAGGAGAAGGAAGACGCGCGCGATTTATTGTACCGCCAAGCCCACCGCCTTTCGCTGATCTGGTCCCCCAAGCCCGAAACCCTGCTCAGCTACATCGTCGGCCATCCCGCCTTGGCCGGCAGGGTCCTGGCCGACCGGCTCAACCCCACCAACACCCAGCCCCTGCGCCTGATCGCCCACCCCTATGCCGAGGTGCGCAGCAACCTGCTGCATCCCATCATCGAAGCCCGCTCAGTGGCTTATGAACGCATCGGCGAGATTCATTTCGTCTCCGGAGTGCGCAAGGTGCTGGAGATGTGGGATGAGGACGCCGGCGGCGCCGGCTGCGCCCAGATCTCGCTCTTCGAGGCCCTGCTCTTGCACGAGGTGGTTGAAGCAATTCTCGATGAGACCCTACCCGAGCTGGAACCCCTGCCGGCCCATATTATCGCCACCACCTTCGAGCGCTACCTGAAGGGGCGGATGCTGAGCGTGGCCGTGGAGGATTTCTTCCTCAGCTGGCCACCCATGTCCAGCACCGAACTGGCGGAGATCAGCCGCGCCGAAAAGGAGCAACTGCTGGCCGACGCCCGCGCCTACTTCCAGGAGGAGAGCGGCCCGGAAGGTGAGGAAGAGGCGGGCGGCGATCTGCCCGTTGACCCCTCTGGGACCATGCCGGTCAAAAAAAAGAAGGTCGTTAAGAAAAAGAAGGCATGAAAAAATACCGCGCCGCCCTCATCGGCCTGGGCCGGATGGGCAGCACCATCGACGAGGAGGTCGTGGGGTACCCGGCCATTGCCCTGCCCTACTCAGTGGCCGGGGCCTGTCAGGCCAGCGAGCGCCTCGAACTGGTGGCCGGCGCCGACCTCGATCCGGAAAAGCGCCTCGCCTTCACCCAGCGCTGGGGAGTGGACGCGGTGTACGCCGACTACCGCGAGATGATCCGCCAGGAGGCCCCCGACCTGGTGGCCATCTGCACCCGGGCCGAAAACCACGCCGAACTAGCCCTGGGCGTGGCCGAGACCGGCGGCGTGCGCATGGTCTTCCTCGAAAAGGCTATGGCATGTTCCATGCGCGAGGCCGACGCCATACTCCACACCTACCAGCAGCGCAACATCGCCTTCAACACCGGGGTGTTGCGGCGTTTCGACACCCGCTACCATCAGATGCGCGAGCGCCTGCTCCAGGGCGAAGTGGGCGAAGTGCGCGCTGCCCTGCACTATGCCGCCTCCTCGCTGATGCACGGCCACATCCACTCAGTGGACACCCTCATGTACCTGCTGGGCGATCCGCGGGCCCTGCGGGTCAAAGGAGAATTGCGCGGCGAGGTCGCAATCCACGACAACCGCTTCGACAAAGACCCCCAGGCCGTGTACCAGCTCCAGTTTGCCGGCGGGATCGAAGCCTGGTCCCTGCCCGTGGGCCATTGGGATTTTGAGGTGTGGGGGACTAAGGGCATGATCAAAGGTCTCAACAACGGCATGGACTGGATGGAGCGCCAATCCACCGCCGCCGGCCGGCACACCATCTACCCCGAAAAATTATTTGAGAATGTGCCCCCCTACAGCGCGACGCTCTACTGTCTAGAAGACCTGGTGCGGGCGCACGAAGAACGCCGGCCGGCGCTGGGCAACGTGGAAGTGACCCACCACGCCACCGAAATCTGCCTAGCCGTGGCCCAGAGCCATCTCGAAGGCGGCAAATGGATCGACCTGCCCCTGCAAAACCGCGACCTCTACATCTGGCACGTCTGACGAGGGGTACGCGGCGGGGAGAAGGCCCCTGAGGCCTTTCCCGGGGAGTGGTTGGGAAGGGAAGTCCGCGTGGTGGGGCGGTGGGGTAGCGGAGCCAGAGCGAGCGAGGGTGCAGGACGCGCCTGGGGAAAGGTCCGAAGGGGTTGCTCCCCGACGCCCCGCCAGTAATAGGAGCAATATTATACCCCCCTGACCGGTCTTTGGTCGGGGGTTTTTATTTGTTGTTGAGTTGCTGGAAGGCGGCGAGCAATTCGGCCTTCCCGGCCCGGGAGATGGCCCGACCCTTGAGGGCCAGGTCCGGAAACTGGCGGGCCAACTGACGCAGTCGGGTGACCGGCAGGGCTTCCAGTTCGGCGAGGGAAGGGGTTGCTTCAGCAGCGGGAGGAATTGCGGCGGCGGGCGGCGGGCCCTTCCCCTCCAACAGGGCGACCAGATCTTCGTGGGGGCCGGGGATGACGTGAAAGCTGATCACCTGCCCCAGGCGCTGGGCAGCAGCCACCGCAGCCTGGATAGCGGTCTGCACCGAGGCCACATCCCCACTCAAACGCAGAGAAACCAACCCACCACCAATACACTCAAAACCCAGCAACTGCACATCGGCCGTCTTGGCGGCCACATCGGCCGCTTCGATGAGCCCTACCAGACCTTCGGTTTCAATCAATCCGATGGCAGCGCGGGCCATGTCTGCTCTCCTGCGGCCGCGCTTATCTGGTGTCGTTGATGGTGTAAGGCAGCAGAGCGAGATAGCGGGCGCGCTTAATAGACTGGACGATCTGGGCTTGCTGCTTGCGGGTGGCGCCGGTGCGGCGTGCGGCGTCGATTTTCCCGAGGGGGTTGAGAAAGCGGACCAGCACATCCAGCCGCTTATAGTCGATGTCTTCCGGCTTCAGCTTGGCCGTGAATTCCTTGCGGTTGACCCTGGCGATGGCGACACGCTCCTGTCTGGAAGGTGGAGAGAGGAGGGCGAGAAGCTCCTATCCTTCTCTGAGAGAGTTGAAAAATAGGCAGTGACCCTGATACTGTCAATATCTTCGCCGAAAACCGCTGAAAAGGCATTTTATCTGGCGAAATGCTAAATGTAATCAGATAAAACTCCGCCAACTTCGCTATAAGTAATTGATTTAATGTTAATTAGTACTTATCTGCGATTTCGCTAAAGATTTCAACCTGCTATCCGATAATATTACTACAGACTATTTGATACTAAGTTGGATCGAACCTCCAACTTTCCGATCGATCGAATAGTTCTTCAGCACTCAGGGCCTATCCAACCCTGAGTCCCCAGATCCTCGGAGCTTCCCCACTCCGGGCCTGGTTGCACAGCCGCCTTGAGCGGCCCAAAAATAGCGACGCCCTGCACAGGCCTGTGCAGGGCGTTTGCTTTGGGGGCTGCGACTCAGGAGCAGTGGCTGCCAAACTCCCGGTAATGCCGCACCGGCAACCCGTGGTACTCCCGGGCCAACCTTTCTAGGCGCTGGCAGGCCAGGGCGAAGACACGTCCGCCTTTTTCGGCGCTGGCCGCAAAGGCGTCGCCCATGATCCCGGTGCCTTTCTGGGTGTCGCGCCGGCGTTCGGCGAACTCGGCAAAAGCCAGCTCCCCGGCAAAAGGCTGGGTCCCGGTATCGTCCTTGTCCAGCCGGGTCTGGTCGACCAGGTGCGCCCGCAGGTGCAGTTGCACGGCCGTTTCCCACTCGCCGCCATGCCCCACCCCTTCGTCCGTGGCACTCCATTCGCGCAGTTCACCGTTGACCATGTCCCACCAGTTGAAGCTGAGGACAAAGATATCCTCCTCGGCCAGTTGCCAGGCTACTGAACGACAGGGACCCCAGTTGCCGCCATGGCCGTTGACAACGATGATCCGCCTAAAGCCATTGGCGTGGATGCTGCGCAGAATATCGGCCAGCAGGTTCTGGAAGGTCTCCAGGCGCAGGTTGATGGTGCCGGGAAACCCCATGTTGTAGTGGGTGAAGCCGCACCAAACCGGCGGGGCCACAATCACCGGAAAATCGTCCACCCGCCGGGCCACCTCGACGGCCATGTAGAAAGGCGCCGAGATATCCACGTCCATGGGGCAGTGGGGCCCGTGCTGCTCCACCGAGCCCACCGGCACGATAACCACCGGGTCGCCTTCGAGGGCGGCGAGAAATTCGTGTCGCCACAGCTCTTGCCAGAGAACCTTCTTATTCTTGCCGTCGTACGAGGCGCGGTACACGTTATTTTTTCCCCTCGCTGAGTTTCATCATGATCTGGTGGTGGCCCATTCCTTGGGCGCGCAACTCGCCGTACGCCTTTTCGTCGATGCCGTCTCGTTTGAGAAAGCCGCGGATATCGTAGCGGCCGGGCACCTCCACCGGCAACTTGCCCTCCCGGATCATCAGTTCCAGCGGGTACTCCTGCTCCTGCAGGGGTAGGTTGATGACCCGATGTCGGCGCGCCGACTCGTACAGGGCCATCATGATCTCCACCGTGTCGCGCGCCTTGCGGCCCGATCCCCGGTGTTCGGGCCCGCCCTCGATCCACCGGATCAGCTCGCGCACCTGGGCGGCGTTGGTGTTGCCGCCGATGCCCTGGATCTGGTCGGCCGGCACGCTGAGAGGCACGTCCTGCCAGCCCTTGGCCGCGGCATTGAGCAGCCGCACCTGGGTCTCGCTCGCCTCCATCAATCCGTCGCTGCCCTGGATCTGGAAGGAGCCGGCCGCCGCGCCCTCTCGCATCAGGTCGGACTGAATGAAGAGCTGGAGTTCCCCCTCGAACTGCACCAGGCCCATACAGGCGTCCTCGACCGCGGTGTCGCGCTCGTAGCGCTCGGTGCGTCGCTCCACCGCGCCCATCACCCACAGGGCCCGTGGGTCACCCAGCGCAAAGCGCGAGCCGTCGATGGAGTGCGTGCCCCAGTTGGCCAGGCCCTCGGCCACCTTGTTGCTCACCCACACCGGTTTGCCGATGGCCCCCTGCTTCATCAACTCCCTGGCTTTTTCCCAGCCGGCGGTGAAGCGGCGCTGGTGGCTGATGACCAGCTTGGTGCCGCTGGCTTCGCAGGCTTCGACCATGCTGTTGGCCGCGCCCACACCGATGGCCATGGGTTTCTCGCAGATCACGCCCTTGACCCCGGCCTTGGCCGCGGCGATGGTGGGCGCCGGGTGCAGCAGGTGCCAGGTGCAGACGCTGACGAGGTCGGGCTTGGCCTCGGCCAGCATTTCCTCGACCGTGGCGTACCCCTGGGGGATGCCGTATTCTTTCATATACTGTTGCCGGCCTGCTTCGAGCGGATCGGCGACGGCAATGACCTCTACCCCGTCTACCAACCGGTAGCCTTCCATGTGTGCGTGACCGATAGAGCCGCAGCCGACAATGGCAGCGGTGTACTTGCGGGCCATAGAGTGTCTCCTTTGAGTACCGATAGGGTGATCAGGCAATCCCGGAATTCGATGGTCAGGGGCCTAATATAAACCACTCCTCTAGATACAACCACCCATGAACACGCTAGAAATCCTGCCGGAATTACACCTGCCCCTGGCGGAGCTGGTCTTTTCTTTCGACCGCAGCCCAGGGCCGGGCGGACAGAATGTCAACAAGACCAATACCCGGGCCGAACTGCGCTTTGACCTGGAGCACAGTCCCTCCCTCAGCCCGCTGCAGCGCCAGCGCCTCATGGAGGCCCTCGCCTCGCGCCTGAGCCAGGAAGGCATGCTGATCCTGCGCTCGTCCCGCTTTCGCAGCCAACTCCGCAACCGCGAGGATTGCCTGGAAAAATTCGCCTCCCTGCTGGCTTTCCATCTCCAACCCCCACCCCCACCGCGCCGGCCCACCCGGCCGGGCAGAGCAGCAAAGGCACGCCGCCTAAATCACAAGAAGTCCCACTCTAGCAAGAAGTTACTTCGCAAGCCACCCCACCTAGACTAAAAAAATACCCCCCTACTTGCGGCGGATCTATTCGGTTTTTATATTAACGTTGACGTTAAGGTTAATGTATTTCCTCTTTGAGCTGAGAGACTCTGCCATGTCCAAATCTACTGCTGTGGATGTCTACTGGCGCGAGATCAAAGATGTCCAGCCCTTGAGCCGTGCCGCCGAAGTCACCCTCTTTGAACAGGCTCGGAACGGCGACGAGGAAGCACGCGAGCAACTGATCCGCGCCAACCTGCGTTTTGTGGTGAGGGTAGCCCGCGACTACAAGGACTACGGCCTCACCTTGGCGGAACTGATCTCCGAGGGCAACATGGGGCTGCTCGAAGCGGTGAAGCGCTTCGACGAATCGCGGGGTTTCAAGTTCATCACCTATGCGGTGTGGTGGATACGCCAGGCCATTCTCCGGGCCCTGGCCGAGCAGGGCAAGATCGCCCGCCCCTCCATGAGCCAGCTCAACGACCGGCACAAGGTAGAAAAAGAAGCGGGCCATCTGGCCCAGGAGCTGGGGCGCCTGCCCACCTTTGATGAGCTGGCCGACAGCGTGGACCTGAGCCGGGAGCGCACCCGCAACGCCATGGCTGCGGCCCAGCAGGATCTCTCCTTCGATGCCCCGGTCTATCAGGGAGAAGGGGCCCCCCTGCTCTCGATGTTTATCCGCAGCGAGGCAGAAGGCATGGACGAGGTGCTGGAGCGGGAGCAGATGAAAACCACCCTCTTCGATTGCCTCAAGATCCTGGACCCGCGCGAGTATCAGATTGTCCGCGATTATTTCGGGCTGGACAACCTCGAGCCCATGACCCTGGAGCAGATCGGCGAGGCCATGGGTGTCACCCGCGAGCGGGTGCGGCAGCTGCGCAACCGGGCCCTGGAGAAGCTGCGCACCCACTACCGGGAACGGCTGGTGGAGTTCTCCAACAATTGATCCTGGCTGCGCCGGTGCCGGCTCTGGGCGAGTACGGCACCGGCGGCCAGGGCCATGACCCAGGCAGTGGCCGCACAGAACCAGAAACTCTGCGCGATGCTAAAACGCCCGGCGATGGCCGCCATGGCAAAGGGAAAGCAGAGGGCGCCTACGCCGCCGGCCCCCGAGACCAGGCCGATGGCCAGGCTCTGCTCGCGGGTAAAGTGTTCTCCCACCAGCGCCATGACCACCGGATAAACTGCAGAAAACCCCAGGCCGCTCACCAGAAAGAGCCCCCCCGCCACCCAGGGTGAGTCGCTGCAAAGGGCCAAGGCCAGCGGCAGGGCGGCCAGGCAGGTCAGGCCCAGCAGCAGCGGTACCTGTCGCCGCCCCTTGTACCCCGCCGAGAGGACCAGCCGGCCCAGCAGCAGCCCCAGCCAGACCACCGACACCATATACGCCCCGGTGGCGGTGGAGACGGCAAAGGTCTCCACGTAGTACTCGGCGATCCACGAAGAGATGCCGATCTCGGCCCCCACGTAGAGGAAAATCACCGCCCCCAGCAGCACCAGCAGCGGATCGCGCGCCAGGCTGCCCAGGGCCCTCCGCGATGAGGCGGCCTCTGCTGCAGGGGCAAAGGGAAAAGACATGCGCAGGATCACCAGCGCCACCCCCAGCAGCAACAGGGCCACCCCTTCGTAGGCCAGCCGCCAGGGCAACCCGTTGGCCAGCAGCACTCCCACCCCTGCCGGCCCCAGGCAGGCCCCCGCGGTGAAACCAGCGTGGATGAGGTTCATCAGCCGGCTCTCCCCGGGTTTTTCCAGGCGCACCAGACAATAATTGGTCGCCACCTCGGTCCAACCCTGGCCCAGGCCCACCAGCAGCAGGACCCCCAGATTAAGGACCAGCCCCGGATCGCTGCCAAAGGCCCCCAATCCCAGCCCTTCTAGCACCAGGCCCACCAGCAACATGCGCCGCGGCCCGGCCCGACCCGACGCACCAGCACCCCACCGCTGAAACAGCCGCTCAGGTACCCTGCCGAACCAGCCGCCAGCACTGCCCCAATATCCAGGTAGGTCCAGCCAAAGCTGCGGATGATCTCGGGCACTGTGGCGCCCACCAGGGTGACGGCCACCCCGTAAAAAGCGAAGTGGACAGCCAGCAACCCCAGCAGCCGGCGCTCAGGAGCGCTCAACCACCTCTTCCCCGGCGAGGACCTCGGCGATTGCCTTGCCGGTCCACTCCGGCGCCGGCTCCACCCCCAGCAGCGCGGCGATGGTGGGCGGGTTGTCGATAATCTCCACGGACTCTTGTAACTGATATCCCTGGCGAATGCCCGGACCGTGGATCAGCCAGGGGATGGTCATGTCCTCGGGCATGTCGGTGCCGTGGGTCTGAGCGTGGCCCCCGTGATCGCTGGTGACGATGCAGATGGTCTGGGAGGGCAGTTCGGCGTGGATCATGCCGATGGCCTGGTCGGCCTGGGTCACCGCCTCGAGATAGGGACCCGACATCCAGCCCTGGCTATGGCCCACCGTGTCCACGTAACCCAGGTACACAAAGGCGAAACCCGCTTCCATGCTACCTAAGACGCCGGCAGCCAGTTCGGCCAGTTCCAGATCGCCGCCGGGATCGTAACAATTGTTGAGAAAATAGGACTGGTCCAGGGAGCCGGGATCTCCCAGGTCGCGCAATTGTTCCCAGTTGTAGATGGCGGTGGTGGGCTTTTTCGCCCGGTGGAGGACATCCAGCAGGCTGGGCACCGGCCGGGCCGGGGGGTTCCACACATTGGTGGTAATCCCGTGCCGCTCCGGCGTCACCCCGCGGAACATCGAGGTGTGGCAGGGCAGGGTGACCGAAGGCATCACCGTGCGGGCAGTGTAGGTATAGGAGCTGCGCGCAGCGAGGCGGTCGAGATAGGGGGTGTGGGCCTGGCGCAGGGCATCAGGGCGCATGCCATCGACGACGATGAGCACCAGGGCGTCGGTTCGGATCATGATTGGTCTCCTCCCTAGGGATGAAAGTTTGCAGGGGAGTTCAAAATAGGCCAGATCCAGAACCGGGGCCACTGCCTGTTGCCCAAAAGATGCAGGAGGTGATATATTGAGGAAACTTTTTCATCGCGAGGATACCTATGCCGCAGTTGCGCCAGAAGCTCCTGGTCCTCTACGCCCACTCTCCCGACCTCAACAGCGCGGTAGTTTCGTGGTCCCAGTACGACGGCACCGGCAAAACACCGGTCACCACCGGCGACAGCGACACTCCGCCCTATACCTCCGTGGTGGCCGCCATGAAGGAGGGCTGGCGGGTGATCCAGTTCCCTCAGCAGTTCCCGGCCTACCCCGGCATGGAATACCACACCGCCTATCTCAAGTACGAGTACATTCTCGAAAAGATGGAGGAGATCGATGGCCCTTGACCAACATCTATTAAACAGCAAACAGATGGCGCAGTTCGCCGCCGACGGGTTCCTGCGCTTCGACGAACTGGTCCCCGTCGAACTGAACCAGGCGGTGTACGCCGAGATCGGCAAAAACGCCGTGCCCCGCCCCCAGGCCGGCAGCCACCTCAGCCAAGCCTGGCCGGAGTCGGCCGTGGGGCAGGTCTTTGGGCTGCCCCAGGTCCAGGGCATCATCCACAGCCTGGTGGGTCCCGACCCCCTCTACGACCATCACGCGGTCCACACCGTGGGCCCCCACCACGACCAGGGCCAGATCTGGCACGCCGACGCCATCATCGACACCCGCATGCACTTCGACATCCAGTTCTTCTACTTCTGCCACGACACCCCCAGGGAGATGGGCGGCACCATGATCCTGCCGGGCAGCCATTTCCGCCGCATCAGCGAGTCGGATATCAGTCGCTACCAGAATTTCCTGGGCCAGGTCCCCTTTGTCTGCAAGGCCGGCACCCTGGTGGTGGTCCACCACGGCATCTGGCATTGCGCCCAGCCCAATCTCACCGATCAGATGCGCTACATGTTCAAGCTGCGCCTCAACCCCACGGTGCGCCAGATCCGGCTGTGGGACACCGCCGACCTGGAGGATGCGACCATTCCCGGCACCCTCAGCACCAACCACCGCTGGTACGGCAACGAGGTGCGCCTGGAGATCGTCAACCGCATCAAGTTCTGGCGCTTCCTGATCGGCGACGAAAAATACGACGTCCACTACTGGCTCTCGCGCCTGGAGAACATGCCCGAGAACCGCCTGCGCGCCGCCTGAACTAGAAAGCAACACTGGAACAGAAAACCCCGCTTCCCTCAAAAGGGAGGCGGGGTTTCTTGTTAGTGGGCGCCGGGGAATGACCCATTACGGTTTTTCCCCAGGCGCGTCCCACCGCACCCCAACGTATGGTGTGCGGCGTAAAAAGCGCTGCCTCTCTCAAGACCCAGCCCCCGCAACGCCCCATACGTTGGGGCGTTGCACCCTCGCTCGCTCTGGCTCCGCTACCCGGCCACCCCACCACGCGGACTTCCCTTCCCAACCACTCCCCGGGAAAAACCTCCAGGGTCATCTCCCCGTCGCAGCTGGATTATTTCTTTAGCTTCATCAACTCCACCGGTCCTGGGTCGGTGAACACCGCAGCCGATAGCTGGTCGAAAACGGCGATATCGGTGTGTTTGCCCCGCCCGTGGTCGTCGGCCAGCCAGATATGGCCAAAAGGCTGCCAGTTGGCCCAGGGCCCGGCAAACTTGGATTCCGCATCGGCCGCATCGGCATAAAAGGCCCACTGCGTCACCAGATGATCCTGCTCCACCCACACCTCGTACTTGTTCTGCGGCGTCACCCCCACATTTTTGAAGGTCAGCACCAGCACCTGGGCCGGCTTGCCCTCCTGGGTCTGGCCCTCCCCCTTGTATTTGAGCGTCACGCCGCTGTCCTTGAGCTTGTACGGCATGATCAACCAGTAGGAATCGTTGATCCAGGCCTGGTAGGCGTGTTTGAGCCGGGCGTCCAGCGTGTCGGGCTCAACCACCTCCTGCCCCTCCTGCCAGGCGCGGCCCTGGCCCGAGTTGATGTTCATCAGCACCACCAGCCCGCCATCCTCGAAGCGGATATTCCCCGTCCACTTGTCCCACACATGTAAGCGCTTGCCGAAGAAGCGCCAGGTGAGGTAGCGGGTCTGGTCCCAGTGGGGGCGGCCCCCCAGCCGCTCCATGACCTGGTCGGCCAGGACGATGGCCTGCGGATCGGAGCCGGCCTGGTCGAAACCCGGTGCCGGCGGATTCGGTGCAGCACCGGAGGGCGCGGTGGCCATCATTCCGAAGACAGCGATGAAAGGCAGGATCTTGATGAGCATGTATACCTCCTCGTTTAGAGCACCTTGGGCAACAACTGCTCAAGCCGCTGCAGCGGTTCTTCCAGACTCTGGATGGCTTCCTCCCAGAAGGCGGGGGTCTCCAGGTCGCAGCCCAGGGTCTGGCGGGCCACCTCCTCGGCGGTGCCGCTGCCGGTCAGGCGCAGGAATTCCTCGTAGCGGGGCAAAAAAGCGGCGCCTTCGGCGAGGAAGCGGGAGAAGAGCCCCCGGCTCAGCAGGAAACCAAAGGTGTAGGGGAAGTTGTAGAAGGTGGCCCCGGTGATGTAGAAGTGCAGCTTGGAGGCCCAGAAGTACGGGTCCTCCTCCCCTTTTTCCAGTACCTCGCCAAAGACCTGCCGCTGCGCCTCCACCATCAATTCCTTGAGCCGGCTCACACTCACCGGCCCCTGGCTGCGCTCCTCGTAGAAATGTTTTTCAAATTCAAAGCGCATGGGGATGTCTAACAGGTAGGCGCAGGAGTTACCTGCCTCCATGTCCAGCAGGCGGGCTTGCTCCAACTCGCTGGTCTTGCCCTCGGCCATCAAGCCCTCGGCCATCACCAACTCGCCAAAAGTGGAGGCCGTCTCGGCCAGGGTCATGGGGTAGGCCCTGGCCCAGCTCCGCAACGGGCGCATGATGTGCGCATGGAAGGCGTGGCCGGCCTCGTGGGCCAGGGTGCGCAGGTCGTGCAGGGTGTCGCGGTAGGTCATGAAGATGCGCGACTCGCCGCTGAGGGGCGAGGAGGTGCAGAAACCGCCCGGTCGTTTACCGGCGCGCGGCTCCCATTCGATCCAGCGATCCTCGTACATCTGCCGGGTGAAGGCCCCCAGATCCGGGTAGACTCGGGAGAAGGTGCGTTCCACCAGGGCTGTGGCCTCTTCCCAGGGAATGGCCCGGGTATCGGGAAAAGGCAGCGGCGCCTCCAAATCGTACCAGGAAATACCCCCCAGGCCCATGGCCCGGGCCTTGAGGCGCAGGGCCCGGCGCGGCAACTCGGCCCGGCGTCGCACCGCTTCCAGCATCGCGTCGAGGGTAGCCCGCGAGATGGACGATTGGAAGAGGGCCACGTCGAGGAAGTGGGGCACGCCTCGGCGCGGGTTGAGGGTGAGGCGGGTACCGGCAATGGCATTGAGCGCAGCGGCGGCTACATCCTCCACCTGCTGCCAGGCTGCGGTGCCCCCAGCAAAGGCCGCCTGGCGCACCCGGCGGTCCGGATCGGCCATCAGGGCGCGGCGCTGCGAGATGGGCAGGCGCTGGCGCTGGCCGTCGGGGAATTCCATCTCGAATTCGAGTTTGCCACTGAGGGTATCGTAGAGCCGGCCCCAGGCCTGGATCCCGTCCACTCCCAGGTCGGCCGCCAGCCTTTCCTCGGCCGGCGGCATGGACCACTGGGCATCGCGGCGCAGGCTCTTGAGAAAGTGCTCACACCCTTCCAGGCCAGGCCTGGAGAGGAGGGCGGCAAAGACCTGGTCCCCGGCCTCGCGCAGGGCCCGGCGCAGTTCGACCTCTAATTTGGTGTAGCTGGCCCGCACCAGATCCAGCTCCGATTCCTCGCGGGCATACGCCTCGTTGGCCGCATCCACCGCCGACAGGCACCCCGTGTAGGAAGCCCAATGTCCAAGGCGGGTGTCCACCTCCTCGGCGCGGGTGAAGATCGTCTCCCACGAGCCGGCATGCTCGGCATCAAGCGGCGCCAGGGCCTGGGCCTCCTCCAGGAGCCGGGTCAGGTCGCCGACCAGCGCCTCCTTGAACCGCTGCATCTCGGGGCCGCTGAATTCGGGGAAGTAACTGCTCAGGTCCCAGTTCATCTGTGTCGTCATCGAATCGCTCTCATTCGGGATCGAGCCGGCCGTACCAGACCTGGTTGCTGTTCTGCTGGTACGCGCCGGTCCAGTAGCAGTCGATAAAAGGCGTCCGGGTGCCGCCGGCGCGTGCGGTGTTGATGAAAAAGTGCCAGAAGCGCGAGGGCAGTTCCAGCTGCACCGGCTCGCTGATGTGACTCCAGTCCTCGGTGCCCGCCGCGTACCAGAGGCTCTCCGCATCACCGCGCCGGCCCCGGGTCAGGAGATAGTGCATCCGCCCGTCGGGGGTCTGGTACAGGCGGGCGCTGTTGTAGTTGCCCAGGCAAAAATGGGTGAAGGGTCCACCGGGTTCACCCACCGCGTGGTAGAGCCGGCTGGCGCTCTGCTCCTGGCCCGTGGCGGCCCAGACGGCAGAGGAGGGCTGGCGGTTCTCGAAGTACACAAAGTGTACGCGGCCCTCTGCGTCGACCAGCAAGTCCTGTTGCTCGGTGGTGCCGCGTTTCCCCCCCGCGAAGGTGTCGCTCACATCGCTGACCACCTGCAGGTGCCAGTCCTGCGGGGTATGCAGGAGGTCCGGGCAATAGTAGTAGTAGCTCTTGAGCACCGGGTAGATGCCGTGCGGGGTCTCGATGGTCTTCATCTCGCCGGTGGCGGCGACGCGGTAGGTGACCGTCTGGTTGGGGTATTCGTCGCCGGCCAGGAAGTAGTCGTCGCTGCAGAAGGTGTGGACCGCGTTGCCGGCCAGGACCGCAAAGTGATAGCCCCGCGCTGACTCGTGGGCTAATTCCCCAGCAGCCACCGGGCGGCAGTCCTGCCCGGCGTCGAGCAGGTACCAACCCAGGCGTTCCAGGCCTCCCCCGGCGAAGATCTGGTCGCGCTCGTTGATCGCCGCCCCGAAACGACTGTCGGCGGTGGCCCGTTCCCGCAGCGCAAACCGCTGCACTTGGCCCGGCGGATCAAAAAGCACCTGGAAACTGGCGTTGGCCCCGCCGATCAGGTGCAACTGGCCGCGGCTGTCCACCAGCAGATTGCCGTTCTGGGGCACCGGCGGGGTGGGCGGGCTGTGTTCCCAGCGGCCGGGGCCAATCCGGCGAAAGACCACCAGGCTCAGGTCGTCGCGCCAGCTGAGGGCGTAAACCTCCTCCCCGCAGCGGACGATATTGGATTGGTTGAATCCCCAGCAACTGCCGCCACTGCCGCCGGTCTGCTTGCAGCCGGCGGTGTCGGTGATCAGTTCGATGGCGAAACGCGGATGGGCAGGCGGGTCGTATTGTACTGGTATGCGGTCGGTCATGGGAGGCAAGATATCGCCCCAGTCAGGTCCGCGCAAGCTGAACAGGGCCATTGCTCCAGGGAACCTTCTGGCATACCATAGGCGCCGTGCGCGACCATGACAAACCCTCTGCCGGCGCCCACGACCCGCTCTTTGCCCACATCCTGCTGGTCGCCGCCCTCAGACGAGCTTGCAGCCCGCCAGTTCCTTGTTGCTCAGGCGGATGCCGCCGGCCTTGAGGCCGCGCACCGGGTACTGGGCAATGGCAAACTCCTCCTGCAGCACCCGCACCCGCGGTTTTGGTTTATAGTCAAGTGCGATCGAACGCCCCGAGTCGGTGGTCAGCCGCAGCACCTTGCAGCCCTCGGGGACCAGGGCATAGACCTTGTTGAGGATGAACTGGTCTATCTGGCAGCGCTTGAGGTAGGTGTTGTCCTCCTCGTCGCGGTAGATCACGTTGAAGATCAAGTCCTTGTCCACCAGCCCGCAGTGCAACATGCCCTTGTCGACAAAGAGTTTGTCTGGCACGTCGATGATCGAGTAGGTGCCGTCCTTGCGAATGACCAGCACCCGGTCGTAGTGGGACACTTCGCACAACAACTGTGCATCCACCTCGTAGCCCAGATACCCGGTGTTTTTGTCGTAGCGCAACCTGAGATTGCGCTGGGCCACCTCGCGCACGTCCACCCTGGCAAAAGAAACCACCTCGGTGCGCCGGGGAAAAACGTCCCGGTATTTCCCGATCAGACCCTGGAGAAAATCGATGGCATAGGGAATGATGGCGTCCAGGTGCCCCTTGATCTCCCGCAACCGCTGGCGGATCTCCTGCATCTCCTTGCGCGCCCGCTCGATGTCATAGAGAGAGATGCGGCGGATGGGGATCTTGAGCAAGGTCTCGAGGTCCTCGCCGGTCACCTCGCGTTTGATCTGTTCCTGGTGTACGGCCAACCCTTTACGCACCGCCCCCTCCACCTGCTCGACAGTCTTCATCTGCTCAATGGCCTGGTAGATGCGCTCCTCGATGAAGATCTGCTCGAGGGTCTTGGCGTGCATCCGGTCCCGCAGCTGGGTCTCTTCGGATTTGAGTTCGGCCCGGAGCACGTCCACCAGGTGATCGACGTTGCGCTGCAACACCTCGGTGACACTCATCACTTTGGGCCGGTCCCCGTCGATGACCAGCAGGCTGGTGGAAATGGAGACCTCACACTCGGTGAAGGCGTACAGCGCGTCCACCACTTCCTGGGTGTACACCCCGCGCGCCAGCTTGACCTCGACCTCCACCTTCTCGGCGGTGTAGTCGTGGATGCTGGAGATCTTCACCTTGTCCTTGCGGGCCGCGTCCTCGACCGAGGCAATCAGGCTCTCGGTGGTGACACCAAAGGGGATGTCGCGGATGACGATGCGTTTGGGATCGGAGGTGTCGAGCCGGGCCCGCACCCGCACCTTGCCGTTGCCGTCGTTGTACTCCGAGGCGTCCATCAGGCCGGCAGTGGGAAAATCGGGCAGGAGCTGGAAGGGCCGGTCCTGCATGTGGGCGATTTCCGCCTCCAGGAGTTCAATCAGATTGTTGGGCAGGATGCGGGTGGTCATGCCCGGGGCGATACCTTCGGCCCCCTGGGCCAGCAACACCGGGATCTTGGCCGGAAAAACCACGGGTTCCCGGTTGCGGCCGTCGTAGGAGTCGGCGTACTGGGTCAGGCGCGGGTTGTGTAACACCTCTCTGGCCAGCGGGGTGAGCCGGCATTCGATATAGCGGGCCGCTGCCGCCGGGTCGCCGGTGTAGATGTTGCCAAAGTTGCCCTGCTTGTCGATGAGCAATTCTTTGTTGGCCAGCACTACCAGCGAATCGGGGATGGACTGGTCCCCGTGCGGGTGGTACTTCATGCAATGGCCCACCACATTGGCCACCTTGTGGAACTTGCCGTCGTCTAGCTCAAAGAGGGAGTGCAGAATGCGGCGCTGCACCGGCTTGAGGCCGTCCTGCAGCTGCGGGATGGCGCGCTCCTTGATCACATAAGAGGCGTACTCGATGAAGTGGTGTTCGTAAAGACTGTCGAGGTAGGCCATCAGACCAGGTGCTCCATGATGTACTCGCGGCGCTCGGGGGTGTTCTTGCCCATGTAGAATTCGAGGGTCTTGGGCACCGTGGAAATCGAACGCACATTGACCTTGACCAGGCGCATGGCCGGGCCGATAAACTGGCCGAATTCCTTGGGCGAGATTTCCCCCAGGCCCTTGAAGCGGGTGATCTCGGGGCCGGCCAGCTGCCTGACGGCCCGCTCGCGCTCGGCCTCGTTGTAGCAGTAGCGGGTCTCCTTCTTGTTGCGCACCCGGAAGAGCGGGGTCTCGAGGATGTAGAGGTGGCCGGCCACCACCAGGTCCTCGAAGTAGGTGAGGAAGTAGGTCATCAACAAATTTCGGATGTGGAAGCCGTCGACGTCGGCGTCGGTGGCCAGCACCACCCGGTTGTAGCGCAGGGTGTCGATGCCCTCCTCGATGCCCAGGGCCATCATCAGGTCGTAGAGTTCCTCGTTCTTGTAGATCTCGGCCTTGCCCCGGCCAAAAACGTTCTGGGGCTTGCCGCGCAGGGTGAAGATGGCCTGGGTGCTGACGTCGCGGGCCGAGACGATGGAGCCGCCGGCCGACTGGCCCTCGGTGAGGAAGATGGTGGAGTCCTCGCCGCGCTTGGGGTCCTGCAGGTGGTACTTGCAGTCGCGCAGGTTGGGGATCTTGATCTCGATGCGCCGCGCCGCCTCTTTGGCTTCTTTTTTTACGGCGTTGAGTTCCTTGCGCAGCTTCTCGTTGTAGGTGATCTTGGCCTTGAGCTTCTGGGCGGCCTCGGGGTTCTTGTGGAGAAAGTCGGCCACCCCGGCCTTGACCTCACCCACCACCCAGCCGCGGATGTCGGTATTGCCCAGCTTGTTCTTGGTCTGCGACTCGAAGACTGGGTCCTTGAGCTTGACCGCCACCACCCCGACAATGCCCTCGCGCACATCCACCCCGTCGAAGTCCTCGCGGAAGAACTCGTTGACCCCCTTGAGCAACCCCTCGCGAAAGGCGCTCTGATGGGTGCCCCCGTCGCTGGTGTATTGGCCGTTGACAAAGGAGCGGTAGTTCTCGCCGTAGCTCTCACCGTGGGTGAAGGCGAATTCCAATTGTTTGCCCCGGCAATGGGCCGGCGGGTAGAGCACGTTTTCGCCCACCTCGCGCCGCAGCAAGTCCAGCAATCCATCCTTGGACTCGAACTTCTGGCCGTTGAAGTAGAGCTTCAGGCCGCTGTTGAGGCAGGCATAGTTCCACAGCCGCTGCTCCACGTATTCGTGGCTGAACTTGTAGGTGCTGAAGATCTGCTCGTCGGGGATGAACTCGACCAGGGTGCCGTCGGGCTGGTCGGTCTTGCTCTTCTTCTGGTGCTTGAGCACCCCGCGTTCAAAGTTGGCCTCCGCGCACTGGCCCTCGCGGTGGGAAACCACCCGGAAGTTGGCGGAGAGGGCGTTGACGGCCTTGGTGCCCACCCCGTTGAGGCCGACGCTGAACTGGAACACCTCATCGCTGTACTTGGCGCCGGTGTTGATCACCGAGACACACTCCACCACTTTGCCCAGGGGAATGCCCCGCCCGTAATCGCGCACCTGCACCCGCCCCTCCTCCAGGGAGATCTCGATCTTCTTGCCGAAGCCGACGATAAACTCGTCCACCGAGTTGTCGATGACTTCCTTCATCAGGACATAGATGCCGTCATCCGGGTCGGCACCGGTGCCCAGTCGGCCGATGTACATGCCGGTGCGCAGGCGGATGTGTTCGAGGGAACTGAGGGTCTTGATCTTGCTTTCGTCGTACACCGCCAGCGGTTTTCCGTTGGCGCGGCTGGCGCCATTGGCGTGGAGGACGTTCTTCTCCATAGTCTCGATAGGAAACAGGGTTTGGACTGCAAATGCCGGGGCGATTGAGCGCTGCGGGAAGGGGGGAGGAGAGACCCGCAGCCCAGGATCGTATTAGATAATAAATTTCGGCGTTTTTTTCAAGATACTAAACATTTGTTCAGTAGTCAAGAGGCAGGGGTTTTTCGTCCGGCGCCGCGCTTGCCACCCCGCCCGCCGTCCCGCTGCCGCTGCCGCCCCCCTCGCGCCCGGCGGGTGGAAGCCTGGCCCAGATCGGGGGCCTGGCCCCGCCACACCGGCTGGATGCGGTTGCCCTGCACTAGGCGGTCGAAATTTTTGAGATCATGGTCGGTCACCAGGGTCAGGGCGATGCCAGTGCGGCCCATACGCCCGGTGCGGCCGGTGCGGTGCAGGTAGATTTCGAGGTTGAAGGGGAAGTCGTAATTGATCACATGGGTGACGTGGCTGAAATCTAGCCCCCGGCCGGCCACATCGGTGGCCACCAGCAGCCGGATCTGCTTTTCGCGGAAACGGTTGAAGATGGAGATGCGCCGGTCCTGTTCCAGGCCCCCGTGGATGAACTCGATGGAGGGGAACTTGCGGCGCAAATCGCGGTAGAGCGTGCCGCCCTTGTCGCGCGAATTGCAAAAAATGATGGCCTGCTCGATCGTTTCCTGCTGCAAGTAGCCCAGCAACGCCTCAAAACGGTCGCTGCCGGCGTGCTGAAAGTGGTGCTGGATGGATTGGGGCGCCCGCTGGTCGCGGTTGAGCTGGATGCGCACCGGGTCCTTGAGGTAGGCCTTGGTCAATCTCTCGATCTCAGCGGGCATGGTGGCCGAGAAGAGCAGGGTCTGGTGCTCTTGCAGCATGCAGGACATGATGAAGTCCACGTCCTCAATGAAGCCCATCTTCAGCATCTCGTCGGCCTCGTCCAACACCACGGTGCGCACCTGGCGCAGGTCGATGATGTCGGTATTCCACAAAAAATCGATCAGCCGGCCGGGTGTGGCCACCAGGATGTGGACCTTGTGGCGCAGTTTGGTCCTCTGGATGGCCATATCAAAGCCGCCGAAGATCGCAAAAGTGGCCACCCCGGCCTGATCGGCCACCTTGCCCACCTCCTCCACGTACTGGAGGGCCAATTCGCGGGTAGGGACGATGACCAGCACCTGCACGTTGTTGAGGTCGGGATCGGCCAGGTGCACCAGGGGCACGCCGCAGGCGCTGGTTTTGCCCGAGCCAGTCTCGGCCATGCCCAGCACATCGCGGCCTTCGAGGATGTGGGGAATGGCCTGCTCCTGGATGGGGGTCATCTCCTCGTAGCCCATCGCTGCGAGGGCATTGAGGACTTCGGGCTTGAGGGCTAGTTCGGTGAATTTCATCGCGTGCTGATACCTGTTCCTTTACACACTTGCAGATACAATACTGCGTCAGGGTGCTGGCTCTTTGCCGGC
Source organism: Gemmatimonas phototrophica (assembly GCA_945861755.1). GTDB lineage: Bacteria > Latescibacterota > UBA2968 > UBA8231 > UBA8231 > SICG01. The sequence goes on from CAMAVQ010000017.1 coordinate 20,785, forward strand.
ACCGCGGGGCTCGCCATGCAAACCGGGGGGAGAATAGACGCGGAGGGAGGATACATTTTAATATAAGGTAGCAATAACTTGAGAATGTGCCAAGCCCAGCCCTTGACGGGCTCGGCCGGCGTTGCGCGATTCGCCCGCCACTCTATCTTTTAATTTTTGGCCTGTTCCCGGAAAGGATCTCTATGTCCGTGCGCGTGCGTATCGCCCCTTCCCCCACCGGCTCTCCCCATGTGGGTACTGCCTATATCGCCCTCTTCAACCAGGCCTTTGCCCGGCGGCACGGGGGCCAGTTCATCCTCCGCATCGAGGACACGGACCAGGCCCGCTCCCGCCCGGAGTACGAGCAGCACCTACTCCAGTCCCTCGCCTGGCTGGGCCTGAAGTGGGACGAAGGCCCCGACCTGGGCGGCCCCTGCGGCCCCTACCGCCAGAGCGAGCGATTGCCCCTGTACCAAGAGCACGCCAGGCAGTTGGTGGAGGCCGGCCACGCCTATTACTGCTTCTGCACGCCTCAGCGGCTGGAGGCCCTGCGCGCCGAGCAGCGCCAGCTCAAGTTGTCCCTGGGCTACGACCGCCACTGCCGCGACCTGCCCCTGGCCGAGGCCGACCAGCGCCGGCAGGGCGAGCCTCACGTGGTGCGCCTCAAGATGCCGCTGGAGGGCAAAGCCACCCTCCAGGATACCCTGCGGGGGGCCATCGAGTTCGAATACGGCCTGCTCGACGAACAGGTACTGCTCAAGTCGGACGGCTTCCCCACCTACCACCTGGCGGTGGTGGTGGACGACCATCTGATGGGCATCACCCACGTGATCCGCGGGGAGGAGTGGATCAACTCCAGTCCCAAACACCTGCTGCTCTACGAGCGCTTCGGCTGGACCCCACCTATCCACACCCACCTGCCGCTGCTGCTCAACCCAGACGGCTCCAAGATGTCCAAGCGCCGCAACCCCACCTCCATCGACTACTACCGGCGGGCGGGATACCTGGGGCCGGCGCTGCGCAACTACCTTGGCCTGATGAATTTCCCGCCCCCCGGCGAGGACGAGAAATTCACTCTGGAACAGTGGGTCGCCAGCTTCGACCTGGCCAAAGTCAGTCTGGGCGGATCGGTCTTCGATTTGGACAAACTGCTCTGGCTCAATGCCCGCTACCTGCGCGAGGATCTGACCGACGCCACCCTGCTAGGTGAGCTGAGGAGCTGGCTGCTCAACGACGAGTACCTGGGCCAATTGGTCCCCTTGATGCACCAGCGCATGGAGACCCTGGGCGATTTTCTGCCCAAGTGCGCCTTCCTCTTTGCCCGTAAGGTGGAGTGCAATCCAGAGGACTTGGTGCCCAAGAAGCGGGAGGCACAGGAGGCGGTGCAGGTGTTGCAGACGGTGCTGTGGGCCGTGGAAGGGGCGCTGTCCTTTAACCGTGACACGGTGGAAGAGGCCATCCGCAAGGTCAGCGAGTTCTGGACCTGGCCCATCCGCGAGGTGACCGGACCCCTTTTCGCCGCCATCATGGGCCAGAAGGTGGGCCCCCCCCTCTTCGAGTCCATCGTCCTGCTGGGCCTGGACCTGAGCCGCGCCCGCATCCTCGACGCCATAAATCTGTTAGGCGGCCTCTCCAAGAAAAAAGCCGCCGAGCTGGAGGAGCGCTGGAAAGCGGGCCCTCCCTGAACGGAAGAGGGCGGCGGGGAGATGGCCCCGAAGGCCTTTACTGGGGGGGCAGCGGTCGGGAAAGGGCCTGGGGGCAGAGTTGGGCGTCGGCAGCAGGCCCGGGACTCGGGAAAGACCTGAGTGGGTCTCTCCCCGACGCCCCCCTCAGCCGCCCTGCTTTTCGATCTTGGCCCAGGTGTCGCGCAGGGAGACCGAGCGATTGAAAACCAGCTTGCCCGGTGAGGTATCCGGGTCGGTGCAGAAATAGCCCAGCCGCTCGAACTGGTAGATACTGCCGGCCGGCGACCCCGCCAGAGAGGGCTCCACCAGACAGCCTTCCCGCTGCTCCAGGGAATGGGGATTCAGGTGGGCCTTGAAATCCTCGCCGTTGGGGTCTTCCTTGGAAAAGAGCCGGTCGTAGAGCCGCACCTCGGCCGGCAGGGCGTGGGCTGCCGAAACCCAGTGGATGGTGCCCTGCACCTTGCGCCCGTCCGGGGACCAGCCCCCCCGAGTAGCCGGGTCGTGGGTGCAGCGCAACTCCACCACCTCGCCGGTCCGCTCGTCCTTGACCACCCCCGTACACTTGAGATAGTAGCCGTAGCGCAGCCGCACCTCGCGGCCGGGCGCCAGGCGGAAATATTTCTTGGGCGGATCCTCGCGAAAATCATCCTTTTCGATGTAGATCTCGCGCGAGAAAGGCACCTGGCGGGTGCCAGCGGCGGCGTCCTCGGGGTTGTTGACCGCCTCCAACTCCTCGACCTGACCTTCCGGGTAGTTCTCGATGATCACCTTCAGCGGATTCAGCACCGCCATGACTCGGGCAGCCCGCTGGTTGAGATCCTCGCGCAGGCAGTGTTCCAGAAGGGCCATGTCCACCAGGTTCTCGCGCTTGGCCATGCCCACTTCTTCGAGGAAACGGCGGATGGCCTGGGGCGTGTACCCGCGCCGGCGCAGCCCGGAGAGGGTGGGCATACGCGGGTCGTTCCAGCCGCTGACATGGCCCTCCTCCACCAGCTGACGCAGGTAGCGCTTGCTGAGGATGGTGTAGCTCACGTTGAGGCGGGCGAACTCGATTTGGCGCGAGGGAAAGATGCCGAGTTGCTCGATGTACCAGTCGTAGAGGGGCCGGTTGTTCTCAAACTCCAGCGAACACAGTGAGTGGGTGACCCCCTCAAGCGAATCGCTCTGGCCGTGGGTCCAGTCATAAGTGGGATAGATGCACCACTTGTCGCCCTGCCGGTAGTGGTGAGCATAGAGGATGCGGTACATCACCGGGTCGCGCAGACTGATGTTGGGCGCGGCCATGTCGATCTTGGCCCGCAGGGTGCGCGCCCCCTCGGGAAACTCGCCGGCCCGCATGCGGCGGAACAGGTCCAGGTTCTCCTCGGCGGAGCGATTGCGGTACGGGCTCTCCCTTCCCGGTTCGGTGAGGGTGCCGCGGTATTCCCTGATCTGGTCGGCGTTCAGGTCGCACACGTAGGCCAGCCCTTTTTCGATCAATTGCTCGGCCCACGCGTACAGCTGCTCAAAGTAGTCAGAAGCAAAATAGAGGTGTTCGCCCCAGTCCCAGCCGAGCCAGCGAATGTCCGCTTTGATCGCTTCGACAAATTCCTCCTCTTCCTTGGTGGGATTGGTATCGTCGAAGCGCAGGTGGCATCGGCCGCCGAATTCCTGGGCCACGCCAAAGTTGAGGCAGAAGGCCTTGGCATTGCCGATTTGCAGGTAGCCGTTGGGCTCGGGAGGGAAACGGGTGATCACCTGACCGCCGTTTTTGCCAGCTTTCACGTCGGCGGCGATGAGGGTACGGATGAAGTCAGTGGCTGGCGTAGGGCTTTCAGCAGTCATGATTTTCCTCGTCTGATCTTTGCTCAACAAGCGATAAGGGATGAGTATAACGCGGGGGTCTGAGGCTGTCAACGAAGGCTGGATTTACGAGGAGAAATAGAATATATTATGCAGTTCTCTGCCTAACTCAAGAAGAAGGAGCCACACGTATGTACGTCGCTAGCAAAATGTTTCTGACCAAAGGCATCGGCCAGCACCGCGAAAAGCTAGTCAGTTTCGAGTTGGCCCTGCGCGATGCCAGCCTCGCCCCTTACAATTTAGTGCGGGTCTCCAGCATCTTTCCCCCCCATTGCGAGATCATTCCCATCGATGACGGGGTCAAAGAGCTGAAACCCGGGCAGATCGTCCACTCGGTCATCTCCGAGTGTTCCAGTGACGAGAACCACCGCCTGATCGCCGCCTCAGTTGGGGTCGCCATCCCCCGCGACCGCGACCAGTTCGGGTACTTGTCCGAGCACCACGCCTATGGGCAGGACCAGAAGGTAGCCGGCGACTACGCCGAGGATCTGGCCGCCCAGATGCTGGCCACCATCCTGGGCATCAAATTCGACGCGGACCAGAGCTATGACGAGCGCCTGGATCTGTGGAAGTTGAGCGAGAAGATCGTCCAGACCCAGAACATCACCCAGACCGGGATAGGGCAGAACGGCCTGTGGACCACGGTACTGGCCGCCGCCGTACTGCTGCAATGAGCAGTTTTCTCCAGGGGCGCTCTATTCGGCCCCGACCCATCACCCCGCAGACCACCCTCACCGGGCTGGTGGACGAAACCTTCCTGGCCTACAATGCCGCCCGCCTGCGGGAGGCCTGCTGGCTCTACACCCGCAAGATGCTGGAGCCCGACGTCACCGTGGGTCTGAGCATCACCGGGGCCCTGACCCCGGCGGGACTGGGCATGTCGGCCTTTATCCCCCTGATCCAGAACGGTTTTGTCGATTGGATCGTCAGCACCGGGGCCAACCTCTACCACGACGCCCATTTCGCCTTGGGCCTAGAGATGCACGTGGGTTCGCCCACCCTCGACGACCGCCAGTTGCGCGAGCAGGGGGTGGTGCGCATCTATGATATCCTCTTCGACTACCAGGTGCTGCTCTCTACCGACGCCTTTTTCCGCGAGGTGCTGCGGGCCGAGGAGTTCCAGCGCGAGATGTCCACCGCCGAGTTCCATCATCACATCGGCAAATACCTGCGCGAACGCGAGAAGGCCCTGGGGGTCCAGCGCCTGAGCCTGCTCTCGGCGGCGCACGAGGCGGGCGTGCCGGTGTACACCTCCTCGCCGGGAGACAGCTCCATCGGCATGAACGTCGCCCGCCTGGCCCTCGACGGCAGCCGGCTGCGCCTCGACGTAGCCCGCGATGTCAACGAAACCGCAGCCCTGGTGCTGGGGGCCAAGCGCAAGGGCAAAAGCGCGGTGTGGATCTTGGGCGGGGGCTCGCCCAAGAACTTTGTGCTCCAGACTGAGCCACAGATCCAGGAAGTCCTGGGCATCGACGAGGTGGGGCACGACTACTTTTTGCAGATCACCGACGCCCGCCCCGACACCGGCGGGCTTTCGGGGGCCACCCCCGCCGAAGCAGTGACCTGGGGCAAGGTGGACCCCGACAAACTGCCCGATACCGTCATCTGCTACACCGACTCGACCATCGCCCTGCCCATCCTCACCGCCTACGCCCTGGCCAACCATGCCCCGCGCCCACTCTCCCGCCTCTACGACCAGCGCGAAGCCCTCTACGCCGACCTGGTGCGGGAATACCAGCAGGCGCAAAAAGAAAAATAAACGTCCGGCGAGGAAGAACGTTCCTTCCCCGGCGGACTTCGACTTCTCCTACCTGATCACCCAGTGCCCCGAAGCCGGGGGATACTTGCCCTTGGCCGGCATACACTGGCGCAAATGCCGGCAACCGTAGGCAAAGCCTTCCAGTCCGGGCATGCCCCGGTCCTCGTTCTCCACACACATAACGTAGTCGTATCCGGCCTCCACCATCGCCCCGGTGAGGGTGGTCCAGTTGATCTGGCCCCGTCCAGGCACCCGGTACTGCCACCACCAGTTGCCGATGATGCCCTGCCGGTAGAGCATGCGCGGGCTGATCTCGCAGTCCTTGACGTCGGCGTAGTACCACTTGCCCGAGTACTCGCGGATCACATCCTCGGCAGGCAAAATCATCATCCACACCCAGTGGGAAGGATCGCAGGACAGGCCCAGATGATCGGAAGGCACCGCGTCGAGAATGCGGTCCCACATCTCCGGGTTGCAGCCGATATTGCCCATACGCACCGCCACATCGAGGGCAATCTTGATGTTCTTTTCCTCGGCCACCTTGACCACCGGGGTGAACATCTCTTTGAAGCGGGCCACCAGTTCGGTGCAGCGGTCGGAGCCATTGTCGGGGGGCGAGGAGAACATGCCGTAGAACTGGCCGTTGCGCAGCGGCGCGCCGCTGCCGGTGAGCACCACCGGGGTGCCCAAGACACTGGCCGAATGGATGGCCTTGATCAGGCGGGCCTGTTGGGCCTGGCGCACCTGGGCGTCGTCGTCGAGCAAGTTGCAGTGCGAGGTGAGACAGGCCAGGTACAGACCCTGGGCGGCCAAGGTTTCCACCACCTGGGCCGGTCCCTCTTTGAGGATGAGGTCCGAATCGAGAGCACCGCTGTCACCCAGACGCACGCAGTCGAAGTCGTGCTCTTTGCCCCAGCGGGCGCACTCCTCCAGGCTCCAGCCGTTCTGGCCACCGGCGTTGGTGAAGAAACTGATATCCATCTGTCCTCCTGTTGGGATTGTCTGGCGATGGGCTTGTCCTTAGATTTCTGCGGACCTCAAAAAGAAAGAGAATCACATGGCGCTGATCAATGAAAATTATCTCAAACTCAAAGCCGGCTACCTTTTCCCCGAAATAGGCCGCCGCACCCGGGCCTTTGCCCAGGCCCACCCCGAGGCCAAGATTATCCGCCTGGGGATCGGCGATGTGGTCAAGGCCCTCCCCAAACCGGTGGTCAGAGCCATGAAAGCCGCCGCCGAGGAGTTGGCCCACGACGAAACCTTCCGCGGCTATCCCCCCGAACAGGGCTACGACTTTCTGCTGCAGGCGGTGGTGGACAACGAGTACAAACCGCGCGGCGTCGAGATCCAGCCCGACGAAGTGTTCATCTCCGACAGTTCCAAGTGCGATTCGGCCAATATCCAGGAGATATTCGGCCTCGACAACGTCGTCGCCCTCACCGACCCGGTGTACCCGGTGTACTGCGACAGCAACGTGATCGCCGGCCGCACCGGCCTGCCCAACGACCAGGGGCGTTATGCCGGCATGGTCTACCTGCCCTGCACCGCCGAGAACAACTTTGTGCCCGCCCTGCCCCGGGAGCACGTGGACATCATCTATCTTTGTTCGCCCAACAACCCCACCGGGGCAGTGATGACCCGCCAAGATCTGGAGGAGTGGGTCAAATACGCCCAGCGCAAGCGGGCCATCATCCTCTTCGACGCGGCCTATGAATCCTATATCACTGACCCCGAGATTCCCCATTCCATCTACGAGATCCCCGGGGCACGCGAGGTGGCCATCGAGCTGCGGAGCTTCTCCAAAACCGCCGGCTTCACCGGCACCCGCTGCGCCTTCACCGTGGTGCCCAAGGACCTAGTTGCCTACACCCGCTCGGGGGATGCGGCGGCCTTACACCCCATCTGGTACCGCCGCCAGACCACCAAGTTCAACGGCGTGGCGTACGTGGTGCAGCGCGGGGCCGAGGCCTCCTACTCCCCCCAGGGAAAGAAGGCGGTGCGCAAGCTAATCAAATACTACCTGGATAACGCCGCGTACATGCGCCAGCAGCTGGCTAGCGGTGGTTATACAGTGTACGGCGGGGTCAACGCTCCGTACCTGTGGCTGCGAACCCCGGCGGGCCAGGGCAGCTGGGAGTTTTTCGACACCCTGCTGAACAAAGCCAATGTGGTGGGCACCCCGGGGGCGGGCTTCGGCGCCACCGGCGAAGGATACCTGCGCCTCTCGGCCTTCAACCACCGCGAGGCCATCGAAGAGGCCATGGTCCGCATCGCCCGGCTCTAGCCATGATGCCGCGGCGTGCCAAAATCGTCTGCACCATCGGGCCAGCCAGTGCCGCGCCCGAGAAGCTGGCAGCGCTGATCGAGGCCGGCATGGACGTGGCCCGCCTCAACTTTTCCCACGGCACCCACCAGGACCACGCTCAGGTCATCGCCGACCTGCGGCGTCTGGCCGCAAAGGCCGGCAAACCCCTGGCTATCCTCCAGGATCTGCAGGGACCCAAAATCCGCACCGGCCCCTTGGCCGCCGGCCTGGTCGAACTCCAGGCGGGTAGTCTCTTCAGCATCACCACCCGCTCGGTGCCCGGCGACGCCGTCTGCGTCTCCACCACCTACCAGCACCTGCCCACAGACGTGAAGCCCGGCGACCAGATCCTGCTCAGCGACGGCCTGCTGCGCCTGGAGGTAAAGGTGGTGCGCGGCGAGGACATCGAGTGCCGGGTGGTGGATGGCGGCCAGCTGCGGGCGCGGGCCGGCATCAACTTGCCCGGCGTCCAGGTGAGCGCCCCCTCACTGACCGAGAAGGACCAGGAAGACCTCGAATTCGGCATCACCCAGGAAGTGGACTACGTGGCGCTCTCCTTTGTGCGGCGGGCCGCCGACGTGATCGACCTCAAGGAGCGGCTCGCCCGGCGGGGGGCGTGCATCGGCGTGGTGCCCAAGATCGAGAAACCCCAGGCCCTCGGCGAACTGGAGGCCATCCTCCTGGCCGCCGACGCGGTGATGATCGCCCGCGGCGACCTGGGGGTAGAGCTCCCGCCCGAACAAGTTCCCTTCATCCAGAAGCAGATCATCCGCCAGGCAGCCCAACTCAAAGTGCCGGTGATCACCGCCACCCAGATGCTCGAATCCATGATCGAACATCCGCGTCCCACCCGCGCCGAAGCCTCCGACGTGGCCAACGCCATCTTCGACGGCACCGACGCTGTGATGTTGTCGGGCGAAACCGCCGCCGGCCACTATCCGGTGGAGGCGGCGGCGATGATGGCCCGCATCGTGCGCGAGACCGAGACCCACCTGGCCTTTGCGCCCCAGCGTTGGCGCCGCGAAGAAGAAACGCGCTCCTTTTCCGACGCCATGGCCCAGGCTGCCTGCCGGGTGGCGGCCCAGGTAAAAGCCGTCGCCATCATCGCCTTCACCCAATCCGGCTTCACTGCCCGCCTCATCTCCAAACACCGCCCGCCAGTACCGGTGATCGCCTTCACCCACCACATGTCGATCTGCCGCCGGCTCAATCTCTACTGGGGCGTGCTCCCCCGCTTTTCCCCTTTCATCGCCGACACGGAACAGATGATCGCCAGGGCCGACGCCGCCCTGCTGCAGGAGGGTCTCACCCAGCCGGGCGATCCCCTGGTCTTTCTGGCCGGCAGCCCCCCCCACCAGCAGGGGACCACCAATCTGATGAAACTACACCGGGCCGGCGAAGGACTGACCTGAGCGCGGTTATAGTTTTATAAACATCCCCATTGACAATACCCCCAGAGCACCATAAATTTTATACATCTGTTATATATTTATTATATAAAAATTAAATAATGCCTCCTGCTAAAAAACTCAAAACCGGCAAGGCCAAGGTCAGGACCTTCTCCGCCACGGAGCGGGACTACCAGATGCTGGACGCCGTGGCCCACTACCACGGGACCAGCAAGAGCGCCATGATCACCGGTTTGATCCGCAAGGAATTCTGGCGGGTCTTTCCCAACGGCACCGAGGATATCTCCCCTGACGAAGGAGCTAAGACCGAGCCATGAGTCAAGTTCTCTCCCCGGACAAGTCCCTCGACTACTATCACTACTCCCACCTCCCTAAGGAGGAGCTGGTCGCCCGGATCGAGCGGCTGCGCCGGGAGAAGAACGCCGTTATTCTGGCCCACAACTACCAGGTGGGCGAGATCCAGGACCTGGCCGATTTCACCGGCGACTCCCTGGGACTGTCGCTGGAAGCCACTAAGACAGACGCCGACCTGATCGTCTTCTGTGGCGTGAACTTCATGGCCGAATCCGCCAAGATCCTCAATCCCGAAAAGCGGGTGCTGCTGCCCCATATCGGTGCCGGTTGTTCCCTGGCCGACTCCATCACCCCCGAGAGCCTGGACGACTGGAAGGCCCGCTATCCCGGATATACCGTAGTCACCTACATCAATTCCTCGGCCGAGGTGAAGGCCGAGTCCTACATCTGCTGCACCTCGGCCAATGCCGTCTCGGTGGTGCGCAGCCTCGATACCGACAAGATTCTCTTTACTCCAGACCGCAACCTGGGCCGCTGGGTGGCCGCGCAGGTGCCCGAGAAGGAAATCGCCATCTACGACGGGGTCTGCCCCACCCACGACGTGTTGCGCGGCGCCAGTCTGGAGCGCACCCACGGCACCTATCCCGACGCCATCATCATCGCCCACCCTGAGTGCCGCCAGGACGTGATCGAACTAGCCCACGAGGTCTGCTCCACTACTGGCATGATCAAGGCAGTGGCCAAGTACCCCCTGGCCAAAACCTTCATCATCGCCACCGAACACGGCATGATCCACCAGCTCAAATTGCGCTTCCCCGACAAGGAATTCGTCCCCGCCGACGGCTGCATCGGCTGCCGGCTGCACTGCCCGTACATGAAGATGACCGGCTTGCAGGACGTGTATTTCGCCCTGGAGGAAGAGCGTTTCGAGATCGAATTGGCAGAGGACGTCATCGAAGGGGCGCGCCTAGCCCTGGAACGGATGATGGCCGTACCGCGCGACCACTGAAGGCCCCCTCCATCCCGCCTGCACAGCGACCCGCCTGACAGTATCCAGGCGGGTTTTCTTATTTGACACCCCCATCGGTTTTATTGTATTCTCACGCAGCCCGCTACCAGAAGCGGCGCCTCAGCTAGAGCGCCACCGCCGTCGCCCCTCGACCTTGGGGCCCTCAAGGAGGATTCTCAATGAAATTGGTAGGTTCAGGAGCGTTTACCTACGAAGTGCAGGAAGGCTGGGCACGGTTGCCGGCCGGCTGGAAATTGGGCTGGATCGCGGCCGTGGCCGTCGACTCTCAGGACCGGGTGTACGTGTACAGCCGCAGCGAACACCCCCTGATCGTCTTCGACCGGGAGGGGAATTTCCTCGCCTCCTTGGGCAAGGAAGTGCTCGAAGACGCACACGGCATCTGGATCGACGAAAAGGACCAGCTCTATTGTGTTGAACGCGAGACCCACTGTATGCGCAAGTTCAACAGCCAAGGAGAACTGCTGCTGACCATCGGCAACCCCCACCAGCAGGGTGCCGAGGGCGAGCCCTTCAACCTGCCCACCGACCTGGCCATCGACGCGCAGGGCGACCTGTACATCTCCGACGGATACGGCAACGCCCGTATCCACAAGTACTCCCCGACTGGCCAGCGGCTCAAATCGTGGGGAAAGCCGGGGACCGGGCCCGGGGAGTTCGACCTGCCCCACTGCGTGCGGGTGGACCGCCACAATCGGCTGCTGGTGGCCGACCGCACCAACAACCGCATTCAGTTCTTCGACACCGAAGGGAACTACCTGATGGAGTGGGGCGGCTTCCACCAGCCGGACACCATCTTTATTGACAAAGACGACATCATCTACGTGGCCGAACTGGAACAGCGGGTCAGCATCCTCACCCTGGAGGGCGAGCGACTGACCCAATGGGGCAGCGGCCAGCGCCTCGACCTGCCCGGAGAATTTCTGGGCTGCCCGCACGGCATCTGGGCCGACTCGCGCGGCGACCTGTACGTCAGCGAGGTGCAGACCGACGGCCGGCTGCAGAAGTTTATCCGCCAACGTTGAACCCATGCACCTGGAACTGCCCCTGCACACCCCGCGCCTACTCCTGCGCGACTTTGTCGAAGCCGACTGGGAGGCGGTCCAGGAATACGCCTGCCTGCCCGAGGTGGTGCGCTACATGCCCTGGGGACCCAACAGCGAAGCTGACACCCGCGACTTTATCGGCCGGGCCCTCGCTGCCCAGGCCGTGGTCCCGCGTGTCAGCTTTGAACTGGCGGTGATCTGGCGCGAGAGCGGGCAACTGATCGGCGGCTGCGGCCTGAGCGTGCAGAACCAGCCCCACCGGGTGGGTGAGATCGGCTACTGCCTGCGCCCTGACTTCTGGGGCCGGGGCTGCGCTGCCGAGGCGGCCGGGGCCCTGCTGGCCCTGGGCTTCGAGCAGCTGCAATTACACCGCATCCAGGCCGCCTGCGATCCAGAAAACGCCGGTTCGCGCCGGGTGCTGGAAAAAACCGGCATGCGGATCGAGGGCCGGCTGCGGCAGAACCTTTACATCCGTGGGCAGTGGAGGGACTCACTAGAGTGGTCCATCCTCGAACACGAGTGGCGCAGCCGCTGATGAAGCTTTTCCTCACTGGGGCCACCGGCTTCATCGGCCGGCGTCTCTGTCGCCGCCTGGCCTCCACGTCCCACACCCTGCGTTGCCTGGTGCGCGACCTCGAAAAGGCCCGGGCCCTGCTGCCGGGGGTGGAGCTGGTGCGGGGCGACGTGACCGATCCGGCGAGTGTGCGCCAAGGCCTGGTCGGCTGCGAGGCGGTGATCCACCTGGCCAACATCTATTCCTTCTGGGAGCGGGACCCGAGCCGCTACCAGGCCGTCAACGTCGAGGGCACCCGCCACGTGCTCGAAGCTGCGCTGGAGGCCGGGGTTTACCGGATGGTACACGTCAGCTCGGCGGTGATCTTCGGCAAACCCGCCCAGGTCCCCTTCACCGAGGAAAGTCCGCCCGGCCCGGAACGCTTCAGCGAGTACGCGCGCAGCAAATACGCCGGCGACCAACTAGCCCGGGCCCTGCGCGACCAGGGCTTACCCCTGGTGGTGCTCTACCCCTGCGGGGTGTTGGGGGCCGGCGATCCCAAGGGCAGCGGCCAGTATCTCGCCGACCTGGTCAGGGGCCGGATGCCGGCCACGGTCCTGCCCGACGCCATCCTCACCTGGGTACACGTGGCCGATGTGGCCGAAGCCATCGCCCTGACTGTGGACAAGCCGGGGATCGAGGGGAAAGAGTATATCGTCGGCAGGGAGCAATTCAGCTTCCGGCAGTTCAACCAGCTGGTGCGGGAACTCTCCGGAGTAGCCCTACCCCGGCTGAACCTGCCCGATGTGACAGTGATGCCCATCGCCCGGCTGCTCACCGGCCTGGCCCATCTGACCGGCAATCCCCCCTGGTGGGGTCTGGCAGTGGATCAGGTGCGCACGGTGCAGGCGGGCTTCCGCGCCGAGGGCCACCGGGCCGAGCGCGAACTGGGACTGGTCTATACCCCCATCCGCGAGGCCATCGCCGAGGCCATCGCCGAACTGAAAAAACCGAAACCCCCTAGCAGGAGGTAGAGAGGATGCAACCCTTTCTCGATTCCACCGACGCCCTCGACGACGGACCCGAACTGCGCCGACGCATGCAGCAGGACGGCTATCTCTTCATCCGTGGGCTGGTACCAGCCTCGGCGCTGGAAGCCCTGCGTCTGCAGATGCTGGCGCGGGCCCGCGCCAGCGGCTGGGTGCAGGAAGGCACGCCCCTCCCAGACGCTATCGCCGACCTGCGGGGTTTCTCCCTCGAACCCGAACCAGCATACATGAACGTGTACCACACTATGTATGTGTCGCCCGAGTTCCACGCCCTGCAGCACCATCCCCACCTGCTCCAGTTCTTCGCCCACCTGCTCGATGGCCCAGTGCTGCCCCACCCTCGGCTCATCGGGCGCATCATCTTCCCGCAGAAGGAAGCCTTTACCAGCCCGGCCCACCAGGATTTCATCCCCATCCAGGGCACCCCCGACACCTACACCGCCTGGATTCCACTGGCCGCCCTGCCGCCAGAAATGGGCGGGCTGGAAGTGGCCGAGGGTTCACACCGGCAAGGGGTCTACGAGTTCCAGCCGGCCCTGGGTGCCGGCGGCCTCGAAATTACCGAGCCCTTCGAGGGCAAATGGCGGGGGGGTTCCTTTGCCCAGGGCGACGCGCTCTTTTTCCACAGCCTCACCCCGCACCGGGGCGCGCCCAACTCGAGCCAGTCCCTGCGCCTCTCCCTGGATGCCCGTTACCAGCACGCCGACCAGCCCATCGCCCCGGGCAGCCTGCAGCCCCACAACCCCTCTTCCACCTGGGAGGAGATCTACGCCGGCTGGCCGGCCTCCGCCGACTGGCTCAAGTACTACTGGGAGCAATGGGATCTGGACATCAAGCCCTACGACAACCGCTATCACGATCAACGCGACCAGCTGGCCATCGAGCTGGGGCAGCAGGGCGATGTGCGCGCCTACTCCACCCTGCAGCGGATCGTCACCCGTGGCTCAGACCCCGCCAAAAAACAACTGGCCACCGAGCTGCTGGCCAAATTGGATGCGAAGCTGTGAGTTGCGGCGGGGAGATCCCCAGAGGCTTTTACTGGGGGAGCGGAGGTGGGAAAGGGCCTGGGGATTGAGAGGGGCGTCGGCGGCAGGCCCGGGACTCGGGAAAAGCCGGAGTGGGTCGCTCCCCGACGCACAACTAGCACAACGAAGAGAGCCGGCCCCCCCACCGGGAACCGGCTCTTCTCGTTGAGGTGCTGTCTCAGATATAACTGTTGATCAGGTTCTCCAGCATCTCCTCGCGGCCGCTGTGGCGCGCCGGTTCGCCGTTTTTGAGGATGTAGCGCTCCAGCTCGGCGAAGCTGGTCTTGCCGCTCATGATCTTCTTGCCGATCCCGATGCGGTAGGAACTGTAGCGCTCCTTGATGAACCCGTCGAGCACCCCGTCCTGTTGGATGTGATGGGCGATCTTCAGGCCGCGCGCAAAGGTGTCCATGCCGCCAATGTGGGCGTGGAAGAGATCCGCGGTGTCGATGGAGCCGCGCCGCACCTTGGCGTCAAAATTCACTCCCCCCTTGCCTATGCCCCCCTGCTTGAGGACCACCATCATCGCGTAGGTGGTGGAGTACAGATCGGTGGGAAACTGGTCGGTATCCCAGCCCAGAAGATAGTCGCCCCGATTGGCGTCAATGCTGCCCAGCCGGCCCGCGCTGGCCGCCACCGTCAGGTCGTGCTCGAAGGTGTGGCCGGCCAGGGTGGCGTGATTGGCTTCTAGGTTGAGCATGAACTCGTCGAAAAGCCCGTGCTGGCGCAAGAAGCCCAGCACCGTGGCCGCGTCGTAGTCGTACTGGTGTTTGGTGGGTTCCTTGGGTTTGGGCTCGATGAGCAGAGTGCCCTTGAAGCCGATGGCCTTCTTGTGCTCCACGGCCAACTGCAGCAGCCGCGCCAGCTGATCCGTCTCGTGTTTCAGGTCGGTATTGAGCAGGCTCGAATACCCCTCTCGCCCGCCCCAGAACACGTAGTTGGCCCCCTTCAATTCCAGGGTACACTCCATGGCCTTCTTGATCTGCGCCGCGGCGTAGGCAAAGACGTGGGCGTCTGGATTGGTGCCGGCCCCGTGGGTAAAGCGGGGGTTGGAAAAACAATTCGAGGTACCCCACAACAACTTCACCCCGGTGTCGTTCTGCAGCTTGCCGGCCAGCGCCACGATCTGGTCCAGACGTTTGTTGGTCTCGCGCAGAGTGTCGGCCTCCGGGGCGATGTCGCGGTCGTGCCAGGCGTAGAAGGGGGCCCCCAACTTGGTGATGAACTCGAAAGCCGCCCGCAGGGTATCCTCGGCCCGCTGCATCGGGTCGGTGGCCTGGTCCCAGGGCCGGTCGTACACCGCCGAGGTGCCAAAGGGGTCCGTGCCCCCCCCCTTGAAGGTGTGCCAGAACACCACCGAGAAGCGCAGGTGCTCCTCCAGGGTCTTGCCTCCCACCTTCTCGCGGGGGTTGTAGTGCTTGAAGGCCAGCGCATTCTTCGAATCGGGGCCTTCGTAGCGGATCTTCTTTACTGCCGGGAAAAACTGGCTCATAACCTCCCCCTTCAGGTAGGTGGATTGTCGCGTGCTGCGCGAGCTTCTTTGCCGGGTACATTACACAAGCGTTTCGAGCAGGGCCAGCACCTCGGCGGGTCGCTCGACCACTGCCCGCGCCCCGCTCTCTTCCAACTCCTCGCGGGTGCGGAATCCCCACAGGGCCCCCACCGCGCACATGCCGGCCCGGCAGGCGGTCGACATGTCCGTGGCCGTATCCCCCAGATACAGGCAGGACGCCGGCTCCACCCCCAGGCGGGCGGCCACTGCCAGCGCCCCGGCAGGGTCGGGTTTGGGCGGTGTCCCCGGCCCCACCCCCTGCACTAGGTCAAAGGTATGCGGGGCCAGCAGGCGCTCTACGGTCAGGCGGGTGAAGTCGTCCGGCTTGTTGGAGAGCACGGCCTGGCGCAGCCCTCTGGCCTGCAGCGCCGCCAGCAGTTCGGGCACCCCCGCATAGGGCCGGGTCTTGAGGTCCCAACGCCCGCCGTACACCTGGCGCATGGCCGCCACGGTGCGCGCCAGGGTATCGGGGTCGCGCGCTGCCTCGGGCAGCACCCGGCGGGCCAGCACCTCCATACCCTCCCCGACAAAATACTGGTACGCCGGCACCGGATGGGAGGGGAATCCCAGGCTTTCCAGGGCCTGGTTCATCGATTCGGCCAGATCCTCCAGCGAATCGAGCAGGGTGCCGTCCAGATCGAAGATCACCGCCGATAAGATCAACCGCTATTCCTCCAGATAGGGCTTGAACAGCCCTTCGACCTCGTCGAGCAGATCGGTGTTGATCGAAAAGGTCACGAACCCGGCAAAAGCATCGAGAATGACCAGGGCGTTGGCATTGGCGTCTTTGCCCTTCAGGTCGTTGAAGCGCTGGAGGAAGCTCTTGTTGACGGTTTGGATCGCTTCGTAAATGGGGACCAGCCCCTTCAGCTCCCAGTCTGGCCGCAGGCCGCGCTTGCGGCGGAAATACTGGGCCACCAGGTACATGGAGATCACCCGGTACGCGGTCTCCTCCAGAGTGGCAAAGGGCAGGTGGAAACGGACCATGGGCCGCAGCCGGTCCATCACCGGGCAGCCGCTGGTCACCATGTAGATGCCCAAGAGCGAGCTGAGGGCCTGCTGCACCGAGGTGTGTTTGGTGTAGCGCCGCTGGTCCGTCTCGATCTGCACATCCACCTCGTCGTAGGACATGGCCTCCCGGAAGAAGTCGACCAGGTCCACCAGATTGGCGGCGATGGGGCAGCGAGGATGCTGCTCCGGTCTCAGGGGGCAGTTGGGGCACTGGTGGTAACCCAGCGCGCTCCAGGCCGGATAATCGCCGCGCACCGCCGGCACCAGATCGAGGGTCTGGGCGTCCACCCGGATGGCGAACTCCTTGTCCGTGCCGTCCGCCATGCGGAAGCGGTAATTATAGGAAATGGTCTTCTCGTCCATCGCTCGTTTCGGGCTCAGGGTGAGAGGGTATGGCGCCTAGTGCGGGAGACGGGGGCGCAACCAGGCGTACAGGTACGCACCGGCAAAAGCGCCGGCAAAGGTGGCTAGGGCCGGGTACGCGCCGCTGCCCAATTGGGCGTAGATGGGGCCTGGGCAGGCGCCGGTCACCGCCCAGCCCATGCCGAAGATCAGGCCACCCAGGACCGTGCCTTTGTTAAAAGGCTTCCTGCGGATCTCGACCGGCCCGCCTTGCGCGGTTTTCAGCTGCAATCGGCGGAGCAGGAACACCGCCAGGGCTCCCACCGCTACTGCCGAACAGATCACCAGGTACATGTGGGCTTCCTCGAAGCGGAACATCTTCTGAATGCGGAACCACGAGCACACTTCAGACTTGACCAGCACCACCCCAAAGAAAGTCCCCAGCAGCATCGCATATAACCTTTTCATCGACCTCTCCTCACTGTCCCAGCCAGATGGCCGGCCACACCACCGCCAGGCCGCCAGCAAAGAAACAACAGGTAGCCACCAAGCTGGGCCAGTTGAGCGTGGCCAGCCCCGAGATCGAGTGCCCCGAGGTGCAGCCATCGGCATAACGAGTGCCAAAGCCCACCAACACCCCGCCGGCAAAGAGCCCGAGCAGGCCAGTCCCAGTGCGGGACGCCTCAGGCAACAAGGGCACGGTCGCCCCCAGGAACTGGGTAGCGAGGAAGCCGCCCACCAGGATGCCTCCCACCAGGAAGAGGTTCCAGGCCTCCCGGCGCCAGTCGTCACTTTTGAGGTACTCCAACTGGGTGCGGGGCGAGCACAGGGCGTTGAGGTGGCGGAAGCTGCTGGAGAGGCCAAACATCTCCCCAGTCAAAAGAAGGAGGGCCGGCACCATCAGGCCGATGAGCGGCCCAGCGACATACCAGGGCCAGGGTTGGGTGAGCGCGCTTTCCATGGGTCTTTCTCGGCGAAAAGGATTTTCAATATAGCGCCGCCTTCACCGCCTGTCGAGCAGCCTCCTACTCGGGGGTTACATACGCGGCGGTGATGCCCCCGTCCACGCTAAAGGTCGCGCCGGTGAGGTACGAGGATTCGTCAGAAGCCAAAAAGAGGGCGGCCCGGGCGATCTCGATGGCCTCCCCGAAACGGCCCATAGGGATATGGACCAGCCGTCGCTGCCGCTTCTCCTCAGTGTCCAGGTACTTCATCAGCAGCTCGGTGCGCAGCGGGCCGGGACACAGGGCGTTGAGACGGATCTTTTCGCGGGCGTGGACCACGGCCAACTCCCGAGTGAGGGCCAGCACCCCGCCCTTGCTGGCAGTGTAAGCCAGCTGCGGGGTGGCCGCCCCCAGCAGGGCCACAAAGGAGGCGGTGTTGATGATGGACCCGCCGCCGGCCCGGCGCAGCGCCGGGATGCCGTATTTGCACCCCAGGAACACCCCCTTGAGGTTGATCTGCATGGTCAGGTCCCACACCTCCTCCTCGGTGGATACGGCGTCTCCATCGTCAATATGGGAGATGCCGGCGTTGTTGAAGAGCACGTCGAGTTTTCCAAAGGTCTCTTCAGCCACCCGCACCATGCGCTCGCAGTCAACAGCCCGCGCCACGTCGACCTGCACAAAGAGCGCCCGGCCCCCCTCGGCCTGTACCAAGCGCACCGTCTCTTCCCCGCCCTGGGGCACCAGATCGGCCACCGCCACCGCCGCGCCCTCGCGGGCAAAGAGCAAAGCCGCTTGGCGGCCGATACCGCTGCCGGCCCCGGTGATCAACGCTACCTTGTTTTCGAGACGCATCTTTCTCTACCCTCGCTCAAAATAACGCTGCCGTTCCCAACTGGTGACCACCTCGTCGTACTTGCGCTGCTCGGTGCGGAAAAAGTGGGCGTAATGGGCGATGGCCTCCGCGCCGAAGGCCTCGCACAGCATGGCGCTTTGCTCCATCTCGGCCACAGCCTCGGGCAGATTGACCGGCACCCTGGGCAGCTCAGCCGCCTGGTACGCGTCGCCGGCAAAGGGGGCAGGCGGCTCGGTCTGCTTGTGAATGCCGTCCAGACCGGCTGCCAGCGAGGCGGCGATGGCCAGGTACGGGTTGGCGTCGGCTCCGGGCAGGCGCGACTCGATGCGCAGCGAGGACCCCTGGCCCACCACCCGGAAACCAACCGTGCGGTTGTCCAGGCTCCAGGCAATGGTGGTGGGCGCCCAGGACTGGAACACATAGCGCTTGTAGGAATTGGGGTACGGGGCGCAGAAGGGGGTGATGGCCCGGGCATGGGCCAGCCACCCGCCCAGGAAATGGCGGAACAGTGGCGAGACTTGCAAGGGGCCTAAGGCCTGGTCGCCGGCAAAGAGGTTGCGTTCCCTCTCCTGGTCCCACAAGCTCAGGTGCAAATGCATGCCGGAGCCGGCCAGGTCGGCCCGCCACTTGGCCATGAAGCTGACCGCCAGCCCCTGCTGGTGGGCCATCTCCTTGAGCCCGTGTTTGTACAGGGCATGGCGGTCGCTCATCTCTAAGGCGTGGGCATATCGCAGATT
>CAMAVQ010000018.1 GCA_945861755.1 Gemmatimonas phototrophica
CCGAAGAAGCCGCAATACTGCTTCCGTCTTACGTCTCGCCGAGAATCGACCACCCTCGGAAGGCTTGGGTTTCTTGGTCATCAGACAGACTCCTTTCCTGGGGTAAGATAACCCCTAAAGACTGTCCAATATAACCCTGGGGCGACCCAAAGAATCACTGCTGCCGAGGCAAGGAAGAAAAAGGTTGGCAAGCAACAAGCAGCCAAGAAACAGCCGAAACCGGCAGCCAAGAAGAAATCAGCCAAGAAGTCTGGCTAGAATCCTCCCCAACTGCCTCCTGACAGCCGACAATCAACTTTGGCAGTGGTGGGAAGCAATTCCTGCTGCTGCTACTTCTTTTTGATTCAGCAGACTCAGAAGACTTGAGTGAGGATGAAGTATTTCGTATTGTTGGGGTATATACACCCACAGGCAAGAGATAGAAGATGAAGCGGATGAGATTGGTGATGCTGCTGGCAACGGCTGTTATTCTGCTTCAATCAGCAGGAGGTTTCTGCCAGAAGACTCCTTGGGATATTACTTTAACCATGTTTACAGCCGCTTCTGACAAGGTGGTACTGAAACGAGTTGAAACCTATTTTGAGGAAAGCAACTCTTCCGTAGGGTACCTAGAAGGTGAGATAGCGAATAACACCCAATATGATATCGCTAGCGCATTTTTCTCCACATACCTGAAAGATTCCGCTGGTAACCTGAGTCTGGCGGTAGGTGGGAATAATGGCATCGCCGGTGAAGATGTAATCATCCTTGGAGACGGCACGATTGTAACAGACGTTATAAAATCCGGCAAGTCAGGATATTTCCGTACTTGGCTTGACAGTGATACCAAGACATACTCCATAGTTATGCAATATCGCACCGTGTCTCCCCATATTCCTGGCGACATTGACGATGACGGCGATGTGGATTTTGATGACTTCTTTATTCTAGCCGATAATTTCGGCAAGACAGCGGCAACAGCAGCGGCAAAGGTGGCTACCGGTAAATAGCAGAGGTTAGGGAGCCATCCTTACTTCGCAAGGGAGGTTGCGATGAAACGTTTTCTTGAAGTGCTAGTGCTAGCGCTTGTGGTTGGCAATATTGGCGGTTGCGGTAAGATTACGAAAGAGAAACTTATTGGAAAGTGGAAGGCTGAAACGGACGTGATTGTTGAGTTTCAATCAGGCGATAAATGTGTTTTCGCAAATTCGATATGGGATTTTGAAATAATGGAAAATGGGAAACTGCGGATTTATTCTAAAGCGAATGCGGACTCGGTCAAGTCCAAATACGGAAGAGGGTTAGTCTACGATATACAGTCTCTTACAGAAGACAGTCTAGTGATGGCTAGGGATGTTAATCCTGATAATGTAGAAAGGTTTTCAAGGGTTAAATAACAACCTGATGAAGCCATAGACTGCCACTCAAGCGTCTATAGCGTCATATGGCAAGCAAGGATGCCGTAGGGGTGTAGTTTCGCCCTGACGCATCACCAAACGCTTCACGGTCAACTTGGCAAGCAATTTCGGCAAATCATCAGCAAAAAGGGTTGCTGATGGGGAGTGATTACCCAACCACGGAATGGGTGTTGAAGATGAAAAAGTATATATGGCTTGTTGGTTTTCTCTTCTTTTCGTGTACATCAGCAAGATTAGTCACTGAGGTAGCCTCATCGCAATACCTGTACGCCTACGACTTCACCCCCTATACGGAGAAGGGATTCCTGTTTACTCCGTACCGCTACGAAGGTGATTACGAATCTGTTGCATCTATTTCATTCCTTTATTACCCCAAGTATGTACTCTATGCCGTCACTGACAGTACTATTGGCATAGGCGGCAGTACTTCTACGCCAGTCGTTGCGGGTAGCAAGCCAGCGTTTTCTGCCTATGCAACCTATAAGTGGGAAACCGCAGAGGTGACGCTTGAAAAGGCATTAGAGGGGGTTTATGTGAAATGTGTCACCCTTGGCGCTGATGCCCTGACGGATTTCGTATTACAGGAAGTTGCCGCTGATTATTCACCTCTACTCACGCCACCCCTAACACGAAGCGGGTTGAAAATAACCGGCTATGCAATAAGGAGGAAGGGGGCTTTCAAGTAGACATCCACTACTTCCCTCCTCGCCTCCACCAGCCTTGCCATCCTCACCACATTGGCAAGGCTTTTCTATGCCTAATACAAAACCAGCGACAATTAAACTGGGGGAGTGACTGGTGTTGGTGGAAGTGGATGAAGCAGAAGAATAGTTGAAGGAAGGGGATTGTGAAGGTATCAGCCTCTCAATGCCACAGGAAATACTGGCTGAATTTCTAGCACAAATCTAGCACAAAGAAAAAGGAGTCACGAGACGAATCTCGTAACCCCTTGTTTTTGTGGTGCACCCAGAGGGAGTCGAACCCCCAACCTTCTGATCCGTAGTCAGATGCTCTATCCAATTGAGCTATGGGTGCAGCGGACAAATAAAATAGCCGCTGCCACCCCCTCCGTCAAGGGAGGGGGGCGGGGCTACACCCCAAGGGGGCGAGTAAACTCATCGCGGCTGGTATAGCCCCTGCCGGCGGATGTACTCCTCGACCTTTTCGGGGACCAGATAGCGGATGGGCAGCCCCTGGTTCAGGCGCTGGCGGACCTGGGTGGAGGAGAACTGCACCACCGGGGTGTCGATATGTACCAGATATTTCTCCAGCTCGGGATCTGCCTCCTCGCGGGGGCTCAGCCGGGTGCCGGCCACCACTGTACACAAATCGAGGATGCCCTGGGGATTGTGCCAGGTGGAGAAGGGCACCACATTGTCGGCACCGATGATCAGGTAGAGCTGGGTTTCGGGATGGGCCTGGTGCAGATTCCTGAGGGTGTCGACCGTGTAGGACTTCCCGGGCCGTTCCAGCTCGAGGCGGGAGGCGGCGAAGGAGGGAAACCCTTCAATGGCCAGTTTGACCATAGCCCAGCGGTCTTCTGCCGAGGCGGCGCACTCTCCCTTGTGGGGCGGATCAGCGGCCGGGACGAAGAGCACTCGGTCGAGGCCCAGCCTTTCGCCGGCGAACTGGGCCAGCAACACATGGCCGTTGTGGATGGGGTCAAAGGTACCGCCGAGGACCCCCAGCCGCTGCATAGACCCTCACTCCCCTGCCGGCGTCCCGATCTCGGTTAGCCGCTGCTGCACCCTGAGCTTCAGCTTTTCGTCCTGGGTCCCGCGCAGCACTTCCTCCCAGCGGCCCCGCGCCTCGGGCAGGTTGCCCTTCTTGAAGGCCAGTTCCCCCAGTTCGGCCAGCGTCTCCCAGTACCAGGGGGTGTCGGGGAAATCCTGCAGCAGTTTCTGGTAGAGGGCAGCGGCAGCATCCGGATGGTCCTGCCGCTGGTAGAGCCGGCCACCGAGGAAGAGTTTCTGCGCCAGCAGGCTGCGGCAGTCTTCGATGCGCTTGCGGGCTTGATCGACCAGGGGGCTCTGGGGATTGTCGTCGATAAAGAGCCGGAAGTGAACCAGGGCGTCGTTGGTCTCCTTTTGGTCCAATTCGGGGCGGCGGCGCTGGTGGTAATAGGATTCGCCGATCTGGTACTGCGCTTCGTCCACCCATTGGCTGGAGGGGTAGGAGTCGACCAGGCGTTGGTACTCGAAAACGGCGTTGACGTAGTCGGCGCTGCGGAAATAGGCCTCGGCCAGCAGGTACTGGGCGTCGGCTATCAGCGGCGACCCCGGATAGCTGCCGACCAGCTTTTGGAATTTCTCCACCGCCTCCGGGTAGCGCTTCTTGTCCAGGGCCTTCTTGCCTTCGGCAAAGTAGGTCTCATCTGCCTTGAGGGTCATGGCCTGCTTGCTGCTGCAACCCACGATTACCGCGACGGCGATCAGTGCCGCCTGCCATTGCGCTCTGCGCACCAGCTTCCTTTCAACGGTTGGAGAAAAACAAGTGGATCAGTCCCCCCAGCACCGCGGAGACGATCACTGGCTCGACGAATTTGCCCCAGCTCTGTCGCTGCACCTCGATCTTGGCAAAATCGTAGGCCGCATCCTGTAATAAGGGCAGCCGGTCCTTGGGCACACGATCGGCGAGATGGCCGGCCACCTCGCCCTGCCAATCCAGAGGCGCCCCCTTGGCGCTGCCACTCAATTGCAGGACCAGGTTGACGCGGCTGTCGCGGTGAAACTGGCCGCTCCACAAACTGGAGCGCCCGGTGACCCCCAGGTCGAGGATGCGGTAGCTCAGCCGGGGCGTCCCAACGGGAGCGGCGGCTGAATCCAGGGTGACCGTGAAACCGCGGGCCAGCAGGCCTTCGGCTAACAGGTGGTCGACCAGCCAGGTGGCCGCGTGTTTGCCCTGGGGCGCGACCAACAATAGCTGGTCGCGCCCCACAGCCTGGGTTTCCAGCTGACCCAGAGCCTGGTCTACGGCCTGCTCCACCGTGCCGACCACCAAGTCCATATTGGTGAGCACCGGGACAGCCGGAGCCGGCGCTGCCAGGCCCAATAACAAGATAGGCAGCCAGGCATAGATCTTTCTGAGATTCACCGTGTTTCCCTTCGACAGCGGCGGGCAAAAAGGGCGTGGCACCGGACCTGGGTCAGTGACCCAAATCTTGTAATTCTCTGCGGGCAGCGGGCGCGTACTCGCTTTCCGGGTACTCGTCCAGCAGTTTTTGGAAGGTGGCCCGCGCTTTGTCGGGCTCCTCGAGGACCAGATGGCAGCGGCCGATCTTGAGCTGGGCGTCATCGGCTTTTTCGGTCTTGGCGTACACAAACACCTTGGTGAAGGCGGTCAAGGCCTGGCGGTACTTGCCCAGCCCATAATAACACTCGCCGATCCAGAACTGGGCGTTGTCGGCCAGCTCGTCTTCAGGAGCGGTCTCCAAAAGCTGGGTGAATTGCGCCAGCGCCCGATCGTATTGGCGCACCCGGTAGCTCTCGCGGGCCGTCTGGTAGAGGGAGAACACCTCCGGGCGTCTGGCCGACTCCATCGCAGCGGCAGCCGCACCAGCCGGCTGCGGAGCGGCCAGCTGCCGGCGCAGCAGGTCTAGCTGGCTCTGTACCAGGTGCAAGTCCTCCCGCAGTTGGGCGCCGCCCTCCTCGACCTGGCGCAGCCGTTCGGCCATGGCCTTCTCCCGGTCGTAAGAGGCTTCCACCGCCTGCTTAAGGGCTTCGAGATCGCCGCGGACCTCGCCCTGGGACTGCTCTACCTGGGCTGCCAGTTGCTGGTTATGGCCGGCGCAAGCTGCCAGGCCGGCGACCAGCAGCAGAAAAATCGATCGGCGCACAATTTTCATCTGACTGTGTTTAGGACTAAAAGAGAGGCGAAAAGTTTCAAAAAATATAAGCACTCCTCTCCTGGGGGGCCAGCGATCCTACTTGCTCTGTGCTCGGTAGACCAGATCCTTGGGCGGGTTGAGGGCAAACTCCTCGCAGCGGTCGGCGTAGAGCAGGGAGGGGCCGTCCTGGGGGTCGATCTGCAGCGCCTCCTCGAAAAGCTTGCGGGCCTCGGCAAAATCGAACTGGTCGTAGCACTGCATTGCCCGGGCGTAGAGGTCGACTACTTCGTACTGCTGGGGGGTCAGCTTGCCCTTGCGGTCGAGCACCTCGTAGGCAGTCACCGGCTCCTCCTTGCCCATCACCTGGATCAGGTCCAGGCGGCGGGTCTCGACCAAGTCTTTGACTTGCTCATAGACCTGATCATTGATCATGATGTTGGTGCCATAGACCTTCTGCCCGCTCTCGAAGCGGGCTGCCAGGTTGACCACGTCCCCCATCATGGTGTAGTCGGTGCGCCGCCGCGAGCCCATGTTGCCCACCACCATCGGCCCGCAGGTGAGCCCCATGCGCACCTTGACAAAGACGCGGCCCTGCTGATCCCACCGCTGGCGCAAGTCCTGGAGGCGCGGGGGCAGGTTCTTGTCCTCCTTCCAGCGCTGGCGCAGGGCCACCAGCTCGTGCTGCTGGTCGATGCAGGCCATACAACCGCGCACTGCGTGGTCCTCGTAGCGGATAGGTGCCCCGTAGAAGGCGATGATGGCGTCGCCCTCGAACTTGTCGATGGTGCCGCCGTAATTCTCGATGATATCGCACATCTCGGTGAGGTACTCGTTGATGAAGCGCACCAACTCGCTGGCGGTGAGGCACTCGGAGAAGGTGGAGAAACTGGCAATGTCGGAAAAGAAGGCGGTCATCACCCGTTCCTCGCCGCCGAGCTGGTCGATCATGCCCGGGTTCTTCATGATTTCGTCGACCACCGCCGGCGACAGGTAGTGGCCGAAGGCGTTCTGCACGAATTCCTTCTCTTTTTCCTTGAGGATGAAACCATAGATGGTCATCGCCAGGTAGCCGAGAATCAGCGCCGATACCGGCCCCAGCACCTCCAGCCAGAAATTGGCATGGGTGAAGGCCAGCAGGGCCACCACACTGTAGGTACCCAGCAACCCGCCCACCAGCAGTGCCCCGTTCAGCACCTTAAAGCGGGGAATCACCAGGGAGAGCAGCACCCCGATACCCACGATCAGCAGGGCGTTGAGCCAGGCCGGAATACGGTGAATAAAACTGTGGGAGAGGATGGTGTTGAGCACGTTGGGATAGATGCCCACCATCGGGTAGCTGCCCTGAAAGGGGGTGACGCTCAAGTCGGTGGTGCCGGCGGCCGTGAGGCCGTAGAAAAGAATCTTATCCTTCAGCTCCGTCAGCAGCAGCGGCTGGCCCTGATAGATCACGTACGGGTAAAAGAAGAGAGGGCGGGCCGCCGCGGGCAACCGGCCATCGACCAACAGTCCGTGCACAAACTGGGTGCTCTGCCGCAGTCCCTCGGCATCCCAGTGGGGCAGGGCGGCCTGCAGCTCCGCCGGGGTGGCCTGGGGGTGGGCCTCCAGGAAGGCGGCCACCTGATTGGTGCGCTGGATGCCAGAGAAGAGTTCCAACTGGGCCGGGGAGGGCTTCTCCACCCTCTTGGCCTTCCAGAATTCAGCGGCGCTCAGCTGGGGGTTCTGGCCCAGGGCCTGTTCGATGCTTCCTGCCTGCAGGTAGGTGATCACCGCGGTGCGCGCGGCGCCCTGATCACCCGCCCCGGCGGTGGCCAGGGCGGCGGGGATCTCCCCAGGGTTGGACCGCAGGGCGGGGTTGGCGACCACCAGTTCCTTGAGCTTGTCGAAAATCTGTTGTCGTTCCTCGCGTCGGGCGGCCTGGCGCAGCCCGTAGTGCGAGTAGTGGGTGAAGGTCTCGTCCCATTTGCCCGCCCAATTGACGTACATGTTGCCGCGCCGGTCGATGGGCACCTCGATATCCTCGACATGCCCGTCGGGAAAATGAGCGTTGGGCAGCCGGACATGGGTGCCGGGCTGCACCTCTATGGTCTCGATGGGCACCTGCAGGTAGTCGCAGATCATCAGCAGGGCGATGGAGGGGAAAACGACACCTTCGTACTGGTAGACCAGCGGGTAACGACGCCGGGCCCCGTCCGGGTCGGCCACCGTCTGGGCGTAGGCGAAGCCCCGCGCCGCCTCGCGCAGCAGCTTGAGCGGCGGTTCAAAGTCTACCCCCTGCCACAACGAACCTGCCTCGCCCACCAGGCGGGGAGAATGCTGGCGGATGAAGGCCAGCGCCTCCTCCTGGTCGGGGGAGCGGGCCTCGGTCTTGACCGGAGCGCCGGCCTGGGGCTGATCGGCGTCTGGCACCACCACGAATTGGGCCAGGTACACGTTGCCGGCCTCGCTGATGGCCCGGCTGAAGTTCTGGTCGTAGTCGGCCTGCTCTAACAAGTTCATGACCGCAGTCGAATCGACCGTCTTCAGCGAGCGCAGCTGCTGCTCGGACAGGGAGCGGGTGCTGGGCTCGATGAAGTACACGTCGAAACCCACCATACGGGCGTCGTAGCGGTGCAGGATGCGCACCACGTCGGTGTACTTGTCGCGGGTCCAGTCCTGGTAGCGACCCTCCACCTCCACACTGCGGTTGTCGATGTCGATGGTCCCCAGGCGGGGGTCCATGGGCGGGAGGCCGAAGAGCAGGTTGCGCAGGTGGAAGCGCCAGTCGAAGGTCACCAACTCGGCCCGTTCGTAGGCCTGGGTGAAGGAGAGCAGAAAGGTCAGGGCCGCCACCAGAAGCCCAAGGGCCAACTGGAATCGGCGGGAGCTAGGGGTCGTCTCGGCCATGGCCGTCCTCATCAGCGGGTGGAGGTGCCTGAGCGCTGCCTAATATATAAAAAAAGCCGGGGTTCGCACCCCGGCCTGCACTACTTGTGGTCGCTGCCGCTTTTATTTGCTTGCCAGCTCGCTGAGCCGGCTCTGGGCCTTGGTGCCCCAGGCGGTCTTGGCGTGCTCCTTGGCCACCTCGCCATACGCCTCGCGGGCCTCCTTGAGCTGGCCGAGCTTTTCGTAGCACTGGGCGATGTAGAACCTCTGCTGCGGCACCGAATCGGCCTTGGGATTCTTGGCAATGCTCTGCTGCAGGGTCTCGATGGCCTTCTTCAGTTTATCCTGGCTGGGATAACGTTTGGCTCCCTTGTAGTAGAGCTTGTCGAGGACCTGGTCCTCGGCCTCGGCGCCGCGCACACCTGCGACCGTGACCGTCTGCTGGAGTTTGAGGTCCTCCTTTTTGACCATGTCATCGACCTGGGTCCAGACCGTGTTCAGCCACTCCTCGTCCGCCTTGGTGGCGGCCTTGGCGGTGTCGGTCTGGGCGGCCTCCTCGGCGCTGGCAGTACCCACCTGGCCGGCCAGCAGCAGGGCCAGGGGCAGCGCGTAAATCCAGTAGAGCTTTTTCATACTACCATCCTCCTTCTTAGGGTAATAATTACCCGACATTCAAAATAATCGGCATTTTTCCGGGACCGGGACATGACCAGCGTCACATCCGGGCATCTTTCTACAGCTAGTGGGACGCCCTTGGCCGGCAGGGGTTCCGCGAAGCGTTATTACTGTCCGTCGAGGATATCCAGCAGGCCCTGGTAGCGGCTGTCCTGCTCGATGACCTTCCGGTAGATTTCGACCGCCTCTTCCCGGCGGCCCTGCACGTAACACATGATGGCCATGTTCAGCTGCATGCCCGGGTTGGCCGGCTCCAGTTCGGCGGCACGCGCAAAGGCGGCATAGGCCTCCTCGTACTGTCCCTTCCTGGCCAGGACCACCCCCCTGAGATTGAGGGCGTCGGCCATCTGGGGGGCCAGTTGGAGCACCTGATCCAGGTATTCGAGGGCTTTGTCGAACTGATCCTGTTGCACGTAGGCCAGGGCGCTGTGGTACCCTTCGTCGGAGGACTCGGCCCCGGCCAAAAAGTCGAGCAGGCCGGCGTAGCTCTCGTCCTGGGCGCTCAGCTGCTTGAAGATCACGTCGGCCTTGGCCCGGTCCCCCTGCAGATGGTAGGCCAGGGCGACATTGAGGCGGAAGCCAGACTGGTCGGGCACCAGATCGGCGGCCTGCTCAAAGAGCGGGCGCGCCTCCGCGTACTGGCCCTTGCGGGTGAGCACCACCCCCTTGGCATTGAGCGCGTCGGCGTACTGGGGATCAGCCCCTAGCGCCAGCTCAAACTGTTCCAGGGCTTGGTCGAGGCGCAGCTGGCGCAGGTAGTTCACCCCGATTTCGTAGTACTGCTGGGCGTCGCCCACCGTGGCGAGAAAGTCGAAGAGTTCGCCGTAGCTGGCATCCAGGGCCTTGACCTGTTCGAAGAGCTTATCGGCCTGCTCGCGCTCGCCCTTCAGGTAATAGGTAAGGGCGATGTTCATACGAATGCCATTGTCGTCAGACAGTTGTAGGGCACGGTTGTAGAGTTCCAGCGCCTCGTCGTAGCGGCCCTGGTGGGTGAGCACCACCCCCTTGCCGTTGAGCGCATCGGCGTGGTCCGCCTTGAGCGCCAGGACGCGGTCGAACATGCCCAGCGCTTTTTCGAGGTGGTTGATGCGCAGATAGGCCACTGCGGCCTCGTACGCTCCCTCCGGGGTGTCCAGCGAGGTCACTGACCCCATGGCAATTTGGTCGATGCGCTGGTCGAAGAAGGCCAGATCCTTGGCCAACAGGCTGTCGAGGGCAGCGGCGGCCGGCAGCTCCACCTGCACCGAGGGCAGGGTGGGGGCCTTGTAGGTCTGCATCCACTGCTGGGTGTAGACCTCGTTGATCAACTTGCGGATCTTGAGCACCTTGTACTCGGCAACCCCGTTGCGCCAGGCGTCCGCAAAAGTGAAGCCGAACATGGTGGTCTCCACCGGAATCCAGATCCGCCCCTGCCACTCGACGTACTCCGCCGAGCTGGTGAATTGGTCGGCCGCCCGATCGGGCGGGATGCCGCTGTCGAACATCAGGTAGATGTGGCCCTTGCCCGGATCGTTGGCTTCGAGGAAGGCGGTGTCGATGCTGAGGTTCTCCAGCAGCGAAGCATAAAGCACGGCCAGGTCGTCGCAGTCGCCGATCTTGGTATCCACTCCGGCCGGCTTGTCCAGCAACTCGCTGGGGTATTGCACGGTGTCGAAGATGGTTTTGTCGGCGGCGATGCTGGCGAAAGGCAGCTTCTGGTCGGCTTGGTAGCGAATCTTGTACACTCCCAGGGCATCGAAGATCAGAGCGGCCTTGCCGATGTTGCCCCGGTTGAACTTGGCGGCCAACATGCCGTCGTAGCGCTGCACCAAGCCGCGGGCCAGCCCGGCCACCGCCAGGTCGGCGGGGGTGACAAAGGCAGCCACCATGCCCGCTTCGTTCCAGCTCAGCTTGTTCTTGCCAGCCACGTACACCCGATCTAGAGACCTCTCGACCAGCTGCTCCTGGCGGTTGCGCGAGTAGCGCACCTGGATAACCGGGTTGACGAAATTGTCGTAGGCCGCCTCGGGCTGGTTGAACAGGTCGGGATCGAAGGTGACCTTGAAGGTGTATTTCTCGGAACTCTGGGGCGGCAGCAGCACCTCTTCCTGGTGGGGCGTGCTCATCATCCTGGGCAGGAAGAGGCTCACCGTCGCCCGCACCGGCTCCTGAGCCGAGTTGCCCAGCACCACATCGAAGAAGTCGCTTTCCTGGTAGTGCGGGTACTGGGAACGGAAGACCGGCGAAGGCCGGATGGTCGCATCCTTGATGCTGATTACCTTGGGATTGTAGGACAGACTCAGGGAGGTGTAATGGGTGGCGCCGAGGACCGGGTGGCGCTCGTACGCGTAGTCGAGCTGGGCAAAACGGTACTTGAGCCCCACTCCAAAGCTGGCAGTGGTGGCGTCGGCGAAGGTATCGGGGGACTTGCGCTCGGTCTTGAGTCCGGCGCGCAGGGCCAGTTGTCCAGCCAGCCAGTACTCGGCCCCCAGGCGGAAGTGGTCGTCCACCTCAGAGGACAGCATCAACCCTTCGAGGGGTCGGTACGCCAGGCCCAATCGGTAATGGGCCTGATAGAGCTTTTCGCTCAGGCCGCCCTGGTGTTTAACCGAAGTGCCGCCCAGGTCCTGGGCCACCAGGCCCAAGCGCAGATTGCCCGGCAGGGGCACCAGCAGTCCCAGGTCGAGGCCCAGCCCGGTGGCACTCATCGCCGAGGTCCCGTCCAGATCGGTGCTCTGGGAAAGGTACTTGCCGCTCACCCCAATGGACGCGTTGCCCACCCAGCGGCGCAGGCGCTGGATGCCGTTGCGGTACCCGTAGGCAAAGCCGAACTGGTTCTGGACGTTCTTCAGCCCCAGGCCCGCCCGCACGTCGTCGAAACCGCGATAGGACCAGTCGAGCCCCAGGGCGTGGTTCTCGGCCATGGGCAGGACGTAGCTGAAATAGGAATCTTTTAAACCGAGGCCAAAATGGTCGGCGTAGGCGAAGTCGATTTCCTGGCGCTGCAGGGCAGCGATGGCCGCCGGATTCCAGCGCACGGCCGTGGCGTCGTTGGCCACCGCCACAAAAGCCCCGCCCATGGCGATGGCCCGCACTCCGGCATCCACCTGATTGGGGAGAATGGCAGCAGCCGGCCCGCACAGCAGCACCAGCACCAGAGCTATGAATGGGATCGCGCGCACGTTCACGGCTCCTCGATGTCCAGTTGGTCGCCGGCCAGGACCGCATCCCTCAGCACCGCAGTGGCGCTGCCGGGGAAAGACACCTCCACCTGGTACGGGCCGGCCGGGGCGCCGAAGATCAGCTCAGGACTGCCCGGACCGGAGAGCACCTGCCGGTAACCCTGTAGGTCGCCGGTGGCTGCGTCGAGCAGCTGCACCACGGCGCCGATGGCCTCGCGGTGGGTCTTGCCCCGCAGCCGCACCCGGATGAAACGCGTGCTCTCGGCGCTGTTCTGGAGGAGCCGGCTGCCCTGGGTTGCTCCGTTGGTCAGATAGAAGTCAGGGGCACCGTTGCCGTCGTAGTCGGCCCAGCCCATGGCGGTGTAGTACCCGCGCACCCCGGAAAGACCAGTGTCAGTGGAGACATTGGCGAAAGTCCCATCTCCTTGATTGGCCAGCAGCACCACTGGCTGCGGCTGGCGGTCGGCGCCATTGGCCAACAACAGATCCAGGTAGCCATTGCCGTCGTAGTCGGCCCAGCCCACCCCGGCGGTGAGCCAGCCCACGCCATTGTTCTGCCGCACCCCGGCCTGGGCGCCCACCTCGACAAAGGTGTCGCTGCCCTCGTTGCGGTACAGGGCATTGGCCCCCACGTTGCCCAGGTAGAGGTCGAGGTCTCCGTCGTTGTCAAAGTCGCCCCAGGCTGCGCTCTGGCCGATACCCTTGTCGGCGACCGGGCTAGTGGTCAGGGCGGCAAAGGCGGGGGTGCCGGCGTTTAGGTCATTGCGGTACAGGGCATTCTCCTGTTCGCGGTTGACCACATAGAGGTCGAGATCCCCGTCGTTGTCGTAGTCGGCCCAGGAGACCTCTTTGGTGTCGCGCCGGTCGTTCACCCCCAGGTCCAGCACCTGGGCAAAGGTGCGGCTGCCGGTGTTCTGATACAGCTCGTTGTCGTAGTAATACTCGCCCAGGTAAAAATCCAGCCAGCCGTCGTTGTTGTAATCCCCCCAGGCCACCGAGGTAGTGCTGCCACGGCGTTCCACATCGATGCCGGCCCGGGTCCGGCCCACCTCGACAAACGTGTCGCCCTGATTCTCGTAGAGATAATCCTGGTCGTAGAAATCGGCCACGTACAGGTCGAGGTCCCCGTCGTTGTCGTAATCGCCCCAGGCCGCCGCCGAACTGTTGCTGACCACATCCACCCCCAGGGCGGTGGCCACGTCGGCAAAAGCGCCTTGGCCCTCGTTGCGATACAGGGCATTCCTGGGCACGGAGACCGCCGTGGCCCAGTTGGTCACATACAGATCCGGGTCCCCGTCGTTGTCGTAATCTCCCCAGGCCAGCCCCGTGCTGTAGAGACCGCTGTTGAGGGTGCCGCTGGCCTCGGTCTGGTTCTGGAAGGACTGGGCCGCCAGCCCCAGGGGCCAGGCCAGCAGCGCGGCGCTACACAGGATGGTCTTTATGCCCTTCATCTGACCACCGCCACGATTTGCTGGCGGCGCACACTGCCTGCACTCACCACCACGATATACAGGCCACTGGCCACCACCTGGTGGTCCTCATCCTTGCCGTTCCAGCTCAGCGCGATGCTGCCGGGGGCCATGGGGGCGTCTCTCAGGATCACCCGTTCCAGCCGTCCCGAGGTATTGTAGATACGCACGGTCACATTGGCCGGCCCCGTGAGGCCAAAAGAGATGTCGGTCTGACTGCCCAGGTTGCCGCCGGCCGGCGCAAAAGCCCGGGGCTGGCAGTCGAGGGATTCGATGGCCAGGCTGCCCACCGGGGTGCGCAGATCCTCGAAGAGGGCGTAGACCCCCAGTTGTTCTACCGCAGTGCGCACCTGCTTGCCGGCCGGGTCCACCAAGCCGCCCACCCGCTGCCACTGGCCGTTTTCGCGGCGGAAGAGCCCCAGTTGGGCGGCGCTGTGGCTGCCCAGCTGGGCGGCAGTGTAGCGCCAGCTCAGGGTGGCCGGTTTGCGCAGGGTCGCTCCGCCGGCACCCAGCTCATAAGCCGGCCCGATCTGGTTGAGGCCCGTTTCCTGGACCACGGGTTTGGCTGCCGGGGCTTGCCAGGGCTGGATGGTGATTTCACCGCTGCCACCCTGCAGCGCATTGGGCGGGAAATAGAGTTCGACGGTCTGGGCGGCATTGCTGATCCGTCCGCCCTGGGCCAGGCTGACCAGCCGGGCGGCCGTGCTGAATTTCCAGCTGTAGTCCGTTGCGACCAACTCGCCCAACACCTGGCGGTCCACCACCACCTCGTATTCGGTGAAGGGCCGCAGGCCGCTCAGGGGAGCAAAGCTGATCAGATTACCGCTGGGATCGATGCCCGGGTTGGTGATGGGCACCACCTCAAAGGCGGCATCGGGGGTGTCGAGCGAACGGGCGCGCAGCTGGAAAAAGTCGGCACCCTGGCTGGCCACCGGCCCAGAAAAGGCCACCTGCAGGGTGGGCAGTGCAGTGGAGACACCCTCGGCGCCGTCGGTCGGCACCGTGGAGTCCACGGTGGCCACCGCGGTGGTGAAGGACCACTGCACATCGGCCTGATCCGCACCCAGGGGACCGCGCACCCGGGAACTGATCACCGCCTGGTAGGCGCTGCCGGCGACAAAATCGACAGAGGGGAAACCCAGCGTGCGGGTGGCCAAGTCGTACTGGAATTCACTCCGCTCCAGGGAGATCTCCTGCCCGCCCCGACTCAGGCGGAAATTCTCCGGGGTGATCTGGGCGGTGTCGAGCGGGCTGGAGAAGACCACCTGCAGGCGCCGCCGGCCAGCCGGAATGGCCCCGCCCGCCGGCGGCACGGTCCGCTCGATGGTGGGGATGCGGGTGCTGAAATTCCAGGTATAATCCCCCTGATCCTGTCGGAGGGGACCGCCCAGGACCGCGGCCAGCCGCACCTGATAGGAAGTGCCCGCCTGCAGGGGCTGGGCAAGCTCCAGGTGCAGGATCTGCCCTTCGTAGCGCAGCTCGGTCAGGGCCAGTGCTTGGCCGCTGCCCCGCACCTCGGCGTTTTCCGGCTTCAGGGTCGCTTCCTCCAGAGCCTCGGTGAATTGCATCTCCAGTTCCTGGATGCCTGGGGCGATACTGGTGTCTCCGGCGGCCGGCAGGGTCTGGACCAGCTGCGGCACCGGGGTACTGAAAGTCCAGCGAAAGTCCTCGGCGCGCAGCGGACCAGCCACACTGCGCGAGATCACCACCTCGTAACGCGAACCCGGGCGAAACCCTTCCTGCAATTCAAAACTCAGGATGCGGGTAGCCGCATCAAAACGCGGCTCGTCCCGCAACGCGGCCTCCACCCCTTCTCGCAGCACCTGAACCATCCCGGCCAGGGTCTCGATCCCGCTGTTAAAAGAGACGGCCACCACGCCCGCTCCTGGGGCAGCGGTTGAACCGGCCGCCGGCGAGACCGCGAGGGTGTCGGGCGCCAGGGTCTGGAAGGACCAGCTCACCCCCTGCCCCACACCCAGAGGACCCAGGGCTTCGGCGGCGACCGCCACCCCATAGGTGCTGCCAACCTGCCAACCTGCGGCCGGCGCCAGTCCGTACTGGCCCTGGCCCCGGGCCACCGGATCGCCCGGCCTCAAGGCCACCGCCTGACCCTCCCAGTGGAGGGTGAAATTGGCCGCCTTCACCTGCGATGAGTCTAATGGTCCATCAAAACTGACCACCACTTCTTCGAGGGCACCGGCTTCGACGCCGCTGGTCCCAGCCGCCGGACTGACCTCGACCAGCCTGGGCACGCCAGTGCTGAAATTCCACAAATAGTCCGCGGTCCTGAGGGGGCCGCCCAAGGCGGCGGCCAGCCGCACCTGATAGGAGGTGCCCGCCTGCAACGGCTCATCCAGCACGATGCGCAGTTCCTCGTCTCCATAGAGCAGATCGGCCAAGCCCACAGCCTCGCCGCTGCGGAACACCCCCACCTTGGTCTCGTCCAGCAGTTCCGCATTCAGGGGATCGCTGAAAGAGGCCGACAGCTCCCTGGTCCCGGCGACTACCGCAGTGTCGCCGTCTGCCGGCTGGGTGCCCTCCAACTGGGGCACCGGAGTGCGAAAGCTCCACAGGTAATCCGCTGCCCTGAGCGGACCGCCCAGGACCGCAGCCAGGCGCACCTGATAGGAAGTGCCCGCTTGGAGGGGCTGGGCCAACACGATGCGCAATACCTGATCCGCGTACTGCAGATCGGCCAAGCCCACCAAATCACCGCCGCGCAGCACCTCCACATTTTCCTCATCGACCAAGGCCGCGTCGAGCGGAGTGCTGAAGGACACCGACAGGTCCCTGGTCCCGGCAACTACCGCCGTGTCGCCATCGGCCGGCTGGGAGCTTTCCAGCTGGGGCACCGGAGTGCTGAAGCTCCAGCGAAAATCCGTTCCCTGCAGGGTGCCGGCCAGGGCGCGGGAAAGCACCACCTCGTAGCGCGAACCCGGGCGGAAACCCTCCTTGAGGGCCGCAGTCAGTTCGTTGCGGGCCGGATCGAAGCGGGCCGGCTCCAGTTCCACTTCCTGCCCTTCGCGCAACACGTGCACCATCTCGGGCTCGGCGACCAGTTGCGCATTGAGGGGGATGTCGAAGAGGGCCGTGATCTGGCCGCTGCCGGTCACCGCGCTGTCGCTGTCGGCCGGAACCGTGCGCTGCAGCTGCGGCACCTGGGTGGAAAAACTCAGGGTGAGGGCATTGGCCAGCCGATTGCCAGCCGAATCCTGGAGCGCAGCAGAGACCTCCACCCGGTACTGGGCGCCCGATGCCAGCCCTTCGCCCAGCAGCAGGCGCACGGTGCGGGCCTGGGCATCGTAGGCCGGCGGGGCGATCAAGACCAGGTGCTGGTTGTCTAGTTCGGCCTCGAAGTGCTCGGCCGTGAGCACGCCTTCATCCATCGGTTCGGAAAAGGTCAACAGCACCTCGCCGGAGGTGATGGACACGGCGGAGGCATCGGCCGCCGGGGTGCTGGACACCAGGCGTGGAACCTCAGTGTCGATCACAAAGGCGCCGACTGAGTCGAAGGGAACCAGTTCGTTTTGCTTGAGGTCCCGCAGGCCGCGCACTGCAATGGTCCCCGCCCCCGAAGGCATCAGCGCCGTGGGGGTGAGTTCGCCGCTCCAGGTACTTCCGGTGAACTGCACGATCTGGAAGGGAAACTCCTGGCCCCCGAGCAGGGCGCTGACCTGGGGCGCCTGCCCGGCATCCACCCCGGCGTGTTGGTCGGCAAAATTGAGGACCAGGGAGATGGTCTGGCCGATGCCGGCCTGGCGACGGCCCAGACGCAATCCGGTCACCTGGGGCGGCACCGTGTCGATGACAAACTGCTGAGGGGAAGACCACGCCGAAGGGGCAAAGCCGGCATCCACGGTCTGCACTGACCAATAATAGGTGCCGCTGGTCAGCCCCTGCAGGTGATGCACCAATGCCTGGCCGGCGTTGGCCAAAGCCCCGCTGCCCGAGAGCACGTCCCCCTGTTCAGCAGCAGTCCCCACCCTAATGTTATAGCTGAGGCTGGAGGCGGGCGGGTCGCCGTCGTCGGTCGCCGCATTCCAGCTGAGGACCACGGTGCTGGCCGAATCCAGAGCGGCCGTGCCGGTGGGCACGCCGGGGGCGCGATTGGCGTTGAACTGCTGGGCGGCTAGGTTGTCGTTGACCGCAGCGCTGGGGGCGAAGGTGGCATCCCGCCCGGTGGAGATCAGATCCAGGTCGCCGTCCCCCTCGATGTCGGCCAGGGCCACGGCGCAGAAATCCACCCCCTGGAGCAGGGGCAACTGGGCGGCGACAAAGGCGCTGTCGGCGCCGGTGCGGCCGATGGTGTTCTCGTACACGCTGAGGAAGGGCGCCGTGCCGTCGTTGCCGGCAATGGCCAGGTCGAGATCCTGGTCGTTGTCGTAATCGCCCCAGACCAGGTCCCCGCCCCGGATGCCCGGCAGCGCGATGTCGGCCTGGGCGTTCAACTGCCCGCCCTGGTTTTCGTACAGGGTGGTGATCGGTCCAGCATCCCCGATACCCCCGGCGACCAGGTCGGGGTCGCCATCCCGGTCAAAGTCGCCCCAGGCCAGGTCGCTGGATTCGAGACCGGCTAGCTGCAGCCCGCTGTCGACCAGGGCACCGTCGTTGCGGTATAGCCGAAACTGCCGGGTGCCCTCGCTGCTGCTGCCGTTGAGGGCCAGATCCAGGTCGCCGTCCCCATCCACATCGGCCCAGGCCAGCTCGCCGTTGTTCACCCCGATCAGGTCAAAGCCGGCATCGGCAAAACCGCCCTGGCCGTCGTTGCGGAAAATTTCGGTGGTCGATTGCTGCAGACCGCTGGCAATCTGGTCGCTCTGCCCCATGAGGGCCAAGTCCAGGTCGCCGTCGTTGTCGTAGTCGCCCCAGGCCGCGTCGCTCTTGGAGAGCTTGGTGAAGGACCCAACCGGCTCAAGGGTGTAGCCCGCAGCGCCGGGCACCGCACGGTAGAGCAGGGTGCTGCGGTTCTCGAAAATGTCTTCGCCGGTGAGCACCAGATCCAGGTCCCCGTCGTTGTCGTAATCGCCCCAGGCCACTTCCCCGTTGCGCAGCCCGAGCAGATCCGCGTCCTGCCGCACTTGCAGGGTGCCGGCGCTGTTCTCGTACAACAGGGTCTGCGCCTCGCCGCTGCGGTTTTGGCCCATGACCGCCAGGTCCTGGTCCCCGTCCTGGTCGAAATCGCCCCAGGACATGGCCGCCTCCTTGAGCGCCCGCAGGCGCTGGTCGGAGGAGACGAACTGCTGCACCACCAGCTGGCTCTCCTGGGACCATCCCGAGCGGGCCAGGGCCCCGTCCACGGTGCGGACGCTCCAATAGTAGGTGTCGGGCGGCAGGAAACGCTGGAGGGCAAAACTGGTCTTGGCCCCGGCGCTGCCCGGCCCCAGCGCCACGGCGCCGGAGAAGATATCGCCGCTGCCCGGCTCGGTCCCGAGGCGCAGGTCATAGGTGAGGGTGCCGCTCTCCGCGTCGCTGCCGGGCGCCCAACTGAACCGAGCCTGGTCGCTGCTCACCTGCACCGGATTGAGGCGGGAGGGCGGCTCGGGCAGGGTATTGGCTGCCGGGGTGCCCAGGTTGCTGTACAGGAGGGTGCGCGGCGTTCCGGCGGCATCGGCACCAGTCACCAACAGATCGGCCCGGCCATCGCTGTCGTGATCGGCCCAGGCCACGGTACCGCCCGCCAGGCCGGCAAATTCCTCGGCCGGCGCACCGCTGAGGGCGCCGCTGCGGTTGGGGAACACCAGGATTTTGTAATCGGAGAGGATGGAGGCGCCCGAGGCGGCCAGATCCGGGTCGCCGTCGTTGTCGTAGTCGACCCAGGCCAGGCGGCCACTCAGCCGGCGACTGGTGTTGAGGGTGAAGCTCGCGTCGAGGGTGAGCACCCCGGTGGGGCGGTTGTGGTACAGGCCCAGGGCCGCATTCCAGATGCCGTCGCGGCCGGAGATGGCCAGATCCAGATTGCCATCCCCGTCGTAGTCGGCCCAGGCCAAGCCGCCCCCCTTGAGCTTGTTCTCCACCACCAGCGAAGGATCGAGATTGAGGGTGCCGGCAGGATCGTTCTTGTAGAACTCGCTCACCGGTCCCAGACCGCCGGTGGTGGTCACATTCTCGCCGGCGATGCTCAGGTCGAGGTCCCCGTCCCCGTCGTAATCGGCCCAGGCCAGGGCCCCGTTGTGTACATTGACCACGGCCTCGCTGTTGGCCTCGTCCGCCGCCAGGACCCCATCCTGGTTGCGGTAGAACTGGGTCAACGAGGTGCCGTTGTGCGCCATGCCGGCCACCACTAGGTCCAGATCCCCGTCTCCGTCGTAGTCGCCCCAGGCCTGGGAGGCATAACGCACGCCTTTCAGCGCGCTCTGCCCCAGAT
Source organism: Gemmatimonas phototrophica (assembly GCA_945861755.1). Lineage (GTDB taxonomy): Bacteria > Latescibacterota > UBA2968 > UBA8231 > UBA8231 > SICG01. Next base: position 19,755 of record CAMAVQ010000018.1, read on the forward strand.
CCAGGCTCAGGAGACGCTCCTCGGGGGTAGCCCCCGCCTCGTTGCGGTACAGGCGCAGGCTTTCCTCTCCCCCCTGGTCCCAGCCGGCGATGCTCAGGTCGAGATCCCCGTCCCCGTCGTAGTCGGCCCAGGCCACCTCGCCGAAGTACACCCCGCTCAACCGCTCCCGCTGGGCTTCGTCCTCGACCATGCCCACCTGATCGTAGCGGAAGATGCGGGCGATGCGCGATACCTGGCCGTTCTCAGCGACCTCCCCGATCAGCGCCAGATCCGGATCGCTGTCCCCGTCGTAGTCACCCCAGGCCGCATGGCCGGCCCACACCCCAGGCAGGACTTGGCCGGATTCAGCCAGATTCTGTGCCTGGGCGGCGGCGGCGAGCAACAGAGCAAAAAAGAGCAACCTGGTCATGTCATTCAATTAAAATAGGGACCAAACGAACATTTCTCGAAAAGCAGCCATAAGATAGTAAACCCCTAGGCATTCGCCAAGCAGAAGAAATCGCGCCGATCTCTCAGGCTTCCACCGAGGCCATGTCCACTTCCACCGCCACGGCGCTGCCCAGAATGGAGACGTTGAGGACCAGGCGGAAGCCCTCGTCCTTGCGCGCCGAAATCCGCCCGCTGAGCCCGGCCAGGGGGCCGGAAATTACCCGCACCCAGCGCCCACGCTTGAGCAGGGGGTACAGGGTCAGGGCCGCGCCCAGGTTGCTGGCCAAGTATACATTATAAAGTTCCCCGCGCAGCAGTTCCTGGTCTACCACCTCGATGGTGCGCACCAGGCAACCGCTCTGCAGCAGATCGTATCGCTGTTGGCGGTTGCAGGCAGCGAACATATAACCGGGAAAGAGGGGTACCTCAAAGTGGTAACGGCGCTGCCCTGCCCGCCCCGAGCCGGCCGGTTCGCTGCGCCGCAGCGGCAGGTAGTGCCGGATGCCCAACTGCAGACAGTGTTTGTCCGCCTGCTTTTCGCAGCGGGGCCGGGTGTGTAACGCCAACCAGGGCGTCCCCTCTTCTGGTTGGAGAAGCCGGGTCGCTTCCTCCTCCAGGGCATTGCGCAGCACGGCCGCCGCGCTGCTGGTACCCGCAGCAGATCCCTTGTTCATCGACCCCTCAACAAGATGGCCTCCCAGGCAGTGAAGCCGCGGGAGGCCAAAAAGAATGGGGTGAGTGACGGGGCTCGAACCCGCGGCCTCCTGGGCCACAACCAGGTGCTCTAACCAGCTGAGCTACACCCACCATATAAGGAGATACAATATAACCCCCCCCAACCATCACCGCCAGTCGGGAATCTCCACCGGTTTCCCCCCCTGGCGGATACTCTCCTGGGCACACAGGCCCGGCAGGCTCATCTCCAGGGCCTGGTGGATGTCGATGGGTGAAGGCTTCCCCTGGCGCAGCGCGTCGAGGAAGTCGCGGATCATGCAGTACTCGGCAGTGCCGTGGCCCCCGGCGCGGGCCTGGGCCGGCACCCCGGGCACGTCGTAACCCAGGGGCAGTTCCATCATCGCCGCCAGGTGGGGGATCTGCTCCATATAGGCATGGGTGCGCAGGGGCACCGGCGGACGCGAGGTCTCCAGGCAGCCCTTGGTACCGTAGAGCGAGTAGTAGTGGAAAGAAGGTTCGCGCACCAGTTTTTCGGCGCGCAGGATCTTGATCACCGCGCCGCTGGCGGTCTGAAAGATGCCCACCCCAAAATCGTACTGGCCGTACTCGGGGTCGAGCTTGTTGGCCGTGGCCATGGCCGAGACCCGCACACAGCGCTCCCCGGTGATCTTGAGGAGGGGGCCCAGGCTGTGGGTGCAGTAGGTGAGGGGCTGGCGGAAAGAGCGCCAGGTGGGCGTGCCGTCGGCATTGCGGTGCAGGGCGCGCACATCGTGTACATACTCGGCTTCGCCGTAGATCAGTTCGCCCATCATGCCCTGGTCCCACATCTGCTTCCAGGAAAGCATGTGGCCCCAGTAGCAGCAGTTCTCGGCCAGCATGAAGAGCTGCTGGGGGTGGCGCCGCACTGCCGCCAGCAATTGGGCGCACTCCTCCATGTCAGAGGCCAGGATCACCTCCTGGAGCACATGACAGCCGGCTTCCAGCGCGGCGATGCTCTGATCCCTGTGATCGGGGATGGGAGAGGCCACCACTACCACGTCGAGATTGGCTGCCAAAAGCTCGGCGTAGGTGGCGCAGAGTTGGGCCTGAGGGAACGGGGGACCGAAGCGCTCCAGGGCCTGGGGGTCGGGGTCAAAGGCTGCGGCGACCTGGCAGTCGGAAAAAAGGGGAAAGACCCGCGCCAGGTTGAGGCCGCGGTGCAGACCAGAGATACCGATGCGATAGGTTTTGCTCATACACAAACTCCGCGCAGGTTGACGGGGATCAAAAAATACAGCTTTCTAGTACAAAGCCAAAAAAGGGTGCACCCGCACTGGAAAGGAACCCGCGATGAGCAGCGAAGAACGGATGACCATCCTCAAACTCCTGGCAGAGGGCAAGATCACCGCCCAAGAGGCCGAGCGACTGCTGCGCGCCCTGGGCGGCCAGTCCCGGGGCGATGGCCCGCGCCTCGACGAGCTGGGCAAAAACATCGGCCAGGCCATGCAGGAGGCGGGCCGCGCCATCAGCGACGCGGTGGGCACCGCGCGGCGCTCGCCGGCAGGCCGGGCCTTGGGCGGCATGGTAGACGATGTGGTCTCCGAGTTTTCCAGCTCGGGAGAGGAAATCGAGGAAACGCGCGAATGGACCCTGGAGGCGGCCGGGGTGGCGCTGTTGCAGGCCGACACCAGCAACGGGGCCATCGCGGTGGAAGGCACCGATCTGGAAGAGATCCGGGTGAGTGCCACCAAGAAGGTGAAGGCGCGCACCCGCCAGCAGGCCGAGGAGTGTGCCGCCCAGGTGGAGGTGAACGCACAGCGGGAGGGGGACACGGTGCGCATCTGGGAGGAACGCCCGCGCAACCTGAGCGGCATCCGCGTCGAGGTGCACTATCTGGTGCGCTGTCCCCGCCAGCTGGCCCTGCGCCTCAACACCCTCAACGGCGCGGTCACCGCCCAGGGGATGCGGGCCGGGGTCGAGGCCACCACCCTCAACGGCAAGGTGATGGTGAAGGAAAGCCAGGGCCCGATGAAGTTACACAGCAAAAACGGCACGGTGGTCGCCCACCTCGACCTGCTCGTCGGCCGGGGCGAGTTCGAGACCGCCAACGGCAAGGTGGAGGTGGTGGTGCGCGCCGGCCAGGCTCCCATCGATGCCAAAACCCTCAACGGCGCGGTGGAGCTGAGCCTGCCTGCCGATTTTGCCGGCCGCCTCGACGCCAGCACCGTACACGGCCACGTCCACTCCGAGTTCCCCATCCCGGTGGTGGGCAAACCGGACAAGGCCCGCCTCGAAGGGGATATCGGCCCCGGCGGGGGGCACCTGGTGCGGCTGCGGACCCTCAACGGGGCCATCTCGTTGAAGAAGTTCACGCCCGTGGTGTGAGCACCCGGCTTTGCCCGCAGCCCTGTCCCTTTGCGGGGACAGGGCTTTTTTTTCGCCCTGGCAAACACCTTCCCCTTCCCCCTCGTTGTATATGCAGAGGCCAGAGGAGGCCGCATTGCTGACCCTGGAAGAACTGTACCGCGAATACGCCGAGGGGCTCCAGGCCTACGCCGTCCGGCTTACCCGCGAAACGCAGGCAGCCGAAGACCTGGTACAGGAGGCCTTCATCCGCACCCTGGGCCATCTGCAACTGCTGGCGCAGTTCAATGTCCCCCAGGAGAATTTTCAGTTGCGACCGGCACTATACGGCTCTTTTCAAGTGTGATGATTGGCGAGGACGACCGGGAAGCTGTTGATTCAAGCGGAAACGTGGTGGACCATTGGCGGAGAATGACAAATGCCCGGCATATCCGGTACTTATCTATGGGTCCTGACCCTGGTGCTTCTGGTCGGTTGCTTGGACGGTTCTGGCATGACCGGGGAGGAAACAGCGACCGTTCCCATTCCAATGCTACAACAGTGGGAAAGTAACATGACGGAATATGGGGCAAAATTCGGCAACGAGAGGTTAGAGCGTATCGGTAGTGATTTCACCAGTGAAGCGTACGTCTGGTACTACGATGGGCCCCGGGTTTTCTATCAGATCGCCGACTACACTGGAGACCCGCAGTGGAATGTGTTCGCCGAGAACTGGATAGAGACGTACCGAGGATATGTGTTCGAACTCAACGGTAGGGTCCCAGGGTGGCGGGTCTTCCCGGACGGACTTAATATGCACTTCACGCGTACCGGTGACGAGAAGTCGAAGGCGGCGGCGATTCTTCTCTCCAAGAGGACGCCCGGCTCGTCGGCCGGTGGGGGCCCTGGGGAGGATTACAGCCGAGAGACGGCCTATTGTATCAACGCATATCTGGTCGCCGAGGCTCTTGGGGAACCGAGGAATCCAAACCTGGAACAGGCTGTCGAGTACGCGTTAGGGCATATTGACCAGTGGTTTGTGCAGAACTCGTCCAAGAACTGGGCGCCATTCATGTTCGGGTTGACCTGTGAAGCCCTCATCTCCTACCATGACAAGGTAAGGAAAGATCCTCGTATTCTCCCGGCCATCAAAATGGGACTGGATGAGTGCTGGAAACGGGCATGGATTGAGGAACAGCAGGCTTTCTTCTACCGGGCAGACAATCCGACTGAGGCGGCTCCAATACTAAACCTATTGGTTGCGCCGGCCTTCGCATGGGTGTACTTGCAGACGGGAGACATTAAATATCGCGACCGGGGAGATAAGCTTTTTGCTGGCGGTGTCCAGTGGGGTATGGAAAGGGCGCGCGGTAAGGAGTTTAGCCAGAATTATCGTTGGAGCTTCGACTACGTAAGATGGCGCACTGAAGCAGAGCTTCGCCGTATCGGGAATTAGGGTCACACATCCGCTAATCACGCAAGGACTCCCTTGAGAACGACCACTGCCATCGCGGCGCTGACCTTTATAGTCCTCGTAGCACCTCAGCTGCTCCAAGCCCAGGCACCCCAGGCCACCCACCCGGCCAGGACCATGCAGGCGGTGCGCCTCAGCCAAACCCCACCCAAGATCGACGGCGTGCTCGACGACGAGATCTGGCAGACAGCGCCCATCGCCACCGACTTCGTCCAGAAGGACCCCACCGAAGGGCAGCCCGCCTCCGAGCGCACCACGGTCCAGATCGCCTACGACGAGGAAGCCCTCTACGTCGCGGCCCGCTGTTACGACCGCGAGCCGGACAAGATCACCGCGCCCCTGGTCCGGCGCGACCAGTACTTTGAAACCGACCGGATCTCGATCAACCTAGACCCGCACCACGACCACCAGACCGGGTACTTCTTCTCGGTCAGCCCCTCGGGCTGCCTCATCGACGGCATCCTCTACAACGACACCTCGGAGGATATCACCTGGGACGGGGTCTGGGAGGGTAAGGCCTCCAGAGACGACCAGGGCTGGAGCGCCGAATACAAGATCCCCTACCACGTCCTGCGTTTCAGCTACAAGGGAAGCTACACCTGGGGCATCAACGTGCTGCGCTTCATCAGCCGCAAGCAGGAGCGCGATGACTGGGTCATGACCCCCCAGGGGACCAACGGCTGGGTCTCCCGCTTCGGGCATCTCGAAGGCATCAGCGGCATCAAACCCATCAAATCTCTGGAAGTCCTCCCCTTTGTCCTGGGCCGCTCCTCCTTTGAATCGGGCAACCAGGACTTGCTCTCCTCAGCGGGCCTGGACCTGCGCTACGGTCTGTCCTCCAACCTCTCCCTCAACGCCACCATCAACCCCGACTTCGGTCAGGTCGAAGCCGATCCGGCGGTGCTGAACCTGAGCGTCTTCGAGACCTTCTACGAAGAACGGCGCCCCTTCTTTGTCGAGAGCAATACCCTGTTCAGCGCCCCACAGCCAGATATCGTGGGGATCAACAGCCCGGCCCAGCTCTTCTACTCCCGGCGCATCGGCAAACAGCCAGGCCGCTTTTCCGCACCAGACAACAGCGAAACCATCCACCAGCCCGAGGCCACCACCATCCTGGGGGCCGGAAAGTTCTCGGGCAAGACTGCGGCCCGGACCTCCTTCGGCATCCTCGACGCGGTGACCGCCAGCGAGTACGCCCTCATCGAGGACGAAGAGACCGGGGCGCGCCGGCGGCACCGGCTAGAACCGCTAACCAACTCCCTGATCGGGCGGGTCCAACAAGATTTGGGCACCAACTCTTCGGTGGGCGCCACCTTCACTGCGGTGAATGGCGAGGACTTCAGGACCGCGTATGTGGGCGGGGTGGATAGCAACCTCAAATGGCGGCAGAACGCCTACGGCCTCTACACTCGCCTGGCCGGCAGCCGCGCCGGCACGGATCTCGACCCCAAACAGGGGTACGAGGGGACCGCTTATTTCTATAAGTTTTCCGGTCAATTCGGCGGTCAGGCCTATTTCGACGCCCGCTCCTCTGGTTTTGAGGTGAACGAGCTGGGCTACATGGACCGGGCCGACTGGATCCAGACCGGCGGGCATATCTACGCCCAGATCCAGAAACCCTGGGCCCTGGCCCGCAAGTCCGGGTTCAACCTCAACACCTGGACCCACTGGAATTACGACCAGGTAAAGCTGCGGCAGGGGGTCAATTTCAACACCTGGCACGACCTAAAAAACTACTGGTTCTTCAATTTCGGCATCAGCCGAGAATTCGAAGCGCAGGATGATTTGGAAACCCGGGGCGGCCCGCTGATGGACATACCGGGGCGCTTCTGGTACTGGATGGGCCTGGGCACCGACCAGCGCAAGAAGCTCAGTCTGGGATTCTATCCCACCGGGGAAACAGTCGACGGCGACCGGGGCGGCAACTGGCAGCTGAAGTTCAGTCTGAGCGCCCGGCCCCGGCCCAATATCCAGTTCGAGCTGAGTCCCTCGTACCAGTCCCAGTCCAAATTTGCCCAGTGGATCGACAACATCGACGACAAGGGCGACGGCGTTGACGATCACTTTGTCTTCGGCGAGTTGGAGAGCCGGACCCTCGACCTGACCACCCGGCTGAACGTGGCCTTCTCGCCCACCCTCACCCTGCAGACCTATGTGCAGTCCTTTGTGGTTGCCGGCGACTACCGGCGCATCAAAGAATTGACCCGCCCCGCGTCCTACGACTTCACCCCCTATGCCGGCCTGAGCGCCAACCCGGATTTCTCCCAGCGCTCGCTGCGCGGCAATATGGTGCTGCGCTGGGAGTACCGGCCCGGCAGCGCCCTCTTTCTGGTCTGGTCACAATCGCGCAGCGCCGACCTGGACGAGGCGGTGGACCCCGAACTGCGGCCCCTGGCCGGGGTGCAGGACAGCTTCGCCGACGAGGGCAGCAACGTCTTTTTGCTCAGACTGAACTACTGGATGGGGATCTAGCGGGGATAGAAGAAGCCCAGCACCGGCACGCGGCCGCGCCGACTGGGGTGGGTGGTAAGCGGCAGGGCCTCGACGTAAAAGTCCTGGGACTGGCCCCGTCCCAGCTCTAGGCGCTCCGGGCCGGCGACCAGCTTGCGACTGCGGGCGGCCCGGTCGAGACAGTTGCGCTGGCCCAGGGCCAGGCAGGTGGGAAAGGTGAGTCCTTCTCTGCGGAAGCGCTCGCTGAGCACCGCATAGGTGGCCCGCAGCCGCTGGCCCCCCTGCGGAGGCAGCTCCATCCAGCGCTCCAGCTCGCGCCACTCCCCCCGTTTCAGTTGGCGGCGCGGCTCGACCAACACCAGGGCGCAGCTCTCGGCATCCACCTCCATCATGCGCAGGCACACCGCCTCCAGCGAGGCCCCGTACCGCGTGGCCAAGGCTTCGGCGCGGCCCGCCCCAAAGCCGCTGGCCTTCAGATCCGCGCTGAACAGGTCCATGGGCATCAGGAACTCGGTGGCGGCCAGGTCGCACAGGTACTCGAGCCGGCCTTCGGGCTCGAAGAGCCGGGGCCGTCGGGGATGCCGGTACCGGGGGTTGCTCAGGTAGTCGGGGAAGAGGGTGTGGGCGATCTCGTGAAAGATATTGAAACTGGTGCGCGCCCTGGGCCTTTCGGGCCGGTAGAGGATGGTGGGCCGCCCTTCCTGCACAAAGATCATCGCGTCTTCGAGCCAGGGTTCCGCCACCGGCGCGCAGCGGATGCCCAGGGCCAGGGCCACCAGCAGCGGGTCGAAAGGCGGCGGGGCCCATCCCTCGTCGACGGCCCGCAGCAACTGATCGGCCTCGGCCAGTTTGGCCCGGGCCCGCTGGCGCACGCTCTCTTCGAGGGTGGCGCCTCCTTCAGTCACGCCGGCCTCCGGTGATCTCGCGCAGCATGCCGTACACCAGGGCCCACTGCTCCTTGGTGGTGGGCCGACCTCCCTTTAACTGTACAAAGGAGAGGGATTTGATCTCCTCCGGCTCCAGGGGGCGACCCTGGATCTTGCGCTCGTTGACAAAAGCCCGCAGCCCGGTGTTGATCTCCGGCTCGATCAGGTCCTGGACCTCGCGCTCGGGCGGACGGCCCATCAACTGGGCGATGGTGACCCCCAGGGCCTCGGCAATCTTGAAGAGCACCTCGGCCCCTGGCCGCCGGCTTTTGCCGCTCTCGATCTCCCACAGGAAGGCTTTTGACACTCCGGCCTTGGTGGCCAGATCCGGCAGGGTGAGCCCGCGCAACTCCCGATATTTTTTGATATGGTCGCCTATTTCCATCGTCTTTTTCCTCGCGCTTGCCGTCTCAAATGGGAAGATACACCCGCCTCGCACCAATCGCAAACCAGAAGTCTTTCCTGTTCGCGAAGAAAGATATTGCCCGTGTATTTCCCAACGCATATATTCAGTGAAAATGGTTCGCTAAAGCGAACTGCCTAACCCAGAGGAGGCGCTATGGAAAAGGTGGACCAGAGCCGCGTCGAGCGGGCGGCCCGGCTCTATGTCAGCAACAAGGAGGCGGGGCAGGCCCTGGGAATCGCCGCCGGGAGCTTTGGCCGACTATGCCGGCAGTACGGCATCCAGACCCCCCAGGCCCGCCGCCACCGGCGCCGGCCGGAGCGGGCCCTGGAAGAAGACCTGAATTCCTGAGCTACCCCCCCAACCCAGCACCGACCCGCCGCCCGCAGCCCCGGGGTAGCGGGTCTTTTTTTGCCGCTCTTGGCAGCCAGCAAAGCCTTGCCCTATCTTGTAGCTTCAGCAGCTAATCCCCATTCAGGAGAACCGGCGCGATGGCAAAGAACTATCTGATGTACGTGGGCACCTACACCCAGACCAACGCCCCGTCGAAACACCGCGACGAAGGCATCTTCGTCTTCCGCTTCGACGCCGAGACCGGCGCTCTGGAACGCCTCAGTGCGGCTGGCGGCACCCTCAACCCCTCCTTCCTGGCTCTACATCCCAATGGCCGCTTCCTCTACGCCGTGAGCGAAACCCGCGACTACCAGGGCAAAGAGAGCGGAGCGGTACACGCCTATGCCCGCGACCCGGCCACCGGCACCCTCACCCACCTCAACGCACAGCCCACCATCGGCACCTGGCCTTGCCACTTGAGCGTGGAGGCCACTGGCCGCTACCTATTAACCGCCAACTACCTGAGCGGCAGCGTGACCTTGCTCCCCATCCGCGCCGAGGGCAGCCTGGGCGAAGCCGCCGACTTTGTCCAGCACCAGGGCACCAGCGTCAATCCCCAGCGCCAGGAAGGGCCTCACGCCCACTCCATCATGATCGCCCCGGACAATCACTTCGCCTTTGCCCCGGATCTGGGCCTGGACAAGGTGTTGTCCTACCGGCTCGATCTGGAGGGGGGCAAACTGGTGGCCAATGATCCGCCCGGCGTCCAAGTGGCACCGGGGGCTGGGCCGCGCCACTTCGACTTTCATCCCAACGGCCGCTGGGCCTACCTGATCAACGAGATCGGCAGCACCCTCTCGGCCTACGGGTACGACGCTCAACGGGGCGTCCTGACCCTGCTCAACACCGTGCCCACCCTGCCGGCCGACTTTGGCGGCACCAGCCACACCGCCGACATCCACGTCCACCCTTCGGGCAAATTCGTCTACGGCTCCAACCGGGGTCACGACAGCATCACCATCTGCGCCATCGACCAGCACACCGGCCAGGTCTCGGTGGTGGGCCAGGAATCCACCCAGGGCAAAACCCCGCGCAACTTCGCCATCGACCCGACCGGCACCTTCCTGCTGGCCGCCAATCAATCCACCGACACCATCGTCGTCTTCCGCATCGACCCCCAGAGCGGCCGGCTCAGTTCCACCGGCCACAGCGCCGAGGTGCCGGCCCCGGTGTGCCTGAAATTGATACCAGCCTAAAGGAAAAGCGCTGCGGAAATGCCCCACCGGGTATTCCCGCAGCGCCCCTGCTCACGCCGGTGCTTTCCTGAGCCTCAGCCCTCGACCCGCAGCCGCACCCAGCGGGTGTGAGTGACCCCGCCGGCCGTACACCAGAAGTAGGTTAACAGATCTCCGTTGTCCAGCAGTATCCCGCCCGGCTTGCCAAAGGCGATGAGCAGGTGTTCGGCCAGGAAGTTTTCGTGTTTTGGTTTGCCTAAAGTTGCTTCGGCCCCGGCGTCGAAAACCACCATTTCCCGCGTCAAATCGTAGTGCTCCAGATCTTCGCTGATCGCCACGTGGATGCCCTGCGGCTCGCGGCGAAAATTGTGGATGGCCGCCACCCGGCCGTCGGCCAGCGGAATGGGCGTGCAGACCTGGCCGCGCAGATTGGTGGGCCGGGGCACGGACCAGGTGCGGCCCTGATCCGCCGAGACGGCCCAGTGGTTGTTCAGGTCCTCCGAGGTCCCGTACTGGTGGGTCCAGAACAGGGTGTAGATGCGGCCGTCGGGCAGCAGGCAACACATCTGATCCCACCACAGCACCTTGCCGGTGTGATCGTCCGCTATCGTGGTCAACTCCCCCCAGTGCTGTCCCTGATCCGCGGAGAACACCGCCATCGCCTTCTGGTCGGGCGGTCCCTGGTACCCTTCTGGCTTCCAGGTCTCCAGCGGATACATCCAGCGCTGCGGGCTCAGTTGCAAGAGCGACCCGGCTCCGTTCCAGGTATAGCGTTCCGGCGGCAGGTCCACCGGCACTACCTGGGGCGCCGACCAGGTGTGACCCAGATCCTCAGACCAGAATAACAGCATCTCGGGCCGCTGCAGGGCCTCGGAGTCCGGGTCAAAGAGCGGCCCTCCCCCCACCTGGAAACGGGTGGCGCTCATCACCAGCCGCCCGCCGGGGACCACGCGGATCTGCGGTGCCCGGTACGCCCAGCCATCCTCGGGCGAACCCTGCCCGCCGTGAATGCTGCCCTGGTTGATCCAGGTGCGGCCATCCACCGAGCGCAGCACCTCGATATAATTGTCCGGGGTGCCCAGGCCAGCGCCCACGTGTTGGGAGGCGATGAAGGTGCCGTCGGGCAGCGGGGTGACAAAGGGCATGTACGCGCCCCGGCCCAGCTGATGCGAGATGTAGCCCTGATCGACGATGGTCAGCATGAGCAGCCTCCCTTGATCACCCCTGAGCCGGCTTCAGGTTGAGCAACACCAGCAAAAAGGTGCGGTGCCAGTAGGCGCTGTTGATGTAGGGATCTTCGGCGCTGGGCCAGTTGGTCCAGTAAGTCTGGTTGTGCGGGATGCGGTGGTACCACTGGAGCAGCGGGATGGAAGGTAACTCCCGCAGCCAGATCTCCATGGCCTGGCGGAAGAGCGGAATCAACTTGGGGTCCTCGGGCGCGGTCTGGCCCATCTGGTCCACCAGCCGGTCGAACTCGGGGTTCTTCCAGCGCCAGAACTGTTCGGCCGGAGTGCCGGTGGGCTGCACGAAGCGGCCCTGATACAGGCGCAGGGTGAAATAGGGATCGCGCACCGAGCCGGCGTGGCCGTTGATATAGGCCTTGGCGTGGCCCTGAGACATCTGGTCATACGCATCGGAAATCATGCGGGTGGCCGCCTTGAAGCCTGCCTTCTGCAACTGAGCCACCAGCACCGGGCCGATGTCCTGGAAACCGCCAAAGATATTGAGCACCACCTCCACGTGCTGCCCGTTCTTGGTCCACATCCCCTCTTCGTCCTTCTTCCACCCCTGCCCCTCCATCAACCGGGCGCTCTGCGCCAGGTCGTGCCGGCCCACCGGGTACTTCTCCATCAAATCCTGGATCTGGTCGGTGTACTTGCGTATGGCCGGGAAATCCGGGAAGGGCAGCACCGCATAGGAGCCGCTGCCCTGCCAGCCCACTTCGAGCAGCTGCTGGCGATTGACGGCGTAGTTGATGGCCCAGCGCACCTGCGGGTCGTCAAAGGGCGGCTCCAGGTCGTTGAAACCCATGGCGATGGGCCACCAATCCAGGTACCCGTACGGGGACTGCCGGCCCGACCAAGTGGTGAGATTGGGGTTGTCGTCCACCGCGGATTTGATATTGGGAGGCCGCATGTCCACGCAGGTGTCGAAGAGATTCGCGACCATGCTCTGCACCCGCTTGGCCTCCTCCACATAGGGCAGAAAGATGATCCGCTCCACCTGCGGCAGATGGCTGAAGCCGCTCTGTGAAGCCCACCAGTCCTGGCGCAGATCCCAGATCCGCTGGGCCGGCTCCGACAGGGCCATACGATAGGGTCCGCTCACCACCGGCCAGCCCTTGCCCATATCGAAGTTGGCGAACTGCTCCGGGTCCTGCCCCTCCCAGATGTGTTTGGGCACGATGGGCACCCCGTTGTCGAAGTTGTGGGCAAAGTACGAGAAGACGAAGCGCGGGTTGGGTGCCGTCAGCGCAATCCGGGCCGTCAGATCGTCCACCGCCACCGCCTCCTTCACCCAGTTCTTCATGTCCGTGGAGAAGAGCAGCATCGGCGCGTGGCTCTTGAGCATATTGACGGTGAACACCAGGTCGTGGGCCGTCCACGCCACCCCGTCGCTCCACTTCACCCCCGGCCGGATCTTCACCACCACCTCGGTGAAGTCGGCGTTGTACTGGTGGCTCAGCGCGATCCACGGCATCAAGGTGTCCTGTGCGCCGTAGGCGTTGTAGAAGTAGAGCGGCTCGTACTCAAACTGATACCCCGTGCGGGAAATGCGGCCCGGGATGTAGGGGTTGAAGGTGTTGTAATCCTTCATCTGGCCGGCGCAGGTGCCCGGGTCCGCGCAGTCGATGATCAAGGTGCGATTGCGCGGCACCTGTTTGAAACCCTGACTGGCCGGGGCAGCAAAGTTACCGGCAGACTCTTCGACGGAATTGCCACCGCAGGCGTGCAGCGAGAGGGCGAAAGCGAAAAGCAGGATCTTTTTCATTGGGGTTCTGGCCTCATGTTTTCTACCTGTTCGCCGGCTACCCCTGGGTGGGCCGCAGCTTGAGCAGGACCATCAGGAAGGTGCGGTGCCAGTAGGCGGTGTTGATGTAGGGATCTTCGGCGCTGGGCCAGCCAGTCCAGTAGGTCTGGTTGTGCGGCACTCGGTGGTACCACTGCACCAGCGGGATGGAAGGAAGTTCCCGCAGCCAGATCTCCATGGCCTGGTGGAAGAGCGCCACCGACTGCGGATCATCCGGGTCCACCTCGCCCATGTGATCTACTATTTGGTCGAACTCGGCGTTCTTCCAGCGCCAGAAGTATTCGGCCGGCGTGCCGGTGGGCTGCACAAAGCGGCTGTGGTACAGGCGCAGGGTGAAGTACGGGTCGCGCACTGCCCCGCCGTTGCCGTTCATGAAGGCCCGGGCCACGCCCTGGGACATGCGGTCGTAGTAGTCGGAGGTCATACGAAAATCGCCGTCGAAGCCGGCCTTCTTCAGTTGGGCCACCAGCACCGGGACCAGATCCTGGAAGATGGGGAAGATGTCGATGACCACCTTGGCCGGCTGCCCATCCTTGGCCCAGAAACCCTCGGCGTTCTTGGCATAGCCTCTGTCCTGCATGATGCGGGCGCTTTCTTGGGGGTCATACTGCCCCACCGGATACTTCTCCATCAGATCCTGGATCTGGCCGGTGTACTTGCGCATGGCCGGAAAGTCCGGGAAGGGCAGCAAGGTGGACTCGCCGCTGCCCTGCCAGCCCACCTCGATCAACTGCTTGCGGTCGATGGCGTGGGCTATGGCCCAACGCACCTGCGGGTCATTAAAGGGTGGCTCCAGGTTGTTGAAGCCCAGACACACCGGCCACCAGTCCAGGTACCCGTGGGGCAGGTCGCGCCCGGACCAGGTAGTGACCGCTGGATTGCTGTCCAGCACCGACTTGATATTGGGGGGCCGCATGTCCACGCAGGTGTCCATCAGATTGGCGATGAGGTTCTGCACCCGCTTGGCGTCTTCGAGGTAGGGCAGGAAGACAATCCTTTCCACCTGCGGCAGCGGACTGAAACCGCTCTGCGCCGCCCACCAATCCTTTCTCAGGTCCCAGATCCGCTGCTCCGGCACCGACAGGGCCATGCGATAGGGCCCACTGACTACCGGCCAGTTCTTGCCCATGTCGAAGTTGGTGAACTGCTCCGGGTCCTGCCCCTCCCAGATGTGTTTGGGAACGATGGCCACTCCGTTGTCGAAGTTGTGGGCGAAGTAGGAAAAGAGAAAGCGCGGGTTGGGCGCGGTCAGGGTGATCCGGGCGGTCAGATCGTCCACTGCCACCGCCTCCTTCACCCAGTTCTTCATGTCCGTGGAGAAGAGCAGCATCGGCGCGTGGCTCTTGAGCATATTGATGGTGAACACCAGGTCGTGCGCGGTCCACGCCACCCCATCGCTCCACTTCACCCCCGGCCGGATCTTCACCACCAACTCGGTGTAATCGGCGTTGTACTGATGGCTCAGCGCGATCCAGGGGATCAGGGTGTCCTGCGAGCCATACGCGTTGTAGAAGTACAGCGGCTCATACAGAAAATGGTACCCCGTCCGTGACGCCTGGCCCGGCACGTAGGGGTTGAAGGAGGCGTAGTCCTTAATCTGACCGGAGCAGGTGTTGTAGTCCACGCAGTCCATGATCAGGGTGCGATTGCGCGGCACCTTGCGCAGCTCGCCGGTATCGGCATTGCCGCTCTGGGCGGCTTTGTCCCCCTGCGGGGACTTGTCCCCCTGCGGGGACTTGTCCCCCTGCGGGGACTTGCCGTCAGGACCGCCGCCGCAGGCCCACAGGCAAAGGGCGAGCAGGAAGGGAGTGAATGATTTCATAACACCTCTCTCACAGATTCGGGTCTAGGTGATCAGGGGCGCGGCTAGTGGCTTTGTTCCAGCACCTCGCTGAGGTCCTCGCCGGCCAGCGGGGGTGCGCTGTCGTAGAGGTAGCAGGCGGCAGCGCGGTTGGGTTCGGTGCGAAAAAGCGGGGGCATGGCCTGCAGGCAGCGGGGCATGGCGTGCGGGCAGCGGGGGGCGTAGCGGCAGCCAGTGGTGACCTGGGACTCCTCGGCCTCGGCCTTCTCGGCCACCGGCTCATCGATCCACCCCTGCCCCGGATCTGGCACCGGGATGGAGCGGATCAGTTCCTGGGTGTAGGGATGTTTGGGGTGTCTGATCACCTCTTCGACCTCACCGGCCTCGACCACGGTCCCGTGGTAGAGCACCACGATGCGCTGGCTGACCTGGTACGCGGTGGTCAGGTCGTGGGTGATGTAGAGGAAGGAGATGCCAAAATCGCGGTGGAGCCGGTGCAGACTTTCTAGGATGGTGGCCCGCAGCGAGGCGTCGACCATCGAGACCGGCTCGTCGGCGATGATCAGGCGGGGCTTGAGCAGCAGGGCGCGGGCAATGGTGATGCGCTGGCGCTGGCCCCCCGAAAGCTGGTGGGGATAACGCCCCAGGGTCTCCTCGGGGCGCAGGCCCACCGCCTGCAGGGCCTCGGCCATCAGCTGGCGGGCCTGGGCGGGAGAAGAGGCCAGGCCGAACTTGGCGATGGGCGTTTCCAGAATATGGTCCACCTTGTAGAAGGGATTGTACACCTCGAAAGGGTCCTGGAAGATGGCCTGCACTTCGTGGCGGAACTGCCGTTGCCCGG
This sequence comes from Gemmatimonas phototrophica, assembly GCA_945861755.1. Lineage (GTDB taxonomy): Bacteria > Latescibacterota > UBA2968 > UBA8231 > UBA8231 > SICG01. The sequence continues at coordinate 35,675 of CAMAVQ010000018.1, forward strand.
CCCGGTCCAACTCGCGCAGGTCCTGGCCCCGGTAGAGCACCTGGCCTCCGGAAGGCTCGGCAAAACCCAGCAGCAATCGGGCAATCGTCGTCTTCCCGCTGCCGCTCTCCCCGGCGATGGTGATGAAGGCCGGCGCCGCGTCGCTCAGGCGCAGCGAGAACCCGTCCACCGCCACGTTTTCGTGCACCGCACCCCACATGCCCCCGCCGCTGTGGAAGGTTTTGCGCACCTGGCGCGCCTCCAGCAGGATGCTCATGCTCTGGCCTCCTCGTACAAGAGGCAGGAGACCTGCTGCTGCGGTGCCACCTCCTTGAGGTGGGGCTCCTGGGTGGCGCAACGCGGCATGGCTTTGGGGCAGCGGGGGTGAAAGAGGCAGCCCCCCGGCGGGTTGAGCAGCGAGAGCCCCACCCCCGGAATGCCCCTGAATTCGCCCTTCTTGTCAAAAGAAGGGATACTGGCGATCAGCAACTGAGTGTAGGGGTGTTGGGGATTGCGGAAGATCTGCTCCACGGTGCCCACCTCCACCAGCTTGCCCCCGTACATGATGCCCAGGCGCTGGGCGAACTGGGCCATCAGCCCCATGTCGTGGCCCACCAAGAGCACCGTGGCGCCCAGCCCTTCCTGCAGGGCGCGCAGGGTCTGCATGATCTGGCGCTGCACGATCACGTCCAGGGCGCTGGTTGGCTCGTCGGCCAGGATCAGCCGCGGCTTCAGCGAGATGGCCTGGGCGATACACACCCGCTGCTTCATGCCGCCGCTGAGTTCGTGGGGGTAGCGTTGGCTCACCTCCGGGCGCAGGCCCACCTGCTGCAGCAATTCGGCGATGCGGCCTTCGGCGGGCGGCTGGTCGTGCTCGCGCATGGCCAGGGCCAGCTGCTCGCCGACGCGCAGCACCGGGTTGAGGGAGTTCATCGCCCCCTGGGGGATCATCGCCACCCGGGCCAGGCGGGTCTGGCGCACCTGCTCCTGGTCCAACTGCAGCAGATCAATCCCCTCTAAGAGCGCTTTGCCGCCGGCGATGAAGCCGGGTCTCTTGATCATGCGCAAGAGCGCCAGAATCAGCGTGGTCTTACCGCTGCCCGACTCACCCACCAGGCCGAAACGCTCGCCGGTGTACAGGGTCAGGTCCACCTGGTTGACGGCCCGCGCCACCCCGCGCCGGGTCTCGAAATGGACCTGCAAATCCTCGATCTGCAAGAGCGGCGTCGCCATCAGACCGCCCTCCGCTGCTTGGGGTTGGCCAGTTCGTCCAGGCCGGCGGACACCAGGAAGAGGCCCACGAAGAGCAGCACCAGGAAGACGATGGGGATGGACCACCACCACCACATGCCGCGGATCAGGGCGCTGAAGGTGATGGCCCAGTAAATGGTCATGCCCATGGTGGGTTCGTTCTGCGGTCCCAGGCCCAGGGCCTCTAGGCCGATGGTGGCCAGGATGGCCCAGGAGACGGCGCCGACAAAACTGGCGGCCAGGTACGGGAGCAGATTGGGGAAGAGTTCCTTCCAGATGATCTCAAAGGAGTTCATGCCATTGAGCTTGGCCATCTGCACATAGGCCCGCTCGCGCAGGGTGAGCACCTGGGCGCGGATGGTGCGGGTGGGCCACATCCACGAGAGGGAGGCCACCACCAGGGCCATCATCTCGATGCTGATTTCCTCGCGCACCGTGGAGGCAATGGAAATGAGCACCACCAGGCTGGGCACCGTGAGCAGGGTGTCCACGGTGCCGCGGATGAGGGTGTCGATCTTGCCGCCCAGATATCCGCTCAAAAAACCCAGGAGCACCCCCAGGCCCAGGCCGACGCCGCCGGCCAGAAAACCCACCTTGATGGTCAGGGGCATGCCCACCACCATCACCGTCAACAGATCCCGGCCCGCATCGTCGGTGCCAAAGAAGTGCGCCCACGAAGGGGCCTGGCGTGGGGTGGTGGACAGGGGCTGGGCCATGCCCGGATCCACCAGCAACCGGCCAATCACGCCAAAGAACACCAGGGCACCGATCATGCCCAGGCCGATGCCCAGCTTGGGATTTTCGCGCAGATAATAGAGGAAGGAGCGCAGGCGTTCCATCAGCGGCGGTGAGAGATGCGGGGATCGAGCAGTGGATAGAGGAAATCCATAATCATGGTCACCAGGCCGATGGAGAGGATGATGACGAAAACGACCCCATTGATGGCCGTGTAGTCCGAGGACTGGATGGACTGGAAGAGCAAGGTGCCCACCCCCGGATAGGCGAAGACCACTTCCACCAGTACCTGGCCGGCCACCACATTGGCCAGGGACAGACCCAGGGCAGTGAACTGGGGCAGGAAGGCGTTGCGCACCGCGTAGCGCAGAAAGATGGTGCGATCCCTCAGACCATTGGCCTCGGCCAGGGCGATGTAGTCCTCGCCCACGGTGCTGACCATCATGCCGCGCATCCCGAGGCCCCAGAAGCCCACCGCCGCCAGCACGATAGAGAGGGCCGGCAGCATCGAGTGGTGCAGCACCTCAAGGGCAAAGTCCAAGTCCCAGGCCGGCAGGGTGCCGGGGGCGTACCCGCCCGAAAGAGGAAAGAGTTTGAATTCCAGGCCCAACACGTAGAGCAGGATCAGGCCCAGCAGGTAGTAGGGGATGGCCGACAGCGTCATCAGCGGCACCACCAGCACCTGGAGAAAGCGAGGAGAGCGGGGCCAGGCCACCAGCGCGCCGGCCAGGGTGCCAAAGGTGAAGCTGATGAGGGTGGAGACCAGCAAGAGCCCCAGGGTCCAGGGCATGGCGTTGGCAATCATCTGGCCCACCCGGGCTGGATAGTTGGCCAGGGAGTAGCCCAGGTCAAAGGAGAGCAGGTCGCCCAGGTAATTGAGGTACTGGACATAGAGCGGCTTGTCCAGGCCAAACTTGGCCTGGTACGCCTTCACCATCTCCTCGACCCCCTCCTGCCGCAGCCCGCCGCTGGCCGCCAGCTGCCCCAGCTTTTCGCGGATCGGATCGCGGCCGGTACCCAGGCGTGGGATGAAGAAATTGACGCTGGCCGCAGCCCAGATCACGATCAGAAACAGGGCAAAACGCTTGAGCGCGTATCGCCAGCTCATGACTCCCCTTTGCGGTTGAAAAGCGGGGATAAGGTATCACGGCGTCTTGCCCTTGTCAATATTGTCACCGCGATTTGACGCCCTCCTGGTTATTGTCTACTCTCCACCTTATTAACAATAAAGGAGTAAGGACGCGATGAGCCTGCCTGCCCTCTGGTACCTGCCCACCCCCGCACAAACGCAGCGAACCTTTGCCCCGACCACCTACCAACGCCTGCTGGCCAATTTCGCCGTGATTGCCAACCCCGGCCCCGAGGGCTACACCGCCCAGCAGGTCGAGGAGCGCCTCGGTGAATTCGACGGGGTGGTGACCGGCTGGGGCACCCCGCCCCTGAGCGCGGAAGCGCTGCGGCGGGCGACCCGTCTGCGTATCATCGCCCACTCGGCCGGCTCGGTGAAACACCTCTTCACCCAGGAGCAGATCGACGACCAGCTGATCCCGCGCCAGCTCTGCGTGACCAGCGCCAACAGCGCCATCGCCCTCAATGTGGCCGAACACACAGTGGGGGCGCTGATCGCCCTGTGCCGGCATTGGTTCGAACACGCCCGCAATATCCGCGACAAAGGCCTCTGGCACGACCCGTCCATACCCAGGAGCGGCCAGTATCTGCGCGGAGCCACTATCGGCATGGTCAGCGCCAGCACCGTGGGCCGCGAGGTGATCCGCCTCTTGCAGCCCTTCGACGTGAAGAT
>CAMAVQ010000019.1 GCA_945861755.1 Gemmatimonas phototrophica
CTCGGTCTCGTACTCGGCGTGGTGGACATTGATGGTTACCCCACGGGACTTCTCTTCGGGGGCGGTATCAATTTCGTCCACCGACTTGGCCTTGGCCAGTCCCTTGCTCGCCATGCGGTTGAGGATGGCGGCGGTGAGGGTGGTCTTGCCGTGGTCCACGTGACCGATAGTACCGATGTTAAGGTGGGGCTTATTGCGTAGAAACTTCTCCTTGGCCATATCTCTTCCTCTCTTTTCCTTATCTATCTTCTCTTAGTGTCTTGTCCCTGGGCTTTGGCAACAATTTCCTCGGTGATCTGCTTGGGAACCTCGCGGTATTTGGAGAACTGCAAGGTGAACACCGCCCGCCCCTGAGTCAGGGAGCGCAAGCGAGTGGCATAGCCGAAGGTCTCACTCAGCGGAATCAAGGCGCTGATCACCTGGGCATCAGAACGGGTATTGATGCCCGCAATCTCGCCGCGGTGGGAGTTAAGGTCGCCGATCACATCGCCCAGGTACTGCTCGGGAACCACCACTTCCAATTCCATGATCGGTTCCATCAGGAAGGGTTTAGCCTTCTGCGCCCCGTCCTTGAAGGCCATGGAACCAGCCACCTTGAAGGCCATTTCCGAAGAGTCGACATCGTGGTAAGAGCCGTCGATCAGGCTGACCTTGACATCCTCGATGGGATAGCCGGCCACCGGCCCGTTGAGCATCGCCTCCTGAATGCCCTGGCGCGCGGGGTTGATGTATTCCTTGGGAATAGAGCCGCCGACGAGCTTCGACTCGAAGACCAGCCCTGTTCCCGGTTCACCCGGCTCCACCTCGATCTCCACATGCCCGTACTGGCCTCGCCCACCCGATTGACGCACGAAACGCCCAGTAGCCTGTACCTTGTTGCGCAAACCTTCTTTGTAGGCCACTTGGGGCCGGCCGACATTGGCTTCAACCTTGAATTCGCGAAACAAGCGATCGATGAGAATCTCGAGGTGCAACTCGCCCATGCCCGACATCACCGTCTGGCCAGTCTCAGCATCGGCCTTGACCAGAAAGGTCGGGTCTTCTTCGCTGAGCTTGGCTAGGCCGATGTGGAGTTGCTCCTGGTCGGCGCGGGTCTTGGGCTCGATAGCCACATGCACCACCGGCTTGGCGAACTCAATCCGCTCGAGGATAACAGGAGCCTTCTCATCGCAGAGCGTATCGCCGGTAGTGGTACTCTTGAGACCGACCACGGCAACGATGTCGCCTGCCCAGACTTCTTTGCGCTCAGTGCGGTTGTTGGCGTGCATCTCCAGCAACCGGGAGATTCGCTCGCGCTTGCCTGAGGTGGAGTTGTATACATAGGAACCAGCTTGGAGTTGTCCGGAGTAGACCCGCACGAAGGTTAGGCGGCCCACAAAGGGATCGGTCATAACCTTGAACGCCAGGCCGGAAAAAGGCTCGTTGTCGTCGGGCCGGCGCACGACTTTTTCTTCTGAATTGGGCAGAACTCCCTCGACCTCGCCGACGTCCAGCGGTGAGGGCAGAAAGTCGATTACCGCGTCGAGCAGCTGTTGGACCCCTTTGTGGCGGAAAGCACTGCCGCAGGTAACCGGCATCGCCTTCATGGCGACCGTTGCCCGGCGCAGGGCAGTGCGGACCTCGACCGGGCTGATTTCCTTGCCCCCGAGGAATTTTTCGAGCAGACCGTCGTCGAAATCGGCGACCGCCTCAAGCATCTTCTCTCGGTAGTGAAGGGCATTTTCCAGCAGGTCGGCCGGGATATCCGTCTCGAAGTACTTGGACCCCTGCGAGCCATCTTCGTAGGTGATGGCCTTCATGGTGATGAGGTCAATGATCCCGGTGAAGGTTTCGCCGGTGCCCATCGGCAGATGGACGGGAACAAAATTGCTGCCCACCAGGCGCTCGCTGAGCATGGCCAAAACCCGGTAAAAATCAGCCCCGTTGCGGTCCATCTTATTGACAAAGGCAATACGCGGTACATGGTAGCGGTTGGCCTGGCGCCAGACCGTCTCTGATTGGGGTTCAACCCCGCCCACTGCACAAAAAACCCCGATGGCACCGTCGAGCACCCGCAGGGAACGTTCCACCTCAGCGGTAAAGTCGACGTGTCCCGGAGTGTCGATGATGTTGATCCGGTGGTCGCGCCATTGGCAGGCCGTGGCAGCCGAGGTGATGGTAATGCCCCGCTCGCGTTCCTGCTCCATCCAGTCCATGGTGGTGTTGCCTTCGTGCACCTCGCCCATCCGATGCACACGCCCGGTGTAGAACAGGATGCGCTCGGTGGTAGTGGTCTTGCCGGCGTCGATGTGTGCGGCAATGCCTATGTTACGGGTGACACTGAGATCGTATTCGCGCGCCATTTTATTTTAGAACCGATAATGGGCAAAAGCCTTGTTCGCTTCGGCCATACGGTGAACATCGTCGCGCTGGCGAATAGCCCCTCCTTCGCCCTTGGAAGCGGCGATCAACTCATTGCCCAACCGCTCCGCCATGGTCCGCTCGGAGCGCTCGCTCGCATACCGGATGAGCCATTTGATGGCGCGGGAGGTACGCTCCTCGGGGCGAACTTCCTGGGGCACCTGGTAGGTAGCACCGCCCACGCGCCGGGAACGCACCATGACCATGGGTTTGACCTTCTCCACCGCCACCTGGAAGACCTCAATTCCCGGTTGGCCGGTACGCTCACTGATCAGGTCTACCGCGTGGTAGAAGATGTGCTCGGCCACACTTTTCTTGCCCTGCTTCATGAGACAATTCATGAAACGGGAGGCCAGCACATTGTTGAATTTCGGATCCGGTAGGATCTGCCTTTTGGTAATTCGTCTGCGGCGCGACATCTATTCAGTCATTCCCCTATGCTATTTTTTCTTGGCTTTCTTGTCGGGACTTCTGGCACCGTACTTAGAACGACCCTGCCGGCGCTCGGCCACTCCACTGGTGTCGAGCACACCGCGAATGATATGGTAGCGGACCCCTGGGCAGTCCTTGACGCGTCCACCGCGCACCAGGACAATCGAGTGCTCCTGCAGGTTGTTGCCTTCTCCTGGGATATACGCTGTGACCTCTTGGCCGGTGGTCAGGCGCACCCGGGCCATCTTGCGCAGGGCGGAGTTGGGCTTCTTTGGGGTGGTAGTGAAGACCCTGGTGCACACCCCGCGGCGCTGGGGGCATCCCTGAAGCGCCGGCGCGTCGGTCTTATTTTTGAACTGGACGCGCCCTTTTCGGACCAACTGGCTGATCGTTGGCAAGAATCGGTTTCTCCTGGCTCAGAGTTTTCAGGCCAAAGTAATGGTAAACTTAGAATATAAGTAAGAATTTCCCGTTCGTCAATACCCTTCACCCACGGAACTTATCTCCGCCGTCAACTCTTCTCCATCTCCGTTGACGCTGGCCACTCCATTGCCCTCTTCGGCATACGAAACCCCCCGGTAGAGAGTGGATCCGGTGCCCGCCGGGATGAGGCGGCCGATGATGACGTTTTCCTTGAGGCCTCGCAGGTAGTCGATCTTGCCCTGGACTGCCGCCTCGGTGAGCACCCTGGTGGTTTCCTGGAAGGAGGCCGCCGAGATGAAGCTGTCGGTGCGCAGAGAGGCGCGGGTGATGCCCAGGAGAATGGACTGGCAGGTCGCCGGATCCCCCCCCTCGCTGATAACCTTTTCGTTTTCCCGGTTGAAGCGGATCTTGTCCACTTCCTCGGCTTCAAGGAAGTTGGTGTCGCCCGGATCCATCACCTTGACCTTCTGTAGCATCTGGCGCACGATAACCTCGACGTGTTTGTCGTTGATCGCCACCGCCTGTAGCCGGTACACGTCCTGGATCTCATTGACCAAGTATTCCTCGACCTTGTGGATGCCCTGGACCCGAAGAATGTCGCGAGGATCCACGGCACCCTCAGAGAGGCGCTCACCGGCCACCACATGGTCCCCCTCGTGCACCCGCAGGTGCTTGCCGTAGGGTACCAGATACTTTCGCTCCTCACCGTCGACCGAGGTCACCGTGAGTTCGCGGTTGCCGCGGACCAGACCGCCAAAATGCACGGCCCCGTCGATTTCGGAAATCACTGCCGGCTCCTTGGGCCGCCGCGCCTCAAAAAGCTCGGCCACCCGGGGTAAACCGCCGGTGATGTCGCGGGTCTTGGTGCGCTCGCGAGGGATCTTGACCAGAATCTGGCCGGGCTGGAGGCGGGCACCGTCGGCGACCAGCAGGCGTGCCCCCACTGGGATGATGTAGACGCGCCGCCCGCGATCCTGGCTGGTCACCTCTAGCTGGGGGCTGAGTGACCGGTCACGCTGCTCGACGATGACCCGGGCGCTCATACCCGTGGTCTCGACGATCTCCTCGCGCATCGTCACCCCGTCAAGGATATCGGTGAACTTCACCGTTCCGGCACGGTCGCTGATGATCACGTTATTGTAGGGGTCCCACTCGTAGAGCACCTGCTTGGGATCGACCGAGTCACCGTCCTTGACCTTGAGATTGGCGCCATAGGGCACGTTGATATGACCTCTGACCCGGTTCTGCTCGTCCAACAGATTGATGCCGCCATTGCGCACCGTGACCACCGGACCGAGTTCGGGGTTCTCGACGGTCAGGATATTGACGAACTGGATGCGCCCCTGCCGGACAGCAGTGATCTGAGACTGCTCAGCAATACGACTGGCCGTCCCGCCGATGTGGAAGGTGCGCAAGGTCAACTGGGTGCCTGGCTCGCCGATGCTCTGGGCGGCGATCACTCCCACCGCTTCGCCAATGTTGACGATCCTGCCGCTGGCCAGGTTGCGCCCGTAGCAACTGGCGCACACCCCTCGGTCGGACTCGCAGGTGAGTACCGAGCGGATGCTGACCGTTTCGATGCCCGAATTGGCGATGCGTTTGGCGTCTTCCTCTTCGAGTAGCGCCCCAGCTTCCCCCACCACCACCCCGTCGGCATCGTAGGCATCCTCGAGTAACACCCTGCCGACGATGCGGTCGGCCAAGGGCTCGACGATCTCCTCGCCGTCCTTGAGGGCCCCGACCACGATGCCCTGCCCGGTGCCACAGTCGGGTTCACTGATCACCACATCCTGGGCCACGTCGACCATGCGTCGGGTCAGGTAGCCGGCCTCGGCGGTCTTCAACGCCGTGTCGGCCAATCCCTTGCGCGCCCCGTGAGTGGAGATGAAGTACTCCAATACCGTAAGCCCCACCTTGAAGGAAGCGATGATCGGGGTCTCGATGATCTCGCCCACCGCACCAGTCAGCTTCTTCTGGGGCTTGTTCATCAGGCCGCGCATGCCACCCAGCTGCTTGATCTGATCCTCGCTGCCGCGGGCCCCCGAATCCTTCATGATGTAGATCGAGTTGAAACCGTCCTCGTCGTTCTCCAGTGCCTTCTGCACTGCCCGGGACACCAAAGACGTGGTGTGGGTCCAGATGTCGATGATCTTGTTGTAGCGCTCGCCGTCGGTGATGACTCCGTTGGTGTACTGGTCGCGAACCTTCTCCACCTCCTTGAGCGCTGCCTGGATGTGGGTGTCCTTCTCCTTGGGCACCACCACGTCATCGACGGAGATGGAGATGCCCGCCATCGTCGCATGGTGGTAACCCAGCTTCTTGAGTTGGTCGACAAATTCGGTGGTGCGGCGGTTACCCAAATAACGGTGTACGTCGCCAGTGATCCGCTTGATGTCGCGCTTGTCGATATTTTGGTTGATGAAGCCCAATTCCTCGGGCAGCACCTCATTGAAGATGAGGCGCCCGACGGTGGTATCGACTATCTCCCCCTTGATGCGCACCTTGATTGGCTGGTGCAGGGTGATACGCTCTGATTCGTAGGCCGCCTGTGCCTCCAGGCGGTTGGCGAAACGTCGCTCCTGTTTGTCGGCATCCCCGAACTTCACCTTGGTCAGATAGTAGCTGCCCAGCACGATGTCCTGCGGGTTGTCCATCACCACCGGCTCACCGTCCGCCGGTTTCAACAGATTTTGGGTCGACAGCATCAGCAGCCGCGCCTCGATCTGGGCTTCGAAGGAGAGCGGCACGTGCACAGCCATTTGGTCGCCATCGAAGTCGGCATTAAAAGCCGCGCAGACCAGCGGGTGCAGGCGAATGGCCTTGCCTTCGACCAGGATCGGCTGGAAAGCCTGAATGCCCAGGCGGTGGAGCGTAGGCGCTCGGTTGAGCATCACACAGTGATCCTGAATGATCTCTTCTAGGATGTCCCACACCTCAGGGCGCTCGCGCTCGACCAGTTTCTTGGCACTTTTGACGGTCTGCACCAGGCCTTTCTCTTCAAGCTTCCGGATGACGAAGGGCTTGAACAACTCCAGAGCCATGCTCTTGGGCAGGCCGCACTGGTGCAATTTCAGATCGGGCCCAACCACGATCACCGAACGGCCCGAGTAATCGACTCGTTTACCCAATAGATTCTGGCGGAAGCGCCCCTGTTTGCCCTTGAGCAAGTGGCTGAGGGACTTGAGGGAGCGGTTGCCATCGCCACGCACCGCGCGCGAACGCCGGCCATTGTCGAAGAGCGCGTCCACAGCCTCCTGCAACATGCGCTTCTCGTTGCGCAGGATAACTTCGGGGGCCTTGATGCTGATCAATTTCTTGAGGCGGTTATTGCGGTTGATGACCCGCCGGTAAAGATCGTTGAGGTCCGAGGTAGCAAAACGCCCGCCCTCCAGCGGCACCAGGGGCCGCAAATCGGGGGGGATAACCGGGATAACGGCGAGGATCATCCACTCGGGGCGGTTCTCGGACTGGCGGAAAGCCTCCACCACCTTCAGGCGCTTGAGGGCCTCCTGCTTGCGCTGAATGGAGGTCTCCATGCGCACCCGGGCGCGTAATTCGGCGGAAATTTCCTCGATGTCGATCTGCGAAAGCAGATCCCTGATCGCCGGCGCCCCCATTCCCACCGTCAACTCGATTCCCTGGCCGCGCAATTCGGCCAGTTCTTCCTCGGTGATAATGGCCAGCTTTTCAACCGGCGCATTCTTGGGATCGATGACCACGTAGGACTCGTAGTAGAGAATACGCTCAAGGTTGCGCATCGAGATGTCCAGCAGGGCACCGATTCGCGATGGCAGCGACTTGAAATACCAGATGTGCGAGACCGCGACCGCCAGTTCGATATGCCCCAGGCGCTCCCGCCGCACCTTGGCCTGGGTTACCTCCACCCCGCAGCGATCGCAGACCACCCCGCGGTAGCGGATACCCTTGTACTTGCCGCAGTGACAGTTCCAATCCTTCACCGGCCCAAAGGTCTTTTCGCAGAACAGCCCGTCCCTTTCGGGCTTGAAGGAACGGTAGTTGATGGTCTCTGGCTTGGTGACCTCGCCATTGGACCACGAGCGGATGGTGTCGGGTGACGCAAGTTGGATGCGAATCGAATCGAAATCAGTAGGTTTACGCGAAATATTTGCCTTGATCACTGCAGACCCCCTTTGGCGATGGGCGTAGGTTCGTTCCGAAATCAGTAGGTCTCGGCGACTCTGCTATCCTCGAGGATGACGTCGAGGCAGAGGCTCTGCAATTCCTTGACCAGCACATTGAATGACTCGGGGATCCCCGGCTCTGGCGGATTCTCCCCTTTGACGATGGCCTCGTAGATCTTGGAGCGGCCAGCCACGTCATCGGACTTGACGGTGAGCATCTCCTGCAGGGTATAGGCGGCTCCATAGGCCTCCAACGCCCAGACTTCCATTTCGCCGAAGCGCTGACCGCCGAACTGCGCCTTGCCACCCAATGGCTGCTGGGTGACCAGGGAGTAGGGGCCGATGGAACGGGCATGGATCTTGTCGGCCACCAGATGGGAGAGCTTCAACATGTAGATGTAGCCCACCGTGACCCGTTTGTCTAAGCGGCGGCCAGTGCGGCCGTCGTTCAGCACAGTCTTGCCGTCCTCAGGCAGACCGGCCTTGTTCAGCAAGCCCTTGATCTCATCCAGCGTGGCACCGTCGAAGACCGGCGTGGCTACATGTAACCCCAGGGCTTCGGCCGCCCAACCTAAGTGCGTCTCAAAAATCTGTCCCAGGTTCATCCGCGAAGGCACCCCCAGGGGATTGAGCACAATGTCGACCGGCGTGCCGTCCTCCATATAGGGCATGTCCTCCTGGGGGACGATCTGCGAGACCACCCCCTTGTTGCCGTGACGGCCGGCCATCTTATCACCCACCGCCAACTTGCGCTTCTTGGCGACATAGACCTTGACCAGTTGGATGATACCCGGAGGCAGTTCGTCGCCGCGGGTGATCCGCTCGATGCGGCGCTCGGTCTGCTCCTCGACTAATTGAATCTGCTCAGCGGCATAGCGCAGCAGGACGTCAATGCGCTCGTTGGTGTCGGTGTCATCGGTCCAGGTCTCCTCGGGCACCAACTCGGAGAAGTCGACCCGTTCCACCAGGCGGTCGCTCATCGGGGTCCCTTCACGCACCACCACCGTGCCGTCCTCCTTGTTGCGCAGTCGGCCCAGCTTGCAGTCCTTGAGCAGCTCGCACAACTGCCGGTCGCGCTCGCGGCGCAGGTTGTCCACCCGCTCCTTGATCTCGGCGCGCAGCTCTTCGATCTCTTTCTTCTCTTTCTTGCGCGAGCCTTCGCTGCGTTCCTTGCGCGAGAAGACCACCCGGTCGATGACCACCCCTTCCATACCTGGGGGGGCCTTGAGGGAAGCGTCGCGCACATCGCCGGCCTTCTCGCCGAAAATGGCGCGCAACAAGCGCTCCTCAGGGGAAAGCTCGGTCTCTCCTTTGGGGGTCACCTTGCCGACCAAGATATCACCCGGCCCCACCTCGGCGCCGATGCGGATAATGCCCTCGTCATCGAGGTTGCGGACCACCAATTCGCTGACGTTGGGAATTTCGCGGGTGATCTCCTCCTGTCCGCGTTTGGTGTCGCGCACCTGTAGCTCAAACTCCTCGATGTGGATCGAGGTAAACACCTCTTTTTTGAGCAGGCCCTCGCTGATGATGATGGCGTCTTCGAAGTTGTAGCCGTTCCAGGGCATAAAGGCCACCACCACATTCATGCCCAGCGCCAGATCGCCGCGCTCGGTGGCCGGACCGTCGGCTAGGGCCTGACCTTTGCGGACCTTGTCGCCCACCAGCACCAGCGGCCGTTGGTTGATGCAGCAATCTTGGTTGGAGCGACTGAACTTGATCAGCTTGTAGGTATCTTCGTCGGCCGTGTCCAAAGGCGAAAGGGGCGTGCTGTGCCGCTTGTCGCGCTTGACCACAATCCGGTCGGCATCGACCCGAATCACCTCGCCAGGATTACGAGCCAACGTCACCGCGCCAGAGTCCCGCGCCACCTTGCCCTCCATGCCAGTACCCACAAAGGGCGCTGCGGTGAAGAGCAGGGGCACGGCCTGGCGCTGCATGTTGGACCCCATCAGGGCGCGGTTGGCGTCGTCGTGTTCCAGAAAGGGGATCAGCGCGGCGGCGGCGCTGACCAGCTGCTTGGGCGAGACATCCATGTACTGCACCTCGGCAGGAGGCAACATGGGGTAGTCGTCGCGCTGTCGCGCTTTGACCAGTGCGTTGACGAAGTTGCCCTTGGCATCCAGTGGCTCGTTGGCCTGGGCGACAGTGTAGCGGTCTTCCTCGTTGGCCGTCAGGAACTCGATCTCCTCGGTGACCCGACTATTAACAACCTTGCGGTAAGGAGTCTCAAGGAAGCCGAAGGCGTTAACCCTGGCGTAGGTACTTAGCGACGAGATCAGACCAATATTCGGCCCTTCTGGCGTCTCGATAGGACAGATGCGGCCGTAGTGAGTGTAGTGGACATCGCGCACCTCAAACCCAGCTCGGTCGCGGCTCAAACCGCCGGGACCCAGGGCACTGAGCCGGCGCTTATGGGTCAGTTCGTCGAGCGGATTGGTCTGCTGCATGAACTGGGAGAGCTGACTGCTGCCGAAGAAGGCCTGCACCACCGTCGACACAGTGCGGGCATTGATCAAGTCATGGGGGGTGATTTTGTTCTCGTCGCGCAGACTCATTCGTTCGCGGATGGTGCGCGACATACGCGTCAACCCGATGCTGAACTGGTTGGCCAGCAACTCCCCTACCAAGCGCACTCGGCGATTACCCAAATGATCGATGTCATCGGTGTGACCCTGCCCCACCCGCAACCCCAACAGGCTGCGGATGATGGAGGTGAAATCCTCCAGGTGGAGAATGGTACTGCCCAGCGGGATGGCCAGATCCAGCCGGCGGTTGATGCGGTAACGTCCCACATCGCCCAGGTTGTAGCGTTTGGGATTGAAGAACAGGCGATCGAGCAGGCCACGTGCCGTCTCGATATTGGGCGGATCGCCCGGGCGCAGCAGATTGTAGATGCGAGAGAGGGCGTCCTCTTCGCTCTCGCTGGGATCCTTCTTAAGGGTGTTTTCCATCACCCCCGGGTCGGTGCCCTCAGGGATAACCAGGAGCTTGATCTTCTTGATCTTGGCTTCCTGCAGCTTCTGGAGATGCTCACTGGTGAGCGTGTCGTAGGCCTCGGCGATCAACTCGCCGGTCTTCTTATCGACCAGGTCCGCACCACCCACGTGACGCCCGGCCAGGTCGTCAGTAACCTCGACCTCCACGTCCTCGCGAAAGAGAGCGAGGATATCCCCGGTCCGCGAAAAGCCCAGTGCCCGCAATAGTAAGGTGATGGGCAACTTGCGTCGGCGGTCGATGTGCACGTACATCACATCGTTGATGTCCATGCTGAACTCGAGCCAAGGCCCCTTGAGCGGCAGGATACGCGCCGAGAAAAGCCGCTTGCCGTTGGGATGCATGGTCTCGTCGAAGAACACCCCAGGAGAGCGGTGCAGCTGGCTAACCACCACCCGCTCGGCACCGTTGATCAGGAAGGTGCCCTGGTCGGTCATCAGCGGCAGTTCACCAAGAAATACAGGTTGTTCCACCACGTCCTTGACCGGGTTCTCCGGGCTCTCCTTGTCGCGAGTCACCAGCCGCAGCGTCGCCCGCAACGGGGCAGCGAAGGTCATGCCCCGTTCGCGGCACTCCTCGACCGTGTAGCGCGGATTACCGATGGAATAATCCACATACTCCAGTGAATAGATGTTGTGGACATCCGTGATGGGAAACACGCTTTCAAAGACCAAGTGCAGCCCCCGGCGCTGGCGCTTGCTGGGAGGAGTATCGAGCTGCAAAAAGGAACGATACGAATCGATCTGAATTTCCAGCAGGTTCGGCATCTCAACCACTTCGCCGATTTTGCCGAACGAATGCCTCTCAATGCTGCCGCTCAGCTTGCTCAAGCCCCGGACTCCTTCTTTGCAGGTTTAAGCCAAAAGCTCATGGACCTCTGGTAGTCTGCTAAGGGCAGACTACCAGCCATTCCATGAGCTTTCGAATGGCGCGTACGAGATCGAAAATTGGAGTGACGCCTTACTTGATCTCTATGGTGGCGCCGGCCTCGACCATGCGGGCCTGGATATCGTCGGCTTCCTGCTTCGAGACCCCTTCCTTGATCGGCTTGGGAGCTTCGTCCACCAAAGCCTTGGCCTCCTTGAGACCCAAACTGGTGATTTCGCGCACTACCTTGATCACCTGGATCTTCTTTTCGCCGGCGGCGGTCAGGATCACGTCGAAGGTATCCTTTACCGGAGCGGCTTCGGCGGCAGCTGGGGCAGCCCCCATCATCATCATCGGTGCGGCGGCGGAAACGCCGAACTTAACCTCCAAGGCTTTGACCAGCTCAGCCAGCTCGAGCACGGTGAGGCCGCTAATCGTCTCAATGATCCCGGCAACCTTGGCGCTGGGAGTCGTTTCTTCGCTCATTGCTCAAAAACCTCCATAATGAAGTGTAGGATAATTTGTGATCGGTCGATCAAGCGCTTTCGCCCTGCTTCTTCTCGATAGCGGCGACAACGCCGACGAGGTTGCGCAACAGACCCGATAGGACTCCCGCAAGGCCGTTGAGCGGTCCCTTGACCGCCCAGACCACTTGGGTGAGGAGCTGTTCGCGCGAGGGCAGGGACGCGAGGGCTTTGAACTGATCTGCGGAGATGATCTGGCCATCGACCAGGCCGCTCTTGATGGTGATCTTGCCGCCGACGTCGATGAATTTCTGTAAGATCTTTGCCGGTTCTACTGGATCGTCTTTGGCAAAGGCGATAGCGGTGGGACCGGCAAAGTACGGATCCAGCCCGGCGATACCAGCCTCCTGAGCCGCACGTTTGGCCAGGCGGTTCTTGACCACCTCGTATTCGACCGATGCCTTGCGCAGCTGGCTGCGCAAATTGGTGACCGAAGCGACATCGAGGCCGGTGAAATCCGCCAGGAAGATGGCTTTGGATCCCGCCATCTTTTGGGTCAGCTCGTGTACCTTTGTTATCTTTTCTGCGGTGGCCATTTTCGCGATATCCTCTGTTCTGAACTCATTCCAAAGTCAGACGCTCAGCTGACCAGCGCCGGATCGATACGCACCCCTGGCCCCATGGTCGAAGAGAGGACCAACTTGCGGATGTAGTGACCCTTGGCGGCGGCCGGCTTGGCCCGCATGATCGCCTCGGTAAAGGCCTTGGCGTTTTCGATGATGGATTCTTCGCTGAAGGAGAGTTTACCGATAGGCGCCTGGGCATTGTTCCCCGACTTGGCATCAGCGCGGAATTCGATGCGCCCGGCCTTGGCCTCACTCACTGCCCGACCGACATCGCGAGTAACCGTGCCGGTTTTGGGGTTTGGCATCAGCCCGCGGGGTCCAAGAATGCGTCCGAGTTTACCCACCTGCCCCATCATGTCCGGGGAGGCGACGACCATGTCGAAACTCAGCCAGCCTTTTTGAATTTTATCGACTAGATCGGCACCGCCCACCTCATCAGCACCGGCATCCTGGGCCTCTTTGACGAGTTCGCCCTGGGTGATGACCACGATCCGCACCGTCTTACCAGTGCCGTGGGGCAGCATCACCGTTCCGCGCAAGGCCTGATCGGCCTGGCGCCCGTCGATGCCCAGGTGAAAAGACAACTCGACAGTTTCGTCGAAATTGCGCTTGGGGGCGTCCTTCAACAGTTTGACCGCTCCTTCCCACGAGTAGAACTTGCGGCTATCGATGGGTTCTGCGGCTTGCTTGTATTTTTTTCCTCTGATGGCCATTGCGTTTCTCCCTGACGGCCTCCTATGCTTCCACTCTCAGGCCCATGCTCCGGGCCGTACCCGCGACCATTGACATTGCCGCTTCTACGGAAGCTGCATTCAGGTCGGGCATTTTCAATTCTGCAATTTCGCGCACCTGCGACTGGGTGACACTGCCCACCTTATCGCGGTTGGGCACACTAGAACCCTTGGAGATGCCTGCTGCTCGCTGCAGGAGGACCGCAGCCGGCGGGGTCTTAGTGATGAAGGTGAAACTCCGGTCGGCGTAAACGGTGATAACTACCGGAATGATCAGCCCCTTCTGTTCCTGAGTGGCAGCATTGTACGCCTTGCAGAACTCCATGATATTGACGCCGTGCTGGCCCAGAGCCGGCCCCACCGGAGGGGTGGGGTTGGCCGCTCCTGCAGGAATCTGAAGCTTGATGCTGGCTACTACCTTTTTCGCCATATTATTTCGCTCTTCTCACTCAACCGTTGTTTTTCTCGTCTACCAGGGCCACCTGGAGGACATCCAACTCGACGGGGGTGCCGCGTCCGAAAATACTTACCATGATCTTTACCCGGCGTTTCTCCGGCAGGACTTCCTGGACAGTGCCAATAAAATCCTTGAAGGCCCCGTCGTTGACCTTCACCTGCTCACCAACTGTATAGGGAATATCCGCGATCTCAGGGGACTTGCGGCGATCGATATGCCCCAGGATCTGGTCGATTTCCTCAGGAGTCAGAGCCTGCGGTTTCTTGGCGGGACCGACAAAATTAGTGACCCCAGGAATATTGGTGACCAAGTGCCAGGCATCCTTGGTCATCTCCATCTCGATCAGGACATAGCTAGGCAGAAACCGCTTTTTGGAAACAGTCTTCTTACCCCCCCGCATCTCCACCACTTCTTCAGTAGGCACTACCACCCGGGAAATGGCACCATGGGCTGCCTCAGACTCGATCAAAGACTCGATATAAGTCTTGACCTTGTTCTCGTGTGAAGAGTAGGTGTGCAGAGCGTACCAAAACTTAGCCATAGACCTCATATTCAGAGAGCCTGTTGACATCTAGACAAAGAACAAGCGGCGAAGGCGGACACCAAAAACGCCGCTACAGGCCCAATAGTCCAACTGCTCTCTGGAACTCAGAAGAGGAACTTGTCCCAGACAAAAGTAATCAACAAATCAAAAACGCCGATGAATACCGCAAAGGCAGCAGAAAACACCAGCACCACACTAGTTGAGTTGATCAACTCTTCGCGAGTGGGCCAACTGATCTTTGCGAATTCGCTGCGCACGTCTTTAATGAATGTATTAATCTTTTCCCACATCACCCCATAGCCCTCGGTTTTTCGCTCATTCTACAGAAAATGGCAGGCCTGGCAGGACTCGAACCTGCAACCCCCGGTTTTGGAGACCGGTGCTCTACCACTTGAGCTACAGACCTAGCTTACCGGGTCTCTTTATGTGCAGTGTGCTTACGGCAGAAACGGCAGTATTTCTTGAACTCGACACGACCTGGGTGGGCACGTCGATTTTTCATGGCGGAATAATTCCGCCGACTGCAATCCGCACATTCCAGCGTTATTTGTTCTCGTGGCATCTTGTTCTACCTGACGGTAACTCGGTGAAAAGGATCAAAACTGGAGCCGATGACCAGGATTGAACTGGTGACCTCGTCCTTACCAAGGACGCGCTCTACCAACTGAGCTACATCGGCTTTTTAGTTGAGCGAAATTTAAGGAATGAAGTATTTTCTGGAGCGGGAAACGGGGTTCGAACCCGCGACATCGAGCTTGGAAGGCTCGCGCTCTACCAACTGAGCTACTCCCGCTCTTGGAGCCCCCTGCCCGTAGATTTCAAAAGATAAGATCTGCTTTTTATTTGTCAAGGCCCAGCAAGGAAATATAAAAGGGGGTGAACCTATGGAACACGGTTCACCCCCTTTTCTTAATGCGAGAATCCTCAGTACCCCCAACTCCGTTAGGCCTGAGCGCTTGCCCGGAAGGGCGTTGCAACCCGTGTCAATCGGGGCAAGTAATATTCACTCATATAATGCCTCTTGCAGTACCCACGGGAAGAATGGTGATCGCTGCAATTCGGCACCCGGCAACCCAGGCGACCATAGATACGCTCGCGCTCGGGAGTCAGCCGGCCATAGCGGCGTACCTGCTGATAGTGGCGGAAGCAATATCCCTTGGCGATCTGGGACTCTTCGCAATGCTCCACCAGACAGCGGTTGCCCCGGCGGCGGTATTCGCGTTCGGGAGTCAGCCGGCCATGGCGACGGATCTGCTGGTAGTGTCGGGGGCAGTATCCAGCGGTACGGGCTTCACGCCCACACCCATCGGCCTTACAGACCAACTCCCATTTGCCTATGACGATATTCCCTTTGCTGCTCTCAGATCTCATCATCATCTCATACCTCGGTTTCTGAGGGGAGACAACGCAAATATCATACCACCCTGAGATCAAATTTCTATTTTTGCATATGTTGCTGTATATTCTATACCATAGATATAATTGCGGCAAAGGCCAGTATTCCTCTCATTGTATCACTGTTGAGACATTCATGACGCATCCACTTCCAGTTCTGCGCCATAGACTTCAAAAATCCTTTTCAACTACAAGTGGTTAGTCATGGCAAATCTGGAGTGAAGCATTAATGATCCACTATTATCATTTTTGATACAGCCCGCTTCAAGCCAAACCTCCGCAGACGCCGGTAAAAGGTCGCTCTGCTGATGCCCAGTAGGTGCGCTGCCCTGGAAATATCTCCCTGCTCGACACGAAGAGCTTCAATGTACATGCTCTTGGTGGCCTCCTCGCAAATGAGACGCGCCTTGATAAAGGTGTCCTGAGGCTCGGTGCCAGTCCCCTCCCCATCGATCACACTCTGGAGATGGGCCGGCAGGTCCTCCCACAGGATCTGACGTTCCTTGGCCACGGCAACAGCGTGTTCTATGGCATTTTCGAGTTGCCTGACATTGCCGGGCCAGGTGTAGGCGCTGAGCTTTCCCAGCACTTCTGGGGCGACACTTTCTACCGCCTTGCGGTTGCGCTGGGCGAAATTCTCGATGAAACGGGCGACAAAGAGGGGAATATCACCCCGCCGTTCGCGCAGAGGGGGCACTTCGATGGTGATCACATCCAGCCGGTAGAGCAGATCCTGGCGGAATTTTTGCTCACTCACGGCGCGGTGCAGATCTCGATTGGTGGCGGTTATCATACGACAATTCACGGGGATAGTGCGGTCCCCCCCTACTCTGACGATAGCTTTTTCCTGCAGGACGCGCAGCAATTTTACCTGGACTTCGGGGGGAATCTCGCCTATTTCGTCCAAAAAGAGTGTGCCGCCGCTGGCCAGTTCGAACTTGCCCAGCCGTCCCTTTTTGCTGGCCCCGGTGAAGGCCCCTTCCACATAACCGAACAACTCACTTTCTATCAGGTCCCGGGGCAGCGCCGCGCAGTTCACCGCCAGAAAGGGTCCCTCGCTGTAAGCGCTGGCATTGTGAATGCCCTGGGCGAACACTTCCTTGCCGGTGCCAGTCTCCCCCTGGATCAGGATGTTAGAGCTAGTTCCGGCGGCGACTCTGGCCAACTCCTTGGTCTTCTCGATGATGGGACTGCTGCCGATAATATCCTCGAAGGCAAAGGTGCGCTGCACTCCGATAACTCGGTTCACCAGGCGTCCCACCTCGCCCATCTCCCTGAAAGTCAGCACCGCGCCACTGGCTTGGGAGCCGACATCGAGGATCGGCTGCAGGTTGGCCATAGCCGCTACCTTCCCCGCCACCGTGTTCAGGGTGATGACGCGCTGGCTGAACTGCTCCCCGCGCTTCAGCCACTCCCGCAATGACGGCTTATCTTCGGCCAGATCGTCGATGAAACGGTTCTTGAGCGCCCGTTGCTGCTGGCCGAAGATCCGGTGGGCCACGGTATTGGCTTCGACCACCATGCCCTCGCGATCAACCGCCAGCAGGCCGTCGGAAATGGACTCCAGCAAGGCCCGCGAACGATTGTAGAGCTGCCGCAATTCCTCGGCCTGCTGCTTTTCGGTGCGCACCAACTCCTGCAAGCGCCCGGTGAGCCGGATGTCCTCGATTTCTGCGGCCAGCTGGCTAGATATGGCAAAAAGCATGTTGAGGTCGTCCATGCTGAACAAGCGCCGTTCCGCACCAAGAGGGGCGATTTTGTCGAAGAGCGTCAAGGTGCCGACCACCCGCTCCTCGAGCACCAGAGGGATACACACCAGGGATGCTCCCAGCGCCTCTGGCTGCTTGATGGCGCGCAGATCGTCGATCACGATGGGCTCACCGGTGGCAGCCACGTACTCCGCGATACGTTTCTCGTCGCGGGCGTCAAACTGCTCTTCTGATACCGCCACCACCGTCGCCTGCGCCAGGGATCCATCCTCCACCATTAGACGGATGATCGAGCCCTTGGCACTGAGCGCTTCGGCGGCCTTGGTGGCGATCAACTCGATGGATTCGTCGAGTCCCAAACCAGAATTCATCGCCTGGCCCAATTCGTTGAGGGCCTGGACCTCGCTGGTCCGTTGCCCCATATCCTCGAAGGCCTGGGCAGCCCGGATGATCCCGATGATAAGCGGCCGCACCACCTTGTTGAGGACCTCTACCTCCTCTGCCAAAAAGTGGCGTACCTCACTATTTTGCAGATTCAGCGCCCCCAGCAGCGCCTCGTCCTCGACTAGGGGCAGGGCGACGATGCTCTGGTAGTAATGCTCGCCTCTCTGGCGATGCACTGAGCGCGGGTCGCGCTGCATGTGGGCTACCTGCAACAACTTCCCCTGATAAGTGGCCATGCCGGTGATACCCTGCCCAATCCGCAGCCTGGTCATCGCTAGGTGGCTCTTCTCTCCTCCCCGTCCCTGCAGCACCAGTTCATCCGTCCGCCGGTCTAATAGATAAACGGCGCAGAAGTCCACGGCAAAATGCTCCACCAGCATCTCGGCTGCTTCCCTCAACGCGTGCTGTAGCGTCTGGGGCTTGGCCATCAAGGCCAGCCCGTCGCGCCACAGCTTTATCTCAATAATATTGGCATCGTCCATGGCAACCTTGGCAAGGTTGGGGTTAAAAGCCGCGGCGCGGGTCGGGCGCAAAAACAAACTCCCGAAGACCTATCGCCTCCGGGAGTGTTTCCTGGCTCTCGATGCCAACAGCCCGCAGGCTCGGCGATCTATCAGCGCGAGATTTTATCGATCTTGTAATTCAACAGGCCGGCAGGCACTTGGATACTGACCTCTTCTCCTTCGGCGTGGCCAAGCAAGCCCCTGCCGATGGGCGAGACGGTGGAAATCTTGCCGCGCTCGAAATCGGACTCTTCTGGAGCTACCAGGGTGTACTTGAGCTTGCGCCCGGACTTCAGGTCAGTCAAATCGACGGTGGCACCGATGTAGACTTTGTCGGCAGGGATGTTCTCATTTTCGAGCAGTCGGGCCCGACTCAGTGTTTCTTCTAGCTTGTTGATGCGGGTTTCGACGAAGAGCAGGCGCTCTTTGGCCGCAGAATATTCGGCGTTCTCGGAGAGATCACCGAATTCCCTGGCCCGTTGCAACGACTGGCGCACGGCAGGGCGTTCCGTCCCCTTCAAAAGCTTCAGCTCGTCCTGAAGCTTCTCGTAGCCCTCTCTGGAGAGGTAAACCTCGCTCATCCTCTTTCTCCTGCCAGTTGCCTGGCCGGGACTCATACAAAAAGCGGAAGCGCAGATAAACTACCATCGCTCCCGCTGAAATCTTTTCGAATATATGAAATAATCTCAGGGGATGCAACAAGCCCCGGAACCGGAACCACCGGCCGACGCTTTACGGCAGCCCCGCCAGATTATACCTTACTAGATCCCTGTCAGTACTCCCCATTTACCTGCGCGGCACATGACCCTGCGATTCCTCCATTTTGCCGACCTGCATCTGGGTGTAGAAACCTACGGTCGCCTCGACCCACAGACCGGTATCAACACCCGTGTCCAGGACTTTATCAACAGCCTAATTTTCATCGTCGACCTGGCCATCAGGGAGCAGGTGGACACGGTGCTCTTTGCCGGCGATGCCTATAAAACCTGCGATCCCGATCCGACCTACCAGAGCGAATTTGCCCAACAGCTGCGCCGGCTGCGACAGGCGGGCATCCCTACGGTGCTGGTGGTGGGCAATCATGACACCCCAGCTGCCTTTGGCCGGGCCACTTCCCTGGACATCTTCAGTGTCCTCGAACTGGACAATACCTATGTGATCCGCCGCCCCCAGTTGTTGCAGGTACAGACCCGCAGCGGCCCCCTCCAGCTAGCCGGCCTGCCCTGGCCTACCCGCCATTCGCTGCGCACCCTCGACCAATACAAGGAGTTGTCCCAGGAGGCGCTCAACCAGCAGATTCAGGGGATCTGCGCCGCCCAGATCTCCGAGTTCGCCCGCGCCCTGGACCCGGCCCTGCCTGCGGTTTTCACCGCGCACCTCGCCGCCGCCGAAGCCACCTACTCGGGTTCGGAGCGCACCGCGGTCATCGGCCAGGACCCGGTGCTGCTGACCAGCACCCTGGCCAATCCGGCCTTCGACTACGTGGCCCTGGGGCATGTACACAAACACCAGAATCTCCACCCGCAGGCCCCACCCTCGGTAGTTTACGCCGGCAGCATCGAGCGGCTCAACTTTG
Organism: Gemmatimonas phototrophica; assembly: GCA_945861755.1. Classification (GTDB taxonomy): domain Bacteria; phylum Latescibacterota; class UBA2968; order UBA8231; family UBA8231; genus SICG01. Next base: position 19,711 of record CAMAVQ010000019.1, read on the forward strand.
GCGAGGAACGCGATCCCAAGGGCTGCTGCCTAGTGCAGATCGAAACCCTTCCTGAAGGAGGGCGCCGCACCACTTGGGATTTTGTCCCCACCCCAGCCCGGTCCTTTCTCACCATCGAGGCAGAGATCCCTCCCGACGCTGCCGACCCCACCGCCTGCCTGCTGGCCGCCATTGCCACCCATCAGCTCGAAGGCACCGTAGTGCGCCTGACCTACCCCCAGCCCCGGCCGGACCAATCCCCTGTCGACCTGGCCCGGGTGCGGGTAGCCCTGGCGCCGGCCTATCATCTGGCCGGTATCCTGCCCCGGCTCATCACCCCCACCCGCCTGCGCCGCGCCACGGTGGACCGGGAATTGGATCTGCCCCAGGCGCTCGACCGCTACATCGACAACCAACCGGACCTGCACAGCCAGCGCGAGGCGCTGCAGCGCTACGCGCTGCAGCTGCACCAGGAACTGGAAGCAGGCGACCGGACGGAGGACACCGAGCCGTGATCCCCCTCTCGTTGTCGCTCCACAATTTCCTCAGCTATGGCCAGCAGGTACCCCCCCTCGATTTCACTCAGTTCAAGGTGGCCTGCCTCACCGGCAGCAACGGCCATGGCAAGTCGGCCCTGCTCGACGCCATCACCTATGCCCTGTGGGGCGAGGCGCGCAAGAGCCAACACGAGCGCCGGCCCGACGAAGGACTGCTCCGCCTGGGGGCCGCCGAAATGCGGGTCGAGTTCTGCTTTGCCCTGGACGAGGAGCAATTCCGCGTCCTCCGCAGCTTCCACAAGGGCCGCCGCCAAGGCATGACCCAGCTCGAACTCCAGATTTTCGATCCGGGAAGCAACACCTACAGAACGCTCTCGGAAAACGCCTCGCTGGTCCGCACCCAGGAGCGCATCGACCAGCTCCTTTGCATGAACTACAACACTTTCATCAACTCCGCCTTCATCCTACAGGGTCGGGCCGACGAGTTCACCCAGAAGGGGGCTCGCCAGCGCAAGGAGATCCTCGCCGACTTGCTGGGCCTCTCCCGCTACGACCGGCTCCAGGAACTGGCCCGACGCCATCAGCAGGAAGGCCAGCAACGCCTTCAGGAGCACCAGCGCCGGCTCCAAGAGCTGGACGGCGAACTGGCCCAACAAGACGAGCTGGAACGGCAGTTGGGCGAACTGGCCAGCCGGCTGGAACGGTACGCCACAGAGCTGCGCGCCGGCGAAGCTCGCCTGGAGGAGTGGCGCGAAGAGCGCCTGGAACGGACCCAACTGCAGCGGCGGAGCGCCGCAGCCCAGGAAGAACGCCAGCACCTGAGCACCCGGCTGGCCCAGGAGGAAAAAGAAGGGTTACATCTGACCAGCCAGTTGCAGAAGGACGCCGAGGTGCTGCAGCGCGCCGACTTCATCCAGCAGGACTTTGAGGCGTACCACCGACTGGTGGCCGAGGAGAGCCAGCTGGCCCTCCTGCTACAGGGGCAGCGCGAACTGGAAGCAGAAATGCGTCAGGTGGAAAACCAACTCCTCGCCGCCCGCCACGAGGTGGAGCAGCGCCACAGCAGCTGGGAAGCCCGCCGCCATACCCTCGAAGATCAGCTGAACCATTTCCGCGCCGTGTTGGCCGGCCAGGCCCGGACCGAGGAGCGCTATCAAGAGCTGCTGGTCATCCGCCGGCAGCTGCAGCAGCTAGAAACCCCACGCCTGCGGCACGAGGCCCTGCAGCACGAGGAGCGCCAGCTGCGCGAGCGCATGGCCGCCGAAGCCGATCGTCTGGCTGCCCGCCGCGAAGAACTAAACCATCGGCTCGGAGAACTGCAGCGCCGGCTTCAGCAGCACCCTGCCGCCACCGCCCGCCGCGAAGTGTTGGCCGGGGAATTGGCGCAACTACAACTGGAATCCCAGCGCCGCGACCAGTTGCGGGAGGAGGGAGGCGCTCTGCGCACCCGCCAAGAACAGCTGCGCGAGCAGCTGGAAACTCAGCAGGCCGTACTGGCCCAGGCGCGCGAAAAACTCCACCTGTTCAAGGCCGCCCCCCAGGCCTCCTGCCCGCTGTGCGGCAGCCGGCTGGACGAGACCCACCGGCAGCGGCTCGACCAGGAACTGGCCGAACAGGAACGCGGCCAGGAGGGCGCTATCACCGCCGACCAGCAGCAACTGGTGGCCCTGGAGAAAGAGCTGGTCGAGCTGAGGCAGCAATATCAGCGCGCCGAGCAGCAGGCCCAGTTGTTGCCCACCCGCCAACAGGAATGGGGCCAGCTCGAAGCCCGCCTAACGCAATTTGCCGAGGAAGATCTGCAGCGGGAGGCGCTGGAGGCCCAGCGAGCAGACTTAGAAACCCAGGTACGCGAGGAACGCTACGCCCCGGACTATCGCCTGCGCCTCGCCCAGCTGGCCACCGACCTGAGCACTCTGGACTATCACCCCGACCACCACGCCGGACTGCGCCGACAGCTCGAAGAGCTGGCTCCTGCCGAAACCGAACGGGCCCATCTGCAGGAGGCCCGTCTGCGCCACGAACAACTGGCCGCCGAATTGGCAGACGCCGTGGAAAAGCTGGAGACTGCCCGCCGCGATCTGGTGGACAAATGCTACGGCCTGCAGGAGCAACACGCCCTTGAGGGCTTGCGGCACCGGCTCCAGGAGCTGGGCTACGATCCGGCCCGCCACCAACAGGTCCGCCTCAACCTCGACCGACTCAGCGATGTTGTGGCCCGCCGGGAGCGCCTGATCGCCGCTCAGCAACGGCATGCCGCCAACCAGGAGCAACTGGCGAAAAACACCCAGACACTGGGCATGTTGAAATCCCAACTTGCCGCCTTAGGCACCGAACTCGCCACTGCCCAAGTCCGGCTGGAGGAACTATCTGGGGTGGAGGACCGTTTTGCCGCGGCCTCCCAACTGCTGGCGAGCCAGAGAGGGGAGCGCGACCAGCTCCTACAGCAGCAGGGCGCGCTGCAGACCCGCCACCAGCGCGGACTCGCCATGGCCGAGGAGCGCAAGGGGGTCTGGACGAAGGCGGAAAGTGAGCAGCGAGAGGTTGGGGTGTACCAGCAGCTATCCGAAGCCCTGGGCAAGGACGGCATCCAGGCCCTGATCATCGAAAGTGCCATTCCCGAGATCGAGCAAGAAGCCAACGCCCTCTTGGCACGCCTGACCGACAACCGCATCCAGATCGCCATTGAGTCGCTGCGCGACCTGAAAAAGGGCGGCACCCGGGAAACCCTCGACATCAAGATCGCCGACGAGTTGGGAGAGCGCTCCTATCATCTCTATTCCGGGGGCGAAGCCTTCCGCACCGACTTTGCCCTGCGCCTGGCCCTTTCCAAGGTGTTGGCCAGACGGGCCGGCGCCCGCCTGCGCACCCTGATCATCGACGAGGGCTTTGGCACCCAGGACAGCCAGGGGCTGGAGTATTTGATCGAGGCCATCCAGGAAATCAGCAAGGACTTCGACAAGGTGCTGGTGGTCACCCACCTGCCCGAACTCAAAAAAGCCTTCCCAGTGCAGATCGAGGTCACCAAACACCCCGAGCTGGGTTCGCGCTTCGAGATCATCCACAATACTTGATCAAAAATAGATCGCGAACTCCGTAGGTCCCCCTGGCCGGCTCTCCAGGGAAAACTCGAAGCCATGCCGGCCGAGGATCTCCTGCACCAGGGTCAGTGCGATGCCCTGTCCCTGCTCCTTGGTGCTGAAGAAGGGGGTGAACAACTGCTCCCTGACCTCGGGTGCGATGCCGCAGCCGCTGTCGGCGATCACCACCTGTGGCCATCTGCCCACCCTGCCCATCCTCACTCCAATCCGGCCCTCCTTTCCGATGGCCTCCATCGCATTCTTGAGGATATTGACGAAAACCTGCTCCAATTGCTCCCGGTCCATGCGCACGGGGGGTAGTTCGTCTTCCACCTCCCAATTCCAGGCGATATACCGCTGCTGGCTTTCGACCTGCAGCAGGCGTTCGATTCCTCGCAACAGCTCCACCAGATTCACCAACTGCAGGCGGGGCGCGGGAAGTTTGACCACCTCGGAGAAGTTGCCCATGAAACTGCCCAGGCGCTCGCTGCGCTGGGCAGCCACCTGGAGAGCGGTGGCCAAATCCTCCGGGTCCGCCTCGCGCACCTGGTCGCGATAGTTGAGGCAGGAACGGAGCAGTGAACTGACCGCGCCAGTGGAATTGTTGACCTTGCTCAGCCGCTCGTTCATCCGGTTGAACACCCGGATGAGCTGGTCCATCTCCGGCTGTCCCACCTCGACGAACTTGCTGGCGAAATCCCCCTCTTCAATCAGTTCAGCACCCGTGCGCAACAGGCGCAGCGGGGTCCAGAAGTGCCGGAATAGGCGGATGCCCAGCGCCAGCGAGAGCACAAAGAAAACCTCGACGCCCAGCAGCCAGAGCCCCCGTTCATCAACGCCAGTCCGGCCAGCGCGGCCAGCACCAGGTGGAGGGCGACTAGGTAGCAGGTGAATTTTGCCCTCAGGCTCACGACGCGACCCCGTACTTCTCCAGGCGGCGGTAGAGCGCGGCCCGGCTCAGGCCCAGGGCCTCGGCCACCCGGCTGAGGTTCCCCCCGTAGTGGCTCAGGCACTGGCGGATCATCCGCTCCTCCATCTGATCCAAGGTCATGGTTCCGGGCGAGGGAAGCTGCTCTTTGGTTTTTTCCTCGGGCTGCATCTCCATGGCCAGTTCGAGGTCTGCCTTTTGCAGCAGCCCAGCGCTGCTCATCAGCACCGACCGCTCAATGACCTGGCGCAGTTGGCGGATATTCCCCGGCTAGTCCAATTCCTGCAGCCAGTGGAGACCCCCCTCAGCGATTTCTAGGTCCCCGCGCCGATACACCTGTCCCAGCTGGCAGACGAAGTTGCTCGCCAGCTAGGCACATCCTCCCGCCGCTCCCGCAGGGGCGGCAGATGCAGGGCGATCAGGTTCAGCCGGTAGAGCAGGTCTTCGCGGAAATCCCCCTTCTCCACCAGCTCGGCCAGATTGCGGTTGGTGGCCGAGATCACCCGCAGGTCCACCGCCCGCGTCCGGCTCGACCCCAGCACTTCGAAGGTGCGATCTTGGAGCACCCGCAAAAGCTTGACCTGGTATCCCGGGTCCAGGTCGCCGATCTCGTCGAGGAAGATGCTCCCGCCGTGGGCCAGCTCAAAGTGCCCCTGGCGATCCTGGCGCGCATCGGTGAAGGCCCCCTTCACATGCCCAAACATCTGGCTCTCGAAGAGCGTGGACGAGATCCCCCCCAAATTGACCCTGACGAAGGGGCCGGCGCACCGCTGGCTGTTGCGGAAGATCGCCTCGGCGACTTCGTTCCTTGCCGGTGCCGCTCTCCCCGGTGCGCAGCACCGAGGCATCCGTGGCGCTGACTCGACCCGCCACTTCCAGGAGGCGCAATAGGCGGAGATCGCGCCCGAGGATATTGCTGAAATCCCAGCGCCCGTCCAGTTCCTCCCGCGTCAGAATTCCGGCCTGGCCGTGCTCGGTGGCCGCCAGGCTCAGAGCGGTGCTCACCGCCTGGACCAACTGCTCGTTGGTCCAGGGCTTGGTGATGAAATCCGCCGCACCGGCCTTGCCCCCCTGACCGCCAACGAGGAACTCGATCAGCGAAACAGGCCGACTGCCTTCTAGATCATGGTCGTGCCTTTCTGGAGCGGAGGCAGGGTGCTGGTGCCAATTCCCCTGATACTCGTCGCGCCCAAAAATCCTTTGAGTTCCACTGATCAGCGCGAAGTTGGTGAACGACGCGGTTTCGTTGCGGTTGACCTGCACAAAAAGGTCATTGTTGATGATCAGCCGGAACTTCCCGTAGTGGATACCCCGGCTGATGGTCTCACAGCGCGCGTAGTAAGAGTACCTCGAAAGCGCCTGATGCACCTCACTGAGGAGTTCTTCAACGGTCTGCACGGGCGAGAATTTCCTCTAAGGAAATGATCTCTTTTCCCATCTCTTCCGCCGCTTGCAGGGTGCTGGTCCAGTCGAAGTAGGTCTCCTCATCGTCCCAGGTATGGTCCTGGTCCTTGATCTTCCGAGCGTAGAACTCCTCAGCCGACATGCCATACCGTATCTGGTAATAGCGCACTAACGCCCGAAGTTCTCTCATCTTCTCCTCTGAGGGTAGTCAGCACCAGCATCTCCCCGATGAACTGGACATAGATGTGGCGGGCCACCGGTGCCAGCCTCTCCCGAATCTGTTTTTCAAAGCTGTGTGGTGTGCCTGACTGCACGCGGACGAGGAACCACTTCGGTAGCGCATAGAACTGTGATTCAGCAGCAACCCGACCCCAGCGTACCCGGCGGTAGAGGAAGAATTCTGGCTCTTCAGGTTCGAAAGGGCTCTTGTTGCGGCAATAATCCACCACCCCGACCACGCGCAGGGCTTCTTCCTCTCCACTGAACTTCTTGGGAGTGGGAAGAGGCAGCGAAGGCTTTGCGCACCCCGATCTCCGAGGCCCGCTCCAGGATGCGGCTCAGGTTCAGGTTGATCAGGTTGAGGGCCGGCAGGCTCATGAAGAGCACGACCGCTCCGCTCCATATCAGCAGTAGTCGCCATTTATGGTACCCTTCCCGATAGGACTTCCACCCATCGTTGTACCATGCCACCTCCTCGAAGGGCGTATTCGCGGCTGAGGTCACCACCTCGTAGCGGGGATCAGAAGGCCCAACATGGGCCAGGGCAGTCTGATACTCCTCCTTGATCCGGAGGATATCTGCCTGAGTCCGCGCCAGGATCAGGGCCTCGAACCTACCGTGCAGGGAGGGGTCGCTGCGGACCTCGGGTGGGGCCGCGCCGACTGGCACCCAGACCTCGGCGTGCGCACTGAACTGTATCCCGGCTACCTCCTCCACTACTCCGATTACGCGAAAGCGCTCACTGCCCACCTCCAGGATTTTGCCTGCAGCGTTCCCTCCCCCGAAGATTCGCCGGCAGGTCTGCGCGCTGATCACGGCCATGGCGCTCCCTCGGCATCCTCCTGGGCAGTGAAGGGCCGCCCTTCGAGAAAGTCGAACTGCAATACCTCCCAGTAAGCGCTGTCCACGTACTTGAGGGCCAGCTCGATTTTCTCGTCTCCTGCGGACGAAGGTGAAGAACTTCCTTCTCAGAAATACCTTGAATGCGATCTTGAGATAGTTCTTCAGCATGGGACACCTCCTAGCGCTACAAGGATTGTGCCGGTCACAGCCAGCGGCGGGGAGATGACCCCGAGGCCTTTCCCGGGGAGTAGCCGGGAAGGGAAGTCCGCGTGGTTGGGGCCCGGGTAGCGGAGCCAGAGCGAGCGAGGGGGAAGGACGCGCCTGGGGAAAGGCCGAAGTGGGTCACTGCCCGACGCGGCAGAATTGTGGTGACCCTTCACTAGTTCACCTGCCTCCCATCGAACAAACGCACGATCCGCCCGGTCTGCCCGGCCTACTGCTGGTCGTGGGTCACCATCACCACCGTGGTCCCATCCCGATTCAGCCCCTCCAGAATCTTCATGATCTCCCCGCCCATCTGGCTATCCAGGTTGCCGGTGGGCTCGTCCGCCAGCAGCAGCTTGGGTTTGCCCACGATGGCCCTGGCGATGGCCACCCGCTGCTGCTGCCCGCCCGACAACTGCGAGGGGGAATGGTGTACCCGAGAACTCAGCCCCACCCGCTCCAGGGCCTCTAGCGCCAGTCGCCGGCGTTCCCTGCCGGACATCCCCTGCCGGTAGAGCAGGGGGATCTCGACATTGTCCAGCACGTTCAGGTCACTGATCAGATGAAAGGTCTGGAAGATGAAACCGATCTGCTCGTTGCGGCGACGCGCCAGGTATTTGTCCGCGTAGGAATCGACCCGCTGACCACCGAGGGTCACGTTGCCCTTGGTGGGCTTGTCCAGCAACCCCATGACATTCAGCAGGGTGCTCTTGCCGCAACCCGAAGGTCCCATCACCGAGATAAACTCCCCCGGCTGGACCACCAGGTTGATACTGTTCAAGGCCAGGGTCTCGATCTTTTCGGTGCGATAGACCTTCTCGACACTCTCCAGTTGGATCATGGCTGCCTCCTATTTGATTGCCACTTTGTCCATGTGGGTATAATCCTTCACCTCCGAGATCACCACCTCATCCCCTTCCATCAGCCCTTCGAGCACCTCACAGTAGTCGAAGCTGGAAATCCCCAGCCGTATAGGCGTCCTGAAAGCGAAGCCCCCGCGCAGATAGGTGTCCTCGTCGATCTTCACCTTCACCGGCAGCCCGATGGCCACGCGGCCGGCGTGTATCTCCGAGATCGTGGCATCCACCCTGAAGGAACTCAGGTCCGCCATGCGCGCGATCACCTCTCCCTGCCCCACGGTGGTTCCCTCCTGGGGGATCACCCAGGTGAGCACCCCTTCCCGATCTGCCCGAATCTGCGCCTGTTCCAGCCGGCGTCGGGCCTCTTCCTGCTCCCCCTGGAGGATCTTTGCCTCCAGCGCCATGCCCTCGATCTGGGCTGGGGTGGATGCACCCTCGCCCTTTTTCTCCCCCTCGATCTGGGCCAATTCGATGGCTGCCCGTTCTGCGGCGAGCCTGGCCTGACGCGCATCGTCCTTGGCGATCACCCCCGACGCCTGAAGCAGCTTGAACTGCTCAGACCTGACCTGAAGATTCTGCAGTTCCAGATGCTTGATCCGCCACCGGGTATCCAGGTCTCTCAAGCGCCGCTCCAAATCCAGTTTAAGCCGAACCTGCTGGTTGTCTTTGAGCGCCAGCTCCTCGCCCAGCTTTTCCACTGCCAACACCAACTGGCTCAAGTCCAATTCGACGATGGGCTGCCCCTTTTTGAGTAGGGCGCCCGGTCGTTCCAGGACCCGGACCACCCGGCTGGGGATCGGGCTGGAGAGCAGCTGCTCGAACTCGGGGATCACAATGCCGGAGGCCGTGATCGTCGCCTCGACCAAACCCACCTCCACCCTCGCGGTGCGGATGCGCTCCTTGTCCAACGAGGGTTTGATCCACCCAGGCAAACAGATCAACAACCCCAGCAGCAGGGCAAGTCCCAGGACCGCGGCGCTGCCTCTCTTGATCCACTGTCGCTGCCAGAAGCGCGGGTCTACAGGGCGGTCCATGCCCATCACCTCCACCCGCGATCCCGCAAAAAACCTGCCAGGGCGCGTTCCGCCGGAGACCGCCCTCGCTGCCGCAGTATCACTGTCCGCTTCTGAACACCGGCTGCCCATTTGCGGACACTGAACTGCGGCGGGACGCGCCTTGGGAAAAGCCGAAGTGACATGCAACGCCCCAACGTATGGGGCGTTGCCCCCGACACCTTGCCCTAATTTTGGGTTTGGTGTATAGTCTGGAAAGACACTGGACTACGAGGAGTACCATGACGAAAAGCCCCCTAGCCACTGCAGCGCCAGGCGCCGCCTGGGCCGAGTATGCCGACTGGGAACTGCCCGCCCACTACGGCGATCCGGAAGCCGAATACCGGGCCGGCCGTCAAGGCGCCGTACTGCGCGACACCTCCCACTGGAGCCGGCTGCGTTTTTCGGGCCGGGATCACCTGGACTTTCTGCATCGCATGACCACCAACCACTTCCAGGGCCTAGCGCCAGGTGCCGGCCTGGAGGCGGTGTTCACCGACAACCGGGGCCGTATCCTGGAGCTGGGGACCTTCTACCGCGCCGGGGAGCAGACCCTGGCAGTGCTAAGCCCCAGCGGTCGCGAAAAAATCCCCGCCTGGCTCGACCGCTATATCTTCGCCGAGAAAATCACCACCCAGGACCTCACACTTGAGCTGGCCATGTTCGAGGTATTTGGTCCGCAGGCCGCAGCTCTGTTCGCCCAGGTTCTGGGCCAGGATCTGACCTCGGTAGCCGATCATCATCTGCTGAACGACCCTCTCACTGAAGGCGTCTGGTTGGCGCGCCTCGACCGCTTCGGCCACGCGGGACTGCGCGCCATTGGCCCGGCGGCAAAACTCATTGAATTGTGGGGGAGACTGGCGGCAGCGGGCGCACTTCCTCTGGGCGAGGAGGCGTGGGAGATGTTGCGGGTGGAAGCCGGCCTGCCCATGCAGGGGCAGGAACTGGGCGAGGAACACAACCCCTGGGAGGCCAATCTGGGGCGCACCATCCATATGAACAAAGGCTGCTATATCGGGCAGGAGGTCATCGCCCGCCTCGACACCTATGACAAGGTCAAGCAACGTCTGATGGGCCTCGAACTGCCCGAGGGGCCCTTGCCCCCGGCCGGGACAGTACTGCGGGCTGGCACTGCCGAAGCCGGCCGCCTCACCTCTGCTGTCCGTATTTCCGGTCAACCAAGGGGCATCGGCCTGGCCTACGTGCGGCGCGATCACTGGCAGCCTGGCACCCTGCTCCAACTCGAAGGCAACCCCCAGCCCGTCTGCGTGGTCCCCTTGCCCGGCACATGAACCACCGCAAGATCATCCATGTGGACATGGATGCCTTCTATACCTCGGTGGAGCAACGCGACAACCCGGCGCTGCTGGGCCGACCGGTGGTGGTGGGCGGCGATCCGCGCGAGCGCAGCGTGGTAGCCGCCGCCTCGTACGAGGCCCGCCGTTTCGGCGTCCACTCGGCCATGCCCATGAAGACCGCCCTGCGCCTCTGCCCCCAGGCCGTGCGCGTCTCTCCAGACTTCGACAAGTACCGCCGCGTCTCCTCCGAAATCCACGCCCTCTTCCACGAGTACACCGACCTGGTCGAACCCGTCGCCTTCGACGAAGCCTATCTCGATGTCACCTACAACAAGCAGGGCATCCCCTTCGGCCACCGCACTGCCCGCATGCTCAAAACCCAGATCCGCCGACAACTACATCTCAGCGCCTCGGCCGGGGTGGCACCCAACAAATTCCTGGCCAAGATCGCCTCGGATCTGCACAAACCCGATGGGTTAGTGGTGGTCATGCCCGACCAGGTGCAGGACTTCCTGCGCCCTCTGCCGGTGGAAAAGATCCCCGGGGTGGGCCAGGTCACCCGCCAGCACTTGCTGGAATTAAACGTCAACACCATCGGCGAATTGGCCGACCTGCCCCTCATCGACCTGGTCCGGCGCTTCGGCAAACGAGGGGCTTATCTGTGGGAATTGGCCCAGGGCCGCGACGAGTCGCCAGTGGACCCTTCCTGGGAGCCGCAGCAACTGAGCCAGGAAACCACCTTTGCCGTGGATGTGTACGACCGGGAGGAGATGAGTTTTGCCCTCAAGGAACTAGCCGAGGAACTCAGCGGCCGACTGCGCCGCCGCCGGCTGCGGGGTCGTTCCGTAACGCTCAAGGTGCGCTACCCGGATTTCCAGACCATCACCCGCTCCCAGACCCAGAACGCCTACCTGGATCAGGCAGAGGCTATTCTGGAACGGGCCATAGAGTTGCTGGAACGCACCGAAGCCGAAGAGCGGGGGGTGCGCCTCCTGGGGGTGGGGGTGTCGGGTTTCGAGGAGGAAACCGTGGTGCAGCTGGACCTCTTTGCCGAGGAAAACGACAAGCCCTGAGCGGCCTCTACTCAGCCCGTGATGTCGACCTGGCGGCCGACACCGGCTTTTCCGGTTTTTGGGGTCTGGGCTGGTGGTGGCCTCACCGTCTTGGCCGGGGTGCCGTAATCCGGCTTGCGGTATCCTGGCACATTGATCCTCGGCCCGGCACCCTGGATCTTGAGCAGCGGGGCAGCATCAGGAGTTCCATACTGAACTGACCTAGAGATTTTGCTCATGCTGCCAGCACCGGCAGCACCGAACCCCCATAAGGCAGGGTCAACACCCGGGCCTGCGGCCCGACCTGGTCCAGCGCGGCCTTCAACGCTTCGTCCAGGCCGGCAAAAGGCACCAGCCCACTGCCGGCCAGCACCTCATCCTCTAGACCAGAGACCAGGTACACCTCCGCTCGTTTGAGCACTGCGGCGATGGCCGCAGCCTTGTGCCCACCCAGCACGAACTCCCGCTGGATCTTCTCCAAAACCTTGTCCGGCTCGCCGGCTTCCCTCAGCCAGCTCTCAAAAGTCTTCCCCCCTAACCCCTCGACACACTCAGCCACCCAGATGATCACCCCGCCCTGGCGCACCGCGTGTACCGCGTTGTCGAGGGCCTTCTGTGCCTGGTACATATTGACATCCTTAGGATAGCCCCCGGCGCTGACCACCACCACATCGGCCAATTGCGGGATGGGCACTGAGCCGCGCTGAGCCACCAACTCGCAACCACGGCGGTGAGCCTGTTCCGCTTGCCCGGCCACTGCACCGACGACGCGATGATGGCCATCCACCACCACATTGAGAATGAAGTCAGCCCCCAGCATCGCCACCCCTTCCTCGATGTCGGCGCGCACCGGATTGCCTTCGATCTTGCCGGCCACTGCCCCTGGTTGCACCATCAGCGCGTGGTTGGCATTAACCGTGGCTTTGGAAGCACAGCCGGGGAGCAGAGCCTTGGCGCCCCCGGAAAACCCGGCGAAATAGTGAAATTCGAGATTGCCCAGACAGACCCGCAGGTCGGCCTCTACCAACGGGCGGAAAAACTCCACCGGGGTGCCGCGGCTGGTCACGCCCAGGCGCACCACCTGCTCCGGGTCGTGGTTGAGTACCCGCACCCGCCGGCACATCTCGACCCCCAGCATCTCCTCCAACTCAGCCGGGGTCTGCGCCCGGTGTAACCCCAGGGCGACGATCACGGTGATGTCCGCGTCTAACACCCCGGCCGCGTTCAATTCAGCCAGGATCGGGGGCAGCAACTTGTCCGAGGGACAAGGCCGGGTCATGTCACTGGTAACGACCGCCACCTTTTGCCCGGCCCTGGCCAGCTCGCGCAGGCGCAGTGTGCCGATGGGATGCTCCAGGGCGTGACTCAGCAGCTGCTGCTCGTCGGCAACCACGTCCTCTTCCTGGGGCAGGAACGCCCCGAGGAAACTGGCTGCCGGCACCTGGCCGTGCTGTTCGGCGTGACCATAGGGAACGGAAAAACTGGTGGTGGCCATCCTCCGTGCCTCTTTACTGATGCAGGGCCGGCTGGTACAGCCCCACGCTGTAGAACTCGTACGACGCCGCTTTGTCGGGAAAATCCATCACGTGTACCGTAAACCGGGCCGGCACCCCGCAGCCGGGCATGTGATCGCGGAAAAATCCGCTGTACGCCTCGGCGTATTCTTTATAGAGCCGCTGCTGCTCGGCGACGAACCCCTGCGGGTCCACTAGCGGATTGGGCGACTTGGGCTGGGCCGCAAAGGCGTGCACCTCGACGAAGTCGATCTTGCTGATCGAATCGCAGATCCCCGCCTCCTGCAGCCACTTCTCCCAGCAGCGGAAGACCAGCTCCACCTCGATGGAGGGTTTCATGCTGATCAATTCCTCGCGCTCCAGCAGGCCCTTGGCCGAATGCCCGCCGGTGAGGCCGGCAAAACAAATCTTCAGATCCCCCTTGCCCAACTCCTCGGTGACCAACGCGGAGAGGGTGGGGTGATCCCCTCCATAGTAATAAGTCAGACGCCCCCGCTTTCTCACATTGAGTGCCATCACGTCCTCCTTTGCGTCGTTACAGCGCTTCGGCCAGGATCTCGGCCCAATGACGGACCTGCCGGCCGGTAGCCTCGGCGATCTGGTGCCGACACGAAGTGCCGACCGCGGCGATCTCCACCTCGGGGCCGGCTTCCCGGACTGCCTTGAAGAGCCGGTCTTCACCCACCTTCATCGAGATTTCGTAGTGCTCTTTTTCGTAGCCGAAACTGCCGGCCATGCCGCAGCAGCCCGATTGAATCTCGCTCACCGCGAACCCAGGCGCCAGGCGCAGCACCTCCAGGGTTGCGCCGGTGCCCACCAGCGCTTTTTGCTGGCAATGCCCGTGTACCAGCATCTGGCGCTGCACCGGGGTGAACTCGATGCCCAATTCTTTTTTGCGCGCCAGCCCGGCGAGGAATTCCTCCAGCATAAAAACATTATCTGCCACCTGCTGGGCACGCGGGTCGGCCACCAGATCCAGGTAGTCGTCGCGGAAACTGAGCATACAACTGGGTTCGATGCCGACGATGGGCCAACCCTTGTCCACATAGGGGGCCAGGGCCGCCACGTTCGCTTTTGCCCGCTCTTTGGCCTGGGCCAGGAACCCCTTGGAGATCAGGGGTCGGCCGCAGCAAACTTGAGGGGCGGGCAGCACCACCGAGAAGCCGGCCCGCTCCAAGAGGGCAGTTGCCGCCACGCCGATCTGCGGGTCGTTGTATTCGAGGAAGGTGTCGTTGAAGAGAACCACGGTACCGCGTGTCCCCACTGGGCGGGCGGGCCGTTTATGGAACCACTGGGAAAAGGTCTGAGAGGCCAGAGGTGGCAGGCGACGCCGCCGGTCGATGCCCAGCCGGTCCAGGGCCCAGCGGCTCAGACTGGTGCCCATCAGCCAATTGGCCAACCCGGCCACCGGCGAGGCCAGCCGGTTGAAGCGGTCGATCTTAGCGAAGAGATGGGAGCGCAGCGGGTACCCGTGTTCCCCGTAATAGTGGGCCAGGAACTCGTATTTGAGTTTGGCCATGTCCACGTTGGAGGGACACTCGCCTTTGCAGGCCTTGCACTCCAGGCACAGATCCATGACCTCGAAGAGCTGTTTGCTGCGCAGCCCTTCGCCGTCGAGGCGGCCAGCCAGCGCCGCCCGCAGGGCATTGGCCCGCCCCCGGGTGGAGTGCTCCTCTTCGAGGGTGGCCATGTACGAGGGACACATGGTGCCCACCATCTTCTTGCGGCAGTGTCCCACCCCCGAACACATCTCCACTGCCTGCTGCAGACCGCCCTCGCGGTCAAAGCTGAAAAAGGTCTCGACCTTGGGGCTGCGGTAGTCCGGGGTGTAGCGCAGGTTTTCGTCCATGCGCGGGGCGCGCACGATCTTGCCGGGGTTCATCAACCCAGCCGGGTCAAAAGCGTCCTTGACCTGGGTGAAGGCCTCCACCAACTGGTGCCCAAACATCTTCTCGATCCACTCGCTGCGCGCCAGGCCGTCTCCGTGTTCGGCGGTCATCGCCCCGCCGTACTCCTTGGCCATATCGCTCATGCGGTCTTCGAGGGCACGGAGGGTGGCCATGCCCTGGGACGTTTTGAGATTCAGGATGGGGCGGATGTGCAAGACCCCCACGCTGGCGTGTCCGTAGTACTCGGCGATCACCTGATGCTCGGCCATCAACGCCTGCACCCGCCGCACGTACTCGGGCAGCTTCTCGATTGGCACACAGGTGTCCTCCACCCCGGGACTGGGCTTGGCGTCCCCCTTCATGCCCATCAGCAGCCCCAGCCCCGCCTTGCGCACCTCCCACATGTTCTTCTGGGACGCCGGGCTCAGCGCCTGGACGTAGGCATAACCCAGTCCGCGCCCACGCAGGCGCTGCTCCAGTTCCTCGACCCGGACGCGCAGTTGCTCTTCGTCGTCCCCAAAGTATTCGACAAAAAGCAGGGCCTGCGGATCGCCCTGCAAAAAACTGCGCCGCCGGGCATGCTCGATGGAGTTTTTGGTCAGGTCGAGCAGGATCTTGTCCACCAGTTCGATGGCAGCCGGCCCGGTCTGGAGGATTTCGAGATTGGCCTCCATAGCTTCGTCGAGGCCAGCGAAATGACAGGCCAGCACCGCCGTTTTCACGGGCGCATCCACCAGCCGCAGTTTGGCCTCCACCACCACGCACAGGGTACCTTCCGAACCCACGGCAATCTTGCTAAGATCGAAGGGTGCCCCCGGCTTGATCAGCTCGTCGAGGTTGTAGCCCGACACCCGCCGCATCACCTTGGGAAAACGCCTGTCGATTTCGTCGCGGTTTTCCTGAATGATGCGCCGCACCTCCCGATAGATCTGGCCCTCCAAACCGGGCAGCCCCGCCTTGAGCCGGTATCCCTCTTCGTCCACCGGCCCCAACCGCACCTTGCTGCCGTCGGCCAGCACCACCTGCAGTTCGAGTACATGGTCCACGGTCTTGCCGTAGAGGATGGAATGAGTCCCGCTCGAATTGTTGCCGATCATTCCGCCGATATTGGCCCTGCTACTGGTGGCCACGTCGGGGCCCAGCATCAGGCCACGCGGCTTGAGCTGGGCGTTGAGTTCGTCGAGCACCACACCCGGCTGGACCCGGACCCAACGTTCAGTCTCATTGATCTCCAGGACCTTGTTCATATACTTGGACAGGTCCAGGTGCAGGGCCCGACCCACGCTCTGACCGGCCAGGCTGGTGCCGCCACCGCGCGGCAGGACTGGCACCCCGAAACGGCCGGCCACCTGCACGGCCACGGCCACGTCCTCGGCATCCTGGGGAACCACCACCCCTTCGGGTTCCAATTCGTAGATGCTGGCATCGGTCCGGTACAACATCCGCGAGACCGGGTCGAAGCGGACCTCCCCCTTGAGGAGCTGCTGCAAGGCGCTGATCAGTTGGTTCTTGTCGACTGGCAAGGACTTTTTCCCGCGCTCGGTGTGGATGAAAAAATCTACGCAACAGACCTGATTAGAGCCAGAGCAGCCCCTCTTTACAGGCGCCCGGCTCCCGGCATTTGAGTCATTTTGGCCCAGAGACCTAAAAAACGCAAGATCTAGATTGACAAGGTGATTTTCCCCAATATATTGGGATACGCACTGCTTGCATGTGTGCAAGAAGGGGGCTTCCGGGACTAAGGGGAGATCGCGGAAGTCCCCACTTTTTACTTTCCCGCCCTGCTGGAAATACGCTATGGCCCCGGATATGTTCACCTCGGTCCAAATCTACAACCAGACCTATCGCCTGGGCAGCGACCAGGCCAACAGCCAGTCCATCAAGCAGGCAGCCGCTTACCTCGACAAAAAGATCCGCGAAGCGGCCTCCGTGACCGGCCACCGCCCTCTCCTCGATCTGGCCGTCCTGGCGGCCATGGAAATCGCCGAGGAGGTTCTGAAGGAACGCCGCAAAAAAGAGACCCTGCTGAGCGAGGCGGACCGCCGGATCAGCAATTTCACCCGCCGCCTCGAAGACCAGTCCGGGGACCTGCCAGCCAGCAGCGATCCGCCCGCTCCCCCCACCGCGCGTTTCTGAAGCCCATAGAAAAACGGCGCCCCAGGAAACCTGGAGCGCCGCTGCTGTTTCTGCGCCTTTCGGATCAGAGCGGGCGGAGAATGATGGACATTTCGCGTCCCTCCATACGTGCAGTCTGATCCAGAGCCGCCACATCCTCCACCTTCTTTGAAAGATCCTGGAGGATTTCCCGGCCCCGATCCTGGTAGGCCATCTGGCGCCCGCGAAAGCGCACGCTGACCTTGACCCGATTGCCCTTGCCGAGGAACTCGCGTATATGGCCGATGCGGTATTCGAGGTCGTGAGGGGAAATGTTCACTGAATCGATGCGGATTCCCTTCATCTGCACCTGGTGCTGTTTCTTGCGCGCCTCCTTGGTCTTTTTCTCTTTGTCGTAGAGAAATTTGCCGTAGTCGATGATGCGACAGACCGGCGGCTTGGCCTCGGGGGCGATCTCAACCAGGTCCAGCCCCTGGGTCTCGGCCATTTCCTGGGCTTTCCTGGTCTCCATGATCCCCAAGGGCTCGCCTTCGCTGCCGATCAGGCGGATCTGGGGGACGCGGATGGTCTCGTTGACCCTGGTCGACGACGTTTGCGGTTTGTTGATAAATACTACCTCCGGTTAAAAAAGGGTTGAACTTTGTGCGGCATGCCCTTAAATATAACGAAGCGCATCAAAATATAAAATACTATATACCTACCCCCGCCGAAAGGATAACCATGTCCCGCACCCTAGACGTATACGGCGTGGGTCACGCGCTGGTGGATGTCCAATACACTCTTACCCCCGAGCGCCTCGGGCAACTGGGCATGCGCAAGGGCGTGATGACCCTCATCGACGAACCCCAGCAGGAGCAGCTGCTCGTGGCGCTGAAAAGCGATACCCCGGTGGCCCAGACTTCGGGGGGATCGGCGGCCAACACCATGATCGGCGTGGCCAGCTTTGGCGGCAGCGCCTATTACACCTGCCTGCTGGGCCGGGACGAGTGGGGGGACTTCTACCGCCGAGATCTGGAAAATGCCGGGGTCAAAAGCAACCCGACCCACCGCGGCGCCGGTCCCACCGGCAAATGTGTGGTGCTGATCACCCCGGACGCCGACCGCACACTAAATACTTTCCTGGGGGTCAGCAGCCAGCTGGACCCGGAGCATTTGGAAGAGGTCCTCATCCAGGACAGCGCCTATCTCTACCTCGAGGGATACCTGGTCAGCTCGGAAAACGGGTTTGCCACCTGCTTGCGCGCCCAGGAAATGGCCCGGCAGGCCGGCACCCGTGTTTCCCTCACCCTCAGCGACCCGGTCATGGTCGAGTATTTCCGGGAGCGCTTCGAAAAACTGGTGGCCGGCGGCGTGGACCTGCTCTTCTGCAATGAGGAGGAGGCCCAGGCCTTCACCGGCGCCGGTGACCGGCAGGCCGCTGCCCAGCAACTTGCCCGCCAGGCACCGACCGGCTGCATTACATGTGGAAAGGACGGGGCCCTGGTCTTTGAGGGGGGCCGCTGCAATCTGATCCCCGGCGTCAAAGCCACGGCTGTGGATACCACTGGGGCCGGCGACCTCTTTGCCGGGGGTGTGCTCTTTGGCCTCGCCAGGGGTTATTCCCTGGAGCAGGCCGCCCGACTGGGCAACTACGCCGCCGCCCAGGTGGTGGCCCGCTACGGCCCGCGCCTGGATCGCCCGCTCAAAGGCGAAGTGAACCCGATCCTCTCCACCCTTTGACCCTATTCAGGAGTGCGCGATGAAAATCCTGGTCCATTTCCCCTTTGAGCCCCAACAACTGGAGGCCCTGCGCCAGTTGGCTGGACAGCACGGGCACAAACTGCTCTACGCCGCCGACGAAGCCGCTGCCCTAGAGGTCGCCCCCCAGATCGAGGTGCTCTTGGGCTCTTTTCTGCCCTCGGTATGCGCCGCTGCCCCGCATTTGCGCTGGATCCAGTCTTACAGCGCCGGCATGGACAAAATCCTCTTCCCCGAGATCGTCGCCCGCGAAGAAGTGACTATCACCAACATGGCCGGCCTCTACGCCAGCCAAGGGGGCGAACACGCCTGGGCCCTGCTCCTGGCCCTCTGCCGCGGCCTGCACCGGGCGGTGCGCATCCAGGACCAGAAAAAATGGCAGGGCGGGCCGGTGGTCGAGCTGACCGGCAGCACCATGGGCATCATCGGCATGGGGGGATTTGGCCTGGAGATCCTCAAGCGCGCCAAAGGCTATGAGTTGGAGATCCTGGCCCTGGACCCGGTGCGCCGGGAAAAACCCGAGGGCGTGGCCGAATTGAAGCTGCCTACCAAAGAAAATCTGCACGCGCTGATCAGACGCTCCGACGCGGTGATGCTCGCCTGCCCGCTCATCCCGGAGACCTACCACCTTATCGGGCCGGCGGAACTGGCCTGCATGAAACCCTCGGCCTTTCTGGTCAATGTCACCCGCGGGGGCATCATCGACGAGCCGGCCCTGGCCCAGGCGCTCAGGGAGGAACGCCTCGCCGGGGCGGGTCTGGATGTCTGCGAAAAAGAACCCCTGTCCCCAGACAGCCCGCTGTGGGAGGCCCCCAATCTGATCCTCACCCCCCACCAGGCCGGCGCCTCCCAGCACCGGCCGCGCAAGACCTTTGAGTTCTTCCGCGACAACCTGCGCCGCTACCTCTCCGGCCAGCCGCTGCTGAACGTGGTGGACAAGAAGAAAGGGTTTTGATCAGCTGGCGGGGAGATGACCCCAGAGGCCTTTACTGGGGGCGC